>NZ_JAEUMO010000080.1 GCF_016793285.1 Phenylobacterium sp.
GGTCGGCGGCAGCCTCGCGACGGCAAGGTCGCACAGCGCGACCTCCGAGCCGTAGAGCCGGCTGTTCATCAGCTCGATCCCGCCCGACATGATCGAATAGTCCTGTCCCCGCTGCATGAGCCGCAGTTCGCCGCCGCCGGGGACCTGCGCCGTGTCGAGATGGATCCAGGGGTTCATGGGCCTTCATAGGCTCTTCTCTCCCGTGGCGTCAGCCAGCCTAGCTTGCACCGACAACCGCGCGGCCTAAGGTTCGCGCCCTATACGACTGAGGAGCGTTCCCATGGCCGACTTCGGCGCCGACACCGATCTGGAGGCCTTCCGGGCCGAGGCGCGGAGCTGGCTGGAGGCCAACTTCCCCGCCGCGCTGAAGGGCAAGGCCGCGGCGCTGAGCTCGGCCGAGGCGCGGGTGAACGATCCCGATCTCGCCAAGTGGCGCAAGGCCATGGGCGAGAAGGGCTGGGGCACGCCCACGTGGCCGACGCAGTACGGCGGCGGCGGCCTCTCGGTCGCGCAGTCGCGCGTGCTGGGCCAGGAGATGTCGAAGCTGGGCGCCTTCAACCCGCTGATGTTCGGGATGGGCGTCACCATGATCGGCCCGACGATCATGGACTACGGCACCGAGGAGCAGAAGGCCAGGCACCTGCCGCCGATCGTCAGGGGCGAGGTGCAATGGTGCGTGGGCTACTCCGAGCCCAACGCCGGGTCGGACCTGGCCAGCCTGCAGATGAAGGCCGAGGACGCCGGCGACAAGTGGGTGTTCAACGGCCAGAAGACGTGGACGAGCGGGGCCCAGCACTCCGACTGGTGCGGCCTGCTGGCGCGCACCGACCCGTCGGCGAAGAAGCACGAGGGCATCAGCTTCTTCCTGGTCGACATGCACCAGCCGGGGATTGAGACGCGGCCCATCGGGCTGATCTCGGGCGCCTCGCCGTTCTGCGAGACCTTCCTGACCGACGCGACGGCGCCGAAGGAGGCGCTGCTGGGGCAGCTCAACGTGGGCTGGACCGTCGGCAAGCGCCTGCTGCAGCACGAGCGCGCCAGCCAGACCGGCTCGGTGATGGGCGGCCGGCCGCCCAAGCCGCTGAACCTGATCGCCAAGGACTACATCGGCACGGACGACGCCGGCCGGCTGGCCGACGCCGACTTCCGCTCGCGGCTGGTGAAGCACGAGATGGACGCGCGCGCCCACGGGCTCACGCTGGCCCGCGCCGCCGCCGAGGCCAAGGGCAACAACAGCCCCGGCAACGCCCCGTCGGTGCTGAAGAACTCGGCCACCTGGGTCGCCCAGACCCGCGCCGAGCTGACGCTGGAGCTGATGGGCTCGCAGGGCCTGGGCTGGGACGGCAAGGACTTCGCCCACGACGAGATCGAGGCGGTGCGCGCCTGGCTCTGGGGCAAGGCGATGTCGATCTACGGCGGCAGCCAGGAAGTGCAGTTCAACATCGTCAGCAAGCGCATCCTGGGCCTGCCGGACACGACGCACAGCGCCTAGGGGCCTCCTCGGGGATAGACCTTCGGCTTCCCGGCCCCGGACGGACCGGAGCGCCGGAGGGGCCAGCGGCATCGCGCGGCGTTGCGATGGAGGGCTTGTCCATCTATGTCGCGCGCCATGCCCGCCGCCCGCACCCTCCGCACGCCGGCCGACCTCGTCGGCGCGGGGCTGGCCGCGCCCGAACGGATCGCAGCGCTGGAGGCCGTCGCGGCGCGCTACGCGGTGGCGATCACGCCCGCGATGGCGGCGGCGATCCCCGGCAACGACGGCATGGCGCGCCAGTTCGTGCCGACGGCGGACGAACTCGTGCAGGCGCCGGAGGAACGGGCCGACCCGATCGGCGACGACGCCTTCAGTCCGGTGGAGGGCGTGGTCCACCGCTATCCGGACCGCGTGCTGCTGAAGGCCAACCACGCGTGCGCGGTCTACTGCCGGTTCTGTTTCCGGCGCGAGATGGTGGGCCCCGACGGCATCCGCCCGCTGAGCGCCGCCCAGCTCGACGCGGCGATGGCCTACATCGCGGGGCGGCCCGAGATCTGGGAGGCGATCGTCACCGGCGGCGATCCGCTGATCCTGTCGCCCCGCCGGCTGGCGGACCTGACGGCGCGGCTGGCGAAGATCGATCACGTGAAGATCGTGCGCTTCCACACCCGCGTTCCGGCGGTCGATCCGGCGCGGGTGACGCCCGAACTGGTGGAGGCCCTGAAGGCGCCCGGCAAGACCACCTGGGTGGGGCTGCACGCCAACCACCCGGACGAGCTGACGCCCGAGGCGGCGGCCGCCTGCGCCCGCATCCTCGACGCGGGCGTCCCGATGGTGAGCCAGACGGTGCTGCTGAAGGGCGTGAACGACGACGCCGCGGTGCTGGAGGCGCTGATGCGACGGTTCGTGGAGCTGCGGATCAAGCCCTATTACCTGCACCATCCGGATCTCGCGCCGGGCACCGGACACTTCCGCAGCACGATCGCGGAGGGGCAGGCGCTGATGCGGGATCTGCGCGGCCGTGTCTCGGGTCTCTGCCAGCCGACCTACATCCTCGACATCCCCGGCGGGCACGGGAAGTCGCCGGTCGGGCCCTGCTACGTCGGCGACGGCGAAGTGACCGATCCGAACGGCCGGGTCCACCCCTACCGAGTCGCCTGACAGGCGCAAATGTTGCCGCGAAGTGACAGTGCGACTGTCATCGCGCGCCGCGACATCGACACGCCTGTCCGCAGAGCCCACCTGTGCGTTCATCTCGGGGTCACGGGTTCACGTCGATGATTCCGGCCGTGAGAGAAGGGGGCAGACGCCAGGATGTACGGGTCGCGAGGCGGACGCTTGGGGCGCTACCTGACCTTGGCCGCACTGGCGCCGTTGGCGCTGGGTGAGCCCGTGCTCGCCGCGCAGGCCCCGGCGCCCGCCGTGGCTCCGAAGGCCGCGCCCGCCCAGCCGCCGGTGCTGCCGGTCGCGCCCGCAACCGTCGTCCCGCCGCCGCCTCCGCCGCCCGTCGAGATCCCGCCGCTCGGCGCGGCACAGCAGCAGGTCGCGCTGAAGGCGCTGGCCGCCGCCGACCTGCAGGGCCTCCAGCCGAAGGACTACCTGCCCGCGGGGCTGACCGAGGGCCAGCCGCTGACGCCGGCGCAGACGGCGGCGCTGACCGACGGCCTCGTCCGCTACGCCCACGACGTGAAGATCGGGCGGATGGATCCCGAGCAGTTCCCCGAGCTCTGGCAGGTGCGGCCCGCGCCCTACGATCCTGCGCCGGACCTGGCGAAGGCCCTCGCGGAGGGGCGGCTGCAGGCCTGGCTCGACAGCCTGCCGCCCCGCTACTCCGGCTATGCGGCGCTCAAGCGCGGCCTGGCCCGCTATCGCGAGATCGCCGCGGCGGGCGGCTGGAAGAAGGTCGCCGAGGGCGGGAAGCTCGAGCTCGGCTCCAAGGACGCCCGCGTGGCCGACCTTCGCGCCCGCCTCGCCGCCGAGGATCCGCTGTCGCCGGCGACCGGCGCGGCCGTCTTCGACAAGCCGCTGAAGGAGGCGGTGATCCGCGCCCAGCGGCGCTATGGCCTCAAGCCCGACGGCGTGGTCGGCAACGGCACGCTCGCCTACCTCAACCAGCCGGTCGGGCAGCGCATCCTGCAGATCGTCGCCAACATGGAGCGCTGGCGCTGGATGCCGTCGGTCATGCCGGCGACGCGGGTGCAGGTGAACTCGGGCGCCGCGATCGTGACCCTGTTCCGCGACGACAAGCCGGTGCTGTCGATGAAGGCGGTCTCGGGCCGGCCGGGCGACGAGACGCCGATGCTGGCCTCGGCGATCCACTCGGTGGTCATCAACCCGCCCTGGAACGTGCCTTCGGGCATAGCGGCGCGCGAACTGTGGCCGAAGGAGAAGGCGAACCCGGGCTACCTGGCGCGCAACGGCTACCGGATCATCCCGGTCGAGGGCGGACAGCCGCGGCTACAGCAGGCGTCGGGCGACCAGAGCGCGCTGGGCCGCTTCAAGTTCGACTTCGACAACCCGTTCGCCGTCTACCTGCACGACACGCCGTCGAAGGGCGGCTTCGACCTGTTCGCGCGCCAGGCCAGCCATGGCTGCGTGCGGCTGGAGAAGCCGCGGGCGCTGGCCGAGGCGCTGCTGGAAGGCGACGCCACCTGGACGCCCGAGGCGATCGACACCCAGCTCGAAGGCGACAAGACCGTGCGCGCGCGGCTCTCCGCGACGGTGCCGGTCTACATCTTCTACTGGACGGCGTTCGCGGGGACGGACGGGCAGATGCACTTCCGCTCCGACCCCTACAACTGGGACCGCCAGTTGTTGCAGCGGGTGGGCGTGCTGGCGGCCGATCCGCCGAAGCCGGCGCCGAAGCCGGTCCAGAAGCCGGACGCGAAGAGGACCTGAGGGGGCCAGATGTTCAGGACGGTGCTGTGGATCGCGGGCGCCTGCGTGGCGGTCCTGCTCGCGCTGGCGGCGAGCCGGGCGCTGAAGTTCGACCAGGAGCCGGCCAAGGCCCCGCCGCCGCCGGTGGCCCCTGCGGCCGCGGCGCCCAAGGCCGCCGAAGCGCCCGTGGCCGCGCCTGAAGCCCCGCCGCCCGCCCCGCCGCCGACGCCGGAGGAACAGCAGATCCAGGACGACGCCGCAGCCACCGGCATGACGACGGTCGAACCCGAGCCGCCCCCGGAAGGCCCGCCGACGAACTAGCCTCCGCTCTCGGTACGTCACGGCCGGCACAGGGCCGGCCATCACGTTCAGGGTTTGGGGTTCAGGCGCCCCGCCACTGGCGGACGCGGCCGGTGTCGACGTGGACGAAGTTGGAAACCGGGTAGTAGCCGACGCCGCCGGCGCCCAGCGCGACCGCCGCGTCGCGCAGGCGCGACAGCTCCACGCCCTCCAGGCGCACGTCGATGGCCTTGCCGATGGTGTGCTGGCTGTGCTCGGCGACCCCGCTCGAGCGGCTGCGCAGCATGGCGTTGGTCCGGGGCGAGCGGTAGCCGGAGATGACCTGGAAAGGCTGGGCCGTCTCGAGCTTGCCGCCGATGGCGTGCAGGGCGTCGAACAGGCTGGGGTCGATGAAGTGCTCGTCGCCCGTGCGCCAGTCGCGCATCACGCGGGTCGCCTCGGCCAGGGCGTCGGGCAGGTAGCTGCCGTTGGCGTAGTAGACCTCGCTGAACCGCTCGCCCGTGTGCAGGTTGTCGAGCACCGCGCGTCGCGGCTCCCAGATGTCGAGCGTCTGGGCCCAGGCGGGGGCGGCGATGGCGGCGAGGCCGGCGGCGGCGCCGAAGGTCAGCAGCTCTCTGCGGCGGACGAGGTTGGGCAAGGCGTTGCTTTCCAGGCCGTCGAAAATGGACGGCGGCAACATGGCGGGGGACTCGTTAACGTCAACCCCACAACGGCCCGCATGCGACAGCCGGTCGCCGCATGCCTTGCTTTCGGGCGCCCGGCCCTGGATGGTCGCCGTACCGGACCGTCGAGAGTCCGGACGGGAGGCCGGCGGTCATGCGGATGGTGTTGAGCGCGCTTGCGGCGACGATGCTGCTGGCGGGACCGGCGTGGAGCCAGCCGGCCCCGAACGACTACGCCCAGGCCGAGGCATGGCTGTGCCGGCCGGACCGCGCGGGCGACGCCTGCGCCATCGACCTCACGGCGACGGTGGTACACGCCGACGGGACCTATCGCGCCGAGCCGTTCAAGGGCGACCCGGACGCGCCGATCGACTGCTTCTACGTCTATCCGACCGCGAGCGCGGACCCGACGCCGAACAGCGACATGACCGTCGGCCCGGAGGAGATCGGGACCGTCTCGCGCCAGCTCGCCCGGTTTGCGAGCGCCTGCAGGATCTATGCGCCGATCTATCGCCAGATCACGATCCCGGCGCTCCGGGCCGCGACGGCGGGCAGGCCGATGGCGACGGACCGCGAACTGGCCTACCGCGACGTGCTGGACGCCTGGAACCACTACCTGAAGCACGACAACAAGGGCCGCGGCGTCATCCTCTACGGTCACAGCCAGGGCGCGGGCGTCCTGAAGCGGCTGATCGCCGAGGAGATCGACGGCAGGCCCGTCCAGAAGCAGATGATCGCCGCCTACCTGATCGGGACGAACGTGCTGGTTCCCGCCGGCAAGGACGTGGGCGGCGACTTCAAGGCCACGCCGGTCTGCCGCACGCGCACCCAGACCGGCTGTGTCGTGAGCTACGTCAGCTTCCGCGAGAGCGCGCCGCCGCCGGACAACAGCCGTTTCGGCCGCACCGCCCAGCCCGGGATGACGGTGGCCTGCGCCAATCCCGCGGCGCTGGGCGGCGGCCTCGTGACGATGCATCCGGTGTTCGGCGCGACGGCCATGCATCCGACCGCGGCCCCGCCGAAGCCCTGGGTCACCCCGATGCGGCCGATCGCGACCCGCTATGTCCGCGTGCCCGGGCTGGTGAGCGCCAGGTGCGTCAGCGGCGCGCAGGGGTCGTACCTGGCCTGGCGGGTCAACGCCGACCCCAGGGATCCGCGCACCGACGAGCTGACGGGCGACCACCTGGCCGACGGCAAGCTCCAGCCCGACTGGGGCACGCACTCGCTGGACGTGCCGGTGGCCATGGGCGACCTGATCGACCTGGCGGCCGCGCAGGGGCGGGCGTGGGTCAAGGGCGCGAAGTGAACGCGGCGGCCGAACTCGAGGGGCTGAACGCCAGCGCGCGGCGCAACGCGGGCTACCTGGCCCGCGAGGAGATCGAGCGGATCCTCGCCCCGCTGCGCGCCGATCCGCGGCGGCTCGAGCCGCACGGGTTCAAGGTCTACAGCCAGAGCGACGAAGACGGGATCCTGGAGGAGATCTTCCGCCGGCTCGGCGTCGGCCCGGGCCGGTTCGTCGAGATCGGGGTCGAGAACGGACTCGAGTGCAACACCCTCTACCTGCTGCACAAGGGCTGGACCGGCGTCTGGATCGAGGGCGATCCGGCGCAGCAGGGGCCGATCCAGGAGAGGTTCGCCTCGCTCGTCGACCGGCGGCTGTTCCTGGCGTTCGGCACGGTGACGGCGGAGAACATCGGGCCGGTGCTGCGCCAGCTCGAGCAGCCGCATGACGTCGACCTCTTCTCGATCGACATCGACGGCAACGACATCCATGTGCTCGCGGCCCTGGAGCTTCGGCCCAAGGTCGTCGTCATCGAGTACAACGCCAAGTTCCGCCCCGACCTCAGCAAGCAGCCGGTCTACGATCCGCGGCGCTTCTGGCGCGGCGGCGACTTCGCGGGCTCGAGCCTGAAGGCGATCTGCGAGGTGGCGGGCCGCATGGGCTACCGGCTCGTCGCCACCAACCTCACCGGCGCCAACGCCTTCTTCGTCCGCGAGGATCTCGCGGGCGGGCTGTTCGCGGACCCCGCGACGCCCGAGGCGCTCTATCACCCGCCTCGCTACTGGCTCTGGCTGGACCACTACCGGCACGTCGGCCTGCCCGCCGACTTCGGCCGCTACGCCGACCTGGAGCCGGCGCAACAGGGGGCGAAAGCCGAATGACGCAACCGACGTCCGATCCCGCCACCCTGCGACGGGTGGTCGGCGCCAGCATCATCGGCACCACCATCGAGTGGTACGACTTCTTCCTCTACGGCACGGCCGCGGCGCTGGTGTTCAACAAGCTGTTCTTCCCGGCGGAGGATCCGCTGGTGGGGACCATGCTGGCGTTCGCGACCTATGCGCTGGGCTTCGTGGCGCGGCCGCTGGGCGGGGTGGTGTTCGGACACTTCGGCGACCGCATCGGCCGCAAGCGGCTCCTGATGCTGAGCCTGGTCATGATGGGCGCCGCGACGGTGCTCATCGGGTGCCTGCCGACCTACGGCCAGGTGGGGCTGCTGGCGCCGGGGCTGCTCATCCTGCTGCGGCTGGTGCAGGGCTTCGCGGTCGGGGGCGAGTGGGGCGGGGCGGTTCTGATCGTGGCCGAGCACGGCGACGCCGCGCGGCGGGGGTTCTGGGCCAGTTGGCCGCAGGCGGGCGTGGCGCTGGGCAGCCTGATGGCGTCGGGGGTGCTGGCGCTGATGTCGGGGCTGCAGAGCGAGGCCGACTTCCTGGCCTGGGGCTGGCGCGTGCCGTTCCTGATCTCGGCGGTGCTGATCGGCGTCGGCTGGTGGATCCGCACGACCGTCGAGGAGAGTCCGGCGTTCAAGGCGGTGGCGCAGGAGCAGGCCGCGATCGAGAAGGCGCCGGCCCTGGAGGCCATCCGCAGGCGGCCGAAGGAACTCCTGATCGGGGCGGGACTGAAGTTCGCCGAGAACATCAGCTACTACGTCGTCACGGTCTTCTCGATCACCTACGTCACCACCAAGCTCGGCCTGCCGAGGGCGACCGCACTCAATGCGATCCTGGTCGCCTCGGCGATCCATTGCGTGCTGATCCCGAGCTTCGGGGCGCTGTCGGACTGGATCGGGCGGCGGCCGGTCTACGCCTTCGGGGCGTTCGGGATGATGCTCTGGGCGTTCGCCTTCTTCCGGCTGCTCGACACGGCCGATCCGGCGATGATCGCGCTGGCCTGCGTCGGGGCGCTCTTCTTCCACGGGGCGATGTATGGGCCGCAGGCGGCGTTCCTGGCCGAGATGTTCCCGACCCGGATCCGCTACTCCGGCGCCTCTCTGAGCTATCAGGTGACGTCGATCTTCGCGGGCTCGCTGGCGCCGCTCATCGCCGCCGCGCTGCTGGCGGCCTACGGGTCGGGGACGCCGATCGCGATCTATGTCGCGGGCGCGGCCCTGCTCACCGGCACCGCCGCCCTTGCCGCGCGGGAGACGCGCGGCAAGAGCTTCGAGGAGATCGACGCCGAGGCGTAGGCTCCGGTTGCGGGCTACTTCTTCAGCGCGTCCCGCGCCGCGTCCTTGAGGGCGCCGACGCCCTTCTGGATCTTGCCTTCGAGCCGCTCGGCGGCGCCCTCGGCGGCAAGGTTCGGATTGTCGGTGGCCTTGCCGACGGCCTCCTTGATGGAACCGGCGACGTCCTTGGCGGCGCCCTTGGCTTCGTCCTTGTGCATGCTCTCACTCCTCAGGTTGTTACGCGTCCGGGAAACACTACGCCACAGCACGACGGAGGTTCCGGAACGCCGGTGTGCGTGATCAACTCGGTGAGGGTCGGCAGGAGCGTGCGGTGCTTGGGGACGGGCTGAGACGGGCGGCGGCGATGGCCATGGCCGCGGCGATCGCGACGCCGGCCGCCGCGGCGGACGTGGATCGCCGCCTGGTGCTGGTGACCCTGGACGGGTTGCCGTGGACGGAGGTGTTCCGCGGGGCGGACCCGGCGCGGGCCGACGACAAGACGTTCACGACCGAGCGGGCGCTGATCCGCAAGGACTTCCTCGATCCGCCCGACCGGCGTGCGGCGCTCATGCCCTTCCTGACCGGCCCGGTGGCGAAGCAGGGCGTGCTTCTGGGCGACCGCGATCACGGCGGCTGCGCGGCGGTGGCGAACGACCGCTGGTTCTCCTATCCCGGCTACAACGAGATCCTGACCGGGCGGCCCGACCCGGCCATCGGGTCGAACGCGCACGGCTCGAACGCCAACGTCACCTTCCTGGAGTGGCTGAACCGCCGGCCGGAGTTCCGCGGCAAGGTCGAGGTCGCCGCTTCCTGGGACGTGTTCGACCAGATCATCCCGCCGCGCAGCGGCGTGAGGGTCAACGCCGGCTGGGCGGGCGGCGGGACGGCGGGCCCGATCGCGGCGCTGCAGCGCGATGCGCCGCGGCTGTGGCCGACCGCACGGCTGGACGGTTTCACTCAGGCCTGGGCGATGGAGGCGCTGAAGGTCCGCAAGCCGCGGGTGCTGTACGTGGCCTACGACGAGACCGACGACTTCGCCCATGACGGGCGCTACGACCAGATGCTGTGGGCCGCGCGCCGGGCCGACGGGTTCGTGGCCGAGCTTTGGCGCACGCTCCAGGCGGACCCCGCGTATGCGGGCAAAACCACGCTGATCGTCACCACCGACCACGGCCGCGGGACACAGGCGCCGGACGCGTGGAAGCACCATGGGCCCAAGGCGCCCGGCTCAGACGCGATCTGGATCGCGGCGATCGGGCCCGGCGTGCGGGCGGGCGCGGCGCCGGTGGGTTGCGCGTCGCAGAGCCAGATCGCGGCGACGGCGCTGAAGGCGCTGGGGCTCGACGTGGCGGCGTTCGACCCGCGGGCCGGCGCGCCGCTGGAGATCTTCCGCTAGCTCAGGCGTCGGCGGGGCGGGCCGTCCGGTCGAGCAGGGCCTCGAAGGCGGCGCGGGCCGAGCGCTCGGCGTCGGCGTCGCCCATCATCCGGCGGGCCTCGGACAGCCCCAGGATGAAGCTGCGCATCTGGAAGTAGGCGGCCTTCGCCTCGGCTTCCGTCAGCGGCGGGTCGCGCAGCGCCTGGAACTCCCGGACCAGGGCGCCGCGGAACACGCCCAGGCCCTTGTGCAGGTAGTCGCGCGTGGGACCCGGCTGGTCGTCGAGTTCGATGGTCAGTTGCATGATCGGGCAGCCGCTTTCCGCCCACTCGCTTTCGCACCAGTGGAGCCAGCGTTCGAAGACCGCCTCCAGCCGCCCGCGGCCGGGCGGCCGGGTCTCGGCGGGCTTCCAGACGAACTCTCCGAAGCGCTCCATGACCGTCTCGACGACGGCCATCCGCATGTCGTCCTTCGACTCGAAGTGCTTGAACAGGCCGCTCTTGGAGAGGCCGACGACCTCGGCGACGTCGCCCAGGCTGACCGCCGTCAGGCCCCGCACCGCCGCGAGGCGCGCCGCGGAGTCGATGATCCGGCCACGGGTCGCTTCGCCCTTGCGCAACGGTCAAGCCTCCCTGCTTGACAGAAAGTGAACGGTCGTGCTCTTTTTCCGTTAGCGACCGGTCGTGCCCTTTTCTACCGAAAGGATCACGAGAATGCAAAGTTCCTGGTGTGTGTTTGCGGCCGCCGCCGCGGCGGTGTTCGTGGGCGGATCGGCCTTCGCCGCGACGCCTGCCGCGTTCCGTGGCGAGGCCACGCTGGCCAGCGCCGCCTCGGTTCCGCGGACCGAGACGATCGACGGCGTGCGGTGGACCTGCGACGGCGACGCCTGCAACGGCGTGGCGCAGCGCAAGGCCAACCTCGACGGGCCGGTGCGCGAGTGCCGCAAGGTGGTGGCCGTGCTGGGCGCCGTCAGCGCCTACAGGACCGGGCCGCGCGAACTGACCGCCGGCCAGATCCGCGCCTGCAACGCCGGCGCCGCCGAGGTCGTGACCGCGGCCAAGTGAGTTTCCTCCCCCGGGGCCCGGCCTCCTTTGTCCGGCCGGCCTGGGGACACCTCGCGGGGGCGGGCGCACGCCTTCCCCCGCGGCTTTCTGCCTGGATCAGGACTTCGGCGACCGGGCCTTGCGGGCCGACGCCAGGCTGACGACCTTCGGCTTCAGCAGTCCGGCCAGGGCGCGGTTCAGCTCGGGCAGGCGGTAGGGCTTGCGCAGGATCGGGAACTCGTCGCCGATCCGCTCGGCGGCTTCCGAATAGCCCGTGGCCAGCAGGATGGGGCAGTCGGGATGGGCGGCGCGGATGCGGCGCGCCATGTCGAGCCCGTCGATCTCGCCCGCCATGACGATGTCGCTGAACACCAGGTCGACGGCCGCGCCCTCGGCCAGCGCCTTCAGGCCGGCCTGGCCGCCGCCGGCGACGACGACCTCGTGGCCCAGCTCCTCCAGCATCCGCGCCGCCACGTCGGCCACGTCGGGATTGTCCTCCACCAGCAGGATGCGCGCGCTGCCGGCCAGCGGCGCGGGGCCGTCGTCCTGCTCGGCCCTCTGCGTCGCCCCGGCCTCGGCGCGCGGCAGGTAGAGCGTGAAGCGCGTGCCCGCCCCCAGTTCGGTGTCGACGCTGACGAGGCCGCCCGACTGGCGCGCAAAGCCGAACACCTGCGAGAGGCCGAGGCCCGTGCCCTTGTCGACGTCCTTGGTGGTGAAGAAGGGGTCGAAGATCTTCGGCAGGATATCCGGGGCGATGCCGCTGCCGGTATCGGCCACGGTGAACGCCACGAAGTCGCCCGCCAGCGCCTCGGGCCCCGCGCCGTCGCAGGTCCTGTTCTCGGCGGTCAGCGAGAGACGGCCGCCGCCCGGCATGGCGTCGCGCGCGTTCACCGCGAGGTTCAGCACGGCGAGTTCGAACTCGCTGGGGTCGACCGTCACGGTCCACAGGCTGTCGGGCAGCGCGATGTCGAGGTCGATGCTGGCCGGCAGGCTCGCCGAGATGAGCTCGCGCAGGCCATGGGCGCGGTCGCTGAGCGAGGTGGCGGTCGGCGTCAGCCGCTGGCGACGCGAGAAGGTCAGCAGGTGGCGGGTCAGGTCCTCGCCGCGCTGGGCCGCGGCCTCGATGGCGTCCAGCGCGCGGATCGCGCGGGGGTCGTCGCCCACCTTGCGGCGGAGCAGTTGCGCCTGGCCGGAGACCACCATGAGCAGGTTGTTGAAGTCGTGCGCCACGCCGCCCGTCAGCTTGCCCAGCGCCTCCATCTTCTGGCTCTGCGCGAGCTGGTCGCGGGCCCGTTGCAGGTCGAGCTGGGCCTGCCGCTTCTCGGTGATGTCGCGGGTGATCTTCGCGAAACCGATGAGGGCGCCGTCCTCGTCGCGGATGGCGTCGATGATCACCGAGGCCCAGAAGAGGGCGCCGTCCTTACGCTGCCGCCAGCCCTCGGCGTCGTAGCGGCCCTGCTCGGCGGCGGTCTTCAGCGCGCGCGCGGGCAGGCCCGCCGCCCGGTCGTCGTCGGTGTAGAAGGCCGAGAAGTGGCGGCCGACGATCTCGTCGGCGGCGTAGCCCTTGATGTGCTGGGCGCCGGCGTTCCAGTTCGAGACGACGCCGTTGGGGTCCAGCATGAAGATCGCGTAGTCGACCACGCCGGACACCAGGGTACGGAACTGCCGCTCGCTCGCGGCCAGCCGTTCCTCCGCCGCGCGCCGCTCGGTGACGTCGCGGGTGACCTTGGCGAAGCCGACCAGGCGGCCGTCCTCGTCATGGATCGGGTCGATGACGACGGAGGCCCAGAAGCGGGAGCCGTCCTTGCGCAGCCGCCAGCCCTCGGCGTCGAAGCGGCCGTCGCGCAGCGCCGTCTCCAGCGCCCGGGCCGGAACGCCGGCGGCGCGGTCCTCGGGCGTGTAGAAGTTCGAGAAGTGGCGGCCGACGATCTCGTCGGCGGCATAGCCCTTGATGCGCTCGGCGCCGCGGTTCCAGTTGGTGACGACGCCGTTCGGGTCGAGCATGAAGATGGCGTAGTCGACCACGCCCTCGACCAGCAGCCGGAAGCGCCGCTCGCTCTGCGCCAGCGCGTCGACGGCCTGGCGCTGGACGGTCATGTCGCGGGTGACGTGCGCGTAGCCGATCAGGCGGCCGGTCTCGTCCAGCACCGCGTTGATCGTGCCCAGCGCCCAGAAGCGCGAGCCGTCCTTGCGGACCTGCCAGCCCTGGGTCTCGACGCGGCCGTCGCGGCCGGCGGCCTGCAGCAACTGCTCCGGCGCGCCGGAGGCCCGGTCCTCGGGCGTGAAGAACTGCGAGAAATGCCGCCCGCGGATCTCGCGCGCCGTGTAGCCCTTCAGGCGCCGTGCGCCGGTGTTCCAGCTCGTGACGCAGCCCTGCGCGTCCAGCATGTAGATCGCGTAGTCGCTGACCGCGTCGATCAGGTAGGGCAACGCACGGTCGTCCCGGCTGTCGCCAGCCGGCCCATTGCCGGACGCGTCGCGCACGTCGTCCACCCTCACCGGCCCAGGTCCCCGCACACCCCCGCTGAGGGGGCCAACGCGCGGATGCGTTTCGGGTTCCGCGTTGCGCCGAGGCCGGCCCGCCGCTATCTCCCGCCCCGACTTCCCCGCCACACGATCTATAGCGAGCCCGACGCCCCATGGCGCAACAGTATATTTTCCAGATGCAGGGCCTGACCAAGGCCTTCCCAGGCAGCGCCAAGAAGCTCTTCGAGAACATCTGGCTCAGCTTCTACCCCGACGCGAAGATCGGCGTCGTCGGCGTGAACGGGTCGGGCAAGTCGACGCTGCTGAAGATCATGTCGGGGATCGACAAGGACTTCTCGGGCGAGGCGTTCGCCGCCGACGGGATCAAGCGCGGCTACCTGGAGCAGGAGCCGCAGCTCGACGAGAAGCTGGACGTCTGGGGCAACGTCATCTCGTGGTGCGAGGAGAAGAAGATCTTCGACGAGTACAACGCGGTCGCCGCCAGGCTGGGCGAGGACTATTCCGACGAGCTGATGGAGCAGATGACGGCGCTCCAGGAGAAGCTCGACGCGGGCGACCTCTGGGACATCGACAGCCGCATCGAGATGGCGATGGACGCGCTGCGCTGTCCGCCGAACGACTGGCCGGTGGACAAGCTGTCGGGCGGCGAGCGCCGCCGCGTGGCGCTGGCGCGCCTGCTGCTGGCCAAGCCCGACATGCTGCTGCTGGACGAGCCCACCAACCACCTCGACGCCGAGAGCGTGGCCTGGCTGCAGCACCACCTCGAGGCCTTCCCGGGCTGCGTGATCCTGGTGACCCACGACCGCTACTTCCTGGACCAGGTGACGAAGTGGACGCTGGAGCTCGATCGCGGCAAGGGGCTGCCCTACGAGGGCAACTACTCGTCGTGGCTGGAGCAGAAGACCAAGCGGATCGCGCAGGAAGAGCGCGAAGAGGCTGGCAAGAAGCGCACGATCGAGCGCGAGCTGGAGTGGGTGCGCTCGTCGCCGTCGGCGCGACGCAGCAAGTCCAAGGCCCGCCTGGCCGCCTTCGAGGAGCTGCAGAACGAGGCCGACCGCGCCAAGCAGACCTTCGCCCAGATCCAGATCCCGCCGGGCCCGCGCCTGGGCAATGTCGTGATCGAGGCGGACAACCTGGAGAAGGAGTATGGCGACAAGCTCCTCTTCAAGAACCTGTCGTTCAAGCTGCCGCCGGGCGGCATCGTGGGCGTGATCGGGCCGAACGGGGCGGGCAAGACCACGCTCTTCAAGATCATCACGGGGCAGGAAGCGGCCGACCAGGGCTCGGTGCGCCTGGGCGACACCGTCAAGCTGGCCTACGTCGACCAGAGCCGTGACAACCTCGATCCCAGCAAGAACGTCTGGGAGGAGATCTCGGGCGGCCTCGACGTGGTCAAGGTGGGCGCGCGCGAGATCCCCAGCCGCGCCTACGTCGGCAGCTTCAACTTCAAGGGCGGCGACCAGCAGAAGAAGGTGGGGCTGCTCTCGGGCGGCGAGCGCAACCGCGTCCACCTGGCCAAGACGCTGCTGGCCGGCGGCAACGTCCTGATGCTCGACGAACCGACCAACGACCTCGACGTGGAAACGCTGGGGGCGCTGGAATCGGCGCTGGAGGACTTTCCGGGCTGCGCCGTGGTGATCAGCCACGACCGCTTCTTCCTGGACCGCCTGGCCACGCACATCCTGGCCTTCGAGGGCGACAGCCAGGTCGAGTGGTTCGAGGGCAACTTCGAGGCCTACGAAGAGGACAAGAAGCGCCGCCTGGGCGCCGACAGCCTCATCCCCCACCGCATCAAGTTCCAGAAGTTCGCGCGGTAGGAGAGTTCGCCACCAATCGCCAAGCGGTTGAGCGTCCGGGCGAAATCGCCTTAGCTGCTCCTCGGGGGACCCGGCGCTCGTTGCGCCGGGCTCGGGGGGTGTTCCGGTGTCCACTTATGCGTTCGAGGTGATGTCGCAGGGTCAGGCGGCAGGGTTCACCGCGTCCGACCAGTTGCTGGTCGCGACCGCGCTGCCGTCGCTGTCGGTGGTTTCCGTGGCCTACGCAGGCGACAACGTGACGCTGACTGTCGCGGGCAAGAGCCTGACCTTCGGCCCCGCGTTTTCGAGCCGCGTGAACTCGCTGCGGCCAGCCGACGCGCCGGGAATCGTCATCGGGACGACGGGCAACGATGTGATCAAGGGTGGCAACGCCACAGGCACGTTGTCGCCGCTCACCTTCGCCGGCGACGTGATTTTCGGCGGCCCTGGCGACGACACGCTCGAAGGCGGCGGCGGCTCGGACACGCTCAGCGGGGGCCCCGGGGCGGACCTCTTCATCAGCGACGGCGGCGACGTGATCACGGATTTCGAGTCGATCGACCGGATCGGGCTGCCCGCGTTCGCCGTGGTCTCGATCGGCGCCGCGGACTACGTCGAAGGAATGTTCGCGACCGAGAACGCCGCAGCGTTGTTCGCTCAGGGCGAGCTGGCGGCCGGGCGGGCCAACATCGTCGCGACCCAGGTGGGGTCGACGGTCACCGTCCGGGCCGATCCCTTCAACATCAACGCCCTCTCCGTCGTCATCACCCTGCGGAACACCAGCCTCGCGGCTATCGACAGCTCGAACTTCGTGAAGATGGCGCTGCTGACGGCCCCGCGACCGCCGTCGCCCGTCTCGGCCGACGCGCCGCCGCCGCTGATCGCCACCGCGGCGACGCCGGCGCCCGTCGGTCCGGCCGCGCCGCCGGCGTCGGCGAACTTCCGCGGCCAGGACGGCGCCGTGACCGGGAACATGGACGACCTGCATTTCGGCGGCTTCAAGGGCGTGACGCCCGCCGAGGCGACCGGCCTCGTCTACCGGCTGAACTCGCCCGCCGCGGGTCTCGTGTTCGGCGGCTCGGGCTTCGTCTACGACGCGCATGGCGTGCTGACCGAGGGCCAGGTGGGCTTCTTCAGGTTCAGCAACACCACCGGCCCGCAGACCAGCTTCGCGCTCAACGTCCCCACGCCGGGCATCCGGACCACGTCGTTCGGCTTCTGGGTCGACAACGACAACAACCAGGCCGCGTTCTCCACGATCCTGATCAACGACGACACGCTCTCGGGCAGCGCCGGCGCCGACCTGATCCGCGCCTACGGCGGCGCCGACTTCATCGTCGGCCGCGGCGGCGGCGATACCCTGTGGGGCGGCTCGGGCGACGACATCATCTACGCCTACAACACGCCCGGCGCGGTCCAGGGCGCGGTGGGATCGACCTATCTCCGCGGCGAGGAGGGCGCGGACTGGATCGCGGGCGGCGACGGGTTCGACGACGCCAACGGCAACCAGGGCGACGACACGATCTCGACCGGGGCCGGCGACGACTACTGCGTCGGCGGCAAGGACAACGACCTGCTGTTCGGCGACGCCGGCGGCGACTTCGTCTACGGCAACATCGGCGCCGACACCTGCGAGGGCGGCGACGGGAACGACATCGTGCGCGGCGGGCAGGACAACGACATCGTCCGGGGCGGCAACGGCGACGACTTCGTCTCGGGCGACAAGGGCGACGACACGATGAGCGGCGGCGCGGGCGCCGACATCTTCCATACCTTCGGCGACGCCAACCTGGACCGCGTGCTGGACTTCAACTTCGCGGAGGGCGATCGGGTCCAGGTGGACCCCGGCACGAGCTACACCCTCGCGCAGGAGGGCATGGACACGGTGATCAGCATGGCCGGCGGGGGCCGCATGGTGCTGGTCGGCGTGCCGCTGATCAGCCTGTCGCCGGGGTGGATCTTCGGGGCCTGACCGCTCGCGCCATGGGCGCAATCCGCGCCGGCGGATCGAAACGGTTGAGCTTGTTCCGGAACTGGCCCTAAGGTCCCGCCGGGGGAGCGGCGAGAGTGTTTCGCGGCTTGGGGTGCGGCGTGGCCACGTATCAGTTTTCCAGCATCACGACGCCCGAAGCGCAGGGATTCCGCGCCGGGACAGACGACCTGCTGTTCACCGGCATCAACGGGGCGACGGCGACCAACATCGAGGTGCTCGGGTCGTTCATGATCCGGATCGTCTCGACCGGCTCCAGCGTGAACCTGGGCGGCGGGGCGTCGGGCGCGCTCTTCACGCTGCCGGACAATTCGCGGCTGAGGCTCGCCGGCGAGTCCGACGACGTCGTCTCGGGCGGATCGGCGGCCGACCGGCTCTACGGCGGCAGCGGGCGCGACGTGCTGAACGGCCTGGGCGGCGGCGACATCCTGGACGGCGGCGCCTTCGAGGACACGCTGAACGGCGGCGCGGGGGCCGATACGATGACCGGGGGCGCCGACATCGACGCCTTCGTGTTCGCGCCGGGCGACAGCGGCGTGGTCGCAGGCCAGATCGACGTCATCGCCGACTGGACGCCGGGGTTCGAGAAGCTGGTCTTCTCCACGCCGATGAGCGGCGGCGACTACACCGAGCTGACGGCGTCGACCTATGCCGAGGCGCTGAGCGCGGCCAACCAGCAGATCGCCAGCGGCGCCATGGACGTGGTCGCCGCCCGCGTCGGCGACGACGTCTTCGTCTTCGCCGACACCCGCAACGACAACGGGACGGCCGACGACGCGATCAGGCTGGCGAACAAGAACCTGGACATGATCGGGCCCGGGAACATCGTCGGCTTCACGCCGCCCGGAAGCGGCGGCGGGACCGGCGGCGGCGGCCCCGGCCCGCCCTCGACCGGGACCCCCTCGACCGGCACGCTCGTCTTCGACAACGTCAGCGCCGACGTCGCGCTGGGCTACAACCGGGCGGTCAACGACCTCTTCTTCTTCAACATCACGGTCAATCCCACGAACATCTTCGTCGGCTTCTTCGCCGACGGCCGCGTGCAGGTGGTGACGGGCGGGCCGTCGGGGAACGTAGAGAAGATCTTCGGCTCGGGCCTGCAGGGCGAGGCGAACCTGATCTTCGCCAACAACGCGCGCGCCGTGATCGGCACGTCGGGCGGCGACGTCCTGGCCGGCGCGACCACCGACGACTCGATCTGGGGCGGTCCCGGCGACGACACGATGATGGGCGGCACGGGCGACGATCGCCTGTACGGCGGCGACGGGGCGGATCTGTTCGCGATCTGGGGCCGGCAGGGGACGGCGGCGTTCACCGCGGCGACGGATTCCATCTACGACTGGCAGGTCTTCGACCGGATCACCTTCGGCACGTCGCTGGCGGGCGCGCCGTCGAACTACGTCGAGCTCGACGCTGGCGCCACCCTGGCGGACGCCACCAGCCGGATCGCCAGCGGCGCCGCCGACATCGTCGCCTACGCGATCAACGACGCCGCGGGGCCGGGGGTGGCGATCGTGGCCGATCCGTTCGGCCGCAACACCGTCGACGCGCGCGTCACCCTGCGCGGCGCGAGCCTCTCGCAGGTCGACTTCGCCCATTTCATCGCGCCGTCCAGCGTGGCCTTCGCGAGCCTCGAGCCGGTCCCGAGCAAGGCCGTCACCGCCGCCCCAGGACCGGTGACGACGCTCGGCGGCGACGTCCGCTACGGGGCCTACGGCAGCGTGAAGGGCGTGATGGACCGCATCCACATGTCCGACCTGCAGGGCGGCCGCGTCAACGACGCCACCGCCAGCCACTTCTTCGCCCAGGGCGACGTGCTGCGGGTCGAGTTCTTCGGTCGCGACTTCGCCTACGACATCCGCGACAACACCCTGTTCGGGATGCTGGGCGGGACGCTCAACCGGTTCGACGCCGACATCAATCCGGACCTGGGCTTCTTCCTGCGCGACATCAGCGTGTCGGCGATACAGGCGTTCGACTGGATCTTCGACGACGCCACGACCGAGGCGTTCACGACCCTGTTCGCCGGCAACGACGACGTGGTGGGCTTCATCGGCTCGGACCTGATCCGCGGCTTTGCCGGGAACGACACGCTGGGCGGCTCAGGCGGCTACGACGAACTCTACGGCGGCGCCGGCAACGACGTGCTCTACGCGGTGGCCCGGCCCGGCCGCTACGACTTCACCTTCGACCCGCCGACCACGACCTACATGCGCGGCGACGAGGGCGACGACAACATCTACGGCGGCTCGGGCTTCGACGACATCAACGGCAACATGGGCGCCGACACCGCCGGCGGCGGCCCGGGCAACGACTGGGTGGTCGGCGGCAAGGACAACGACTTGCTCTACGGCGACGCCGGGAACGACCTCGTCTACGGCAACCTCGGGAACGACACCTGCGAGGGCGGGGATGGCGCCGACACCATCCGCGGCGGCCAGGACAACGACGTCGTGCGCGGCGGCGCGGGCGACGACTTCGTCTCGGGCGACAAAGGCGACGACACCATGACCGGCGGCGACGGCGCCGACGCGTTCCACTCGTTCGGCGACGCCGGCATCGACCGCGTCCTCGACTTCAGCCGCGCCCAGGGCGACCGCGTGCAACTCGATCCCGGGACCCAGTACGTCGTGACCCAGGTGGGCGCCGACACCGTGATCGACATGGTCGGCGGCGGGAAGATGATCCTCGTGGGCGTCTCGATGTCGTCGCTGACGGCCGGCTGGATCTTCGGAGCGTAGCGCATGCCGGTTCTGACGGGCGACGACGGGGACAACCTCCTGACCGGCTCCGCCGAGGCGGACACCCTGAGCGGCGGGGCCGGGAACGACACGCTGATCGGCGGCCCCGGGGCGGATCGACTGGACGGCGGGCCCGGCGTCGACTGGATTTCCTATGCGGACGCCGGCGCCGGCGTGCTGGTGTTCATGGCGACCGGGACGGGTTCCACCGGCGACGGCGACGACCGGTTCACGGGCGTCGAGAACGTCGAGGGCAGCGCCTTCGGCGACGTGATCCAGGGCGACAGCGGCGCCAACCAGATCCGCGGCGGCAAGGGGCGGGACACGCTCGCCGGCGGCGACGGCGTGGACTCCTTCGTGTTCGGGACCGGCGACTCCGCGGTCGCGACCCCCGACACCGTCGGCGACTGGTCCGGTGCGGACCGGTTGCTGTTCACCCGCGGGCCGGGCCTGTTCGTGGGCATCGCCGCGCCGGACTCCGGGCTGGAGCGGGCCAACCAGCTCATCGACGGCGGCGCGAAGTACGTGGCCGTCGAGACGCCGCAGGGCGTCATCCTCTACGTCGACTCCGCGAACGACGGCGGCGCGGCCGAGGACGCGGTGTTCCTCGGCGGCGCGACGCTGGACGACATCTCGGAAGCCAACATCGGAACGGCCGGTCCGTCGCCCGTCGGGGCCGGCCCGCCTCCGACTCCGCCCCCGACTCCGCCCGCCCCGCCGCCGACGGATCCGCCGCCGACAAGTCCCCCGCCCACCGGCCCTCCGACTCCGCCGACGGCTCCGGCCTCGCCCGCGCCGCCGACCCTCCCGCCCCCCGTTCCGATCGGGACCTTCGCGACGAGTGCGGAGATCCGGGGCGACATGGACGCGATGCGGCTCGCCGGCCTGCTGGGCGCCGACATCGAGGCCGCGACGCCGACGCACCTGCGCATCGAGGGCTTCACCTTCACGGGCGAGTTCTACATCCCGCTGCTGGACCTCGTCGGCACGGGCTTCGTCTACGACTCCAACGCGCAGGTCTTGGGCGGATCGGTCACCCAGCTCATCTATGTGCAGGACGGCTTCTCGACCCAGCTCTTCGCTGGCCAGCCGATCTCGGCGGTGCAGTTCGGGCGCTGGGTGCAGACCAACGCGAACCTGGAGGCCCTCTCGACGATCCTCGCCGGCAACGACCGGCTCGGCGGCTTCGTCGGCGCCGACCTGATCCGCGGCTTCTCGGGCGACGACCTGCTAATGGGCAGCAGCGGGATCGACACGATCTACGGCGGCCTGGGCAACGACCAGATCTATGCCTTCCTGCAGCAGCCGGGGATCAACCAGGACATCTTCGGCGGCAGCTACCTGCGCGGCGACGAGGGCGACGACTACATCGTGGGCGCCGAAGGCTTCGACGACGCCAACGGCAACATGGGCGCCGACACCATCTCGACCGGGGTCGGCGACGACTACTGCGTGGGCGGCAAGGACAACGACCTGCTGTTCGGCGACGCCGGCTACGACCTCGTCTACGGCAACCTCGGCGACGACACCTGCGTCGGCGGCGCGGGGAACGACATCGTCCGCGGGGGCCAGGGCGCCGACATCGTCTACGGCGACACTGGCGACGACTTCGTCTCGGGCGACAAGGGCGACGACACCATGGTCGGGGGCGCGGGCGCCGACGTGTTCCATTCGTTCGGCGACGCCGGCATCGACCGCGTGGTCGACTTCAACCTGGCCCAGGGCGACCGCGTTCAGCTCGACCCCGGGACGCAGTACACTGTGACCCAGGTGGGCGCCGACACCGTCGTCGACATGGTCGGCGGCGGAAAGGTGATCCTGGTGGGCGTGGCGATGTCGAGCCAGACCCCGGGATGGATCTTCGGCGCCTGACGCGCGAGGCGCGTTCGCCCGAGCGGCGAAAGGGTTGCTGATTTCCTAACGGTCACCCTAGGGTAGCTGCGGCTGTCAGGGCTACGGCGGCTGCGTGCGTGGGGGGCGTACAGTGGCCACATACTTCTTTGAGACGATGACGCCGGCTCAGGCGGCCGCGTACAATCCCGCTGCGGACAACCTGATCTTCAGCCAGGCCGGCGAGCGCGGGGCCACCCTCGGCGTGACGGTCGACGAGGCGGGGCAGACCTTCACGCTCACCTCGGCCCTCAGCCTGAAGACGCTGACCCTGGCCACCGGCGGCGTGGCCGAACTCCCGATCTTCGGCGACACCTCGGTGCTGCTGCTGGGCGGCGCCGGGGGCGACAGCAACGCCGGAAGCACGGGCGAGGACGGCCTCTACGGCGCGGCCGGCGCCGACACGCTTTCGGGTGGGGTCGGGTACGACATCCTGAGCGGCGGCTCGGGCGACGACGTCCTGGCGGGCGGCGCGGGCCGGGACACCATGTCGGGCGGCGCGGGCGCCGACCGGTTCGTGTTCGAGGCGAAGGACCTCCTGCCGGAGATATCGGGCGCGGACTCCATCACAGACTGGGCCTCCGAGGACCGCCTGGTCTTCCACCTCGGCGCGACCGCACAGGACTATGTCGAACTCGTCGCCGGTTCGGGGACGGGGGCCGAAGCCTACCAGCTCGCGGCGGCCCAGATCGCCGCCGGCAAGAACTTCGTCGCCGTGCAGATCGACGGCGAGGTCCTCGTCTTCGCCGACAGCAACGAGGACGGCGTCGAGCCCGACCAGGCGGTCCGCCTGGCCGGCCGGACGTTGGCCGACATCGACTTCGGCAACATCGTGGGCGGCGGACCTGCGCCGATACCCGCCGACACCGACTCCGGCACGCTGAACGGCGGCTCGGGCCCCGACACCCTGGACGGCGGGGCGGGCAACGACGTGATAAACGGCGCCGGCGGCGCCGACACGCTGATCGGCGGAACGGGCAACGACACCGTTAGCGGCGGCGACGGGGCGGACACCGTCGCCGGCGGAAGCGGCGCCGACAACCTGACGGGCGGCGACGGGACCGACTCGCTGGCGGGCGGCGACGGCGCCGACGCCATCGACGGCGGCGCGCTCGGCGACACCATCTCCGGCGGCGCCGGCGCGGACCAGATGCGCGGCGGCGCGGGCGGCGACGTCTTCGTCGTCGCGCGCGGAGACAGCGGCTTCACGCCAGGGCTGCTCGACATCGTCTGGGACTGGGGAACCGAGGACGCGCTGTCGTTCGGCGCCAATGCGACCGGCGCGAACTACCTCGAGCTGACGGCGTCGTCATACGACGCCGCAAGAGCGCTCGCCGACGCCCAGATCGCCGCCGGCGCCGTGGACTTCGTGGTCGTGCAGATCGGCGCAGACCTTGCCGTCTTCGCCGATACCGGCGCCGACAACGGCGTCGCAGACGACGTCGTCGTGCTGCCCAACCGCACCCTGGCCGACATCTCCTCGGCGAACATCGCGAACGCACCGCCGGCGCCGCCCGCGGGCGTGACGCTCGCCGGCGGCCTGTCGAACGACACCCTGACCGGCGGGGCCGGCGCAGACAGCGCGACCGGGGCCGAGGGCTTCGACCAGCTTTTCGGGCTCGGTGGCGGCGACACGCTGAACGGCGGCGACGGCAACGACTTCCTGACCGGCGGCGCCGGCGCAGACCGCATGACCGGCGGCAGCGGCGTCGACACCTTCGTGATCGGCGCCGGCGACAGCGGCGTGAGCCCCGGCTCGATCGACGTCATCACCGACTGGCAGGGCGGCAGCGACGTCCAGGCGGGCGACCGCCTGTCGTTCACGGGGACGGGCGGGACGTACCTTGAGGGCACGGCCGCCAGCTACGAAGCCGCGCTGGCGTTGGCGAACGATCGGATCGGCGGGGGCGGGGCCAACTACGTGGCCGTGCAGGTCGGAACGGACACCTACGTGTTCGCCGACACCCAGGGCGACGACGGCTCGGCCGACGACGCCGTGCTTCTCCTGAACCGCGGGCTCAGCGACATCCGCAGCGCCGACGTCTTCGGCACGCTAGCCCCGGACGCGAACGCGCCGAACACCCTGAGCGGCACGAGCGGGGCCGATACGCTGACCGGCGGCGTCGGCAACGATCGCATCAGCGACGGACAAGGCAACGACTCGCTCTCCGGCGTCGGCGCCGACGACATCCTCGAGGACTCGCTCGGGACGAACACGCTCTCGGGAGGCGTTGGAAACGACCAGATCACCGGAAGCGGCCTGCTGACGGGCGAGGACGGCGACGACAACCTCAGCGGCGCCGGCGCCAACGATACGGTCGTGGGCGGCGACGGCAACGACGCCGTTCAGGCGGTCGGCGGCGGCAATGCGAGCCTGAGCGGCGGCGACGGCAACGACGTCCTGTCCGTCTCGCCTCCCGTCAACGCGGTCGCGGTCGCGAACGTGACCCTCGACGCAGGCGCGGGCGATGACTCGCTCGGCGTCGACGGGCGAACGGTCGGCGTGAACGTCACGGTCACGGGCGGCGACGGGGCCGATGCCCTGACCCTCATCGGGGCCGTCTCGGGCCAGATCGACATGGGCGCCGGCAACGACGTCGTCACCCTCGCGGGATCGACCCGGTCGCCCACGATCACCCTGGGCTCCGGCGCTGACTCGCTGAGGTTCTTCATCGTCAACAGCACGCCCGGCGTGGTGATGGTCACCGACTTCGACCCGGCGTCGGACATCGTGGGCCACGGCGACAGCCTGATCGACCTGTTGTCGAACTGGGGCGGCGACAACCCGTTCACGACCGGCCACCTGCGCCTGCAGGCCTCGGGCGCGGACACGCTGCTGCAGATCGACCGCAACGGCGGCGCGGACAGCTTCGTCACGCTCGCGCGGTTCTCGAACCTCACGCCAGCCCAGATGGCCAACGTCTCGATCATGGGCTTCATGCCCAACGGCGCGGCTCCCCCCGGTGAGACGATCACCGGCACGTCGGGCCCCGACGGCAACCTGCGTGGCGGTTCGGGTGACGACAGCATCACGGGGCTCGACGGCTTCGACGCGCTTTACGGCGAGGCCGGCAACGACACGCTGGACGGCGGTGCGGGCAACGACATCCTGGACGGCGGCCTCGGCAACGACGTCGTGCATGGCGGCGACGGCAACGACATCGTCTCGACCCGGGGCGGCGCGGGCCTGTTCGGCGACGCCGGCGACGACAGCCTCAACGCCTTCGGGTCGGCCACGGGTGCGACACTGGAGGGGGGCGCAGGCTCCGACCTCCTCACCCTGAGCCGCACCGGCGGCAGCGCGATCGCGAACGGCGGCGACGACGCCGACCGCTTCGTCGTGCTGGGAACGGGCGCCTACACGCTGAACGGCGGCGCCGGGAACGACCGGGTCACGGTCAACGGCGCGGCCAACGTCACGGCCACCCTGGGCGCGGGCGTCGACACGGTGACGTTCGACCCGGCCGAGGAGACGCCGGGGCGCATCGTCATCGCCGACCTCCAGGCCGGGGCCGGCGGCGACCGCCTGGACCTGGCGGGCTACTTCGACACCGTCCTCACCGGCTGGGACCATGAGAGCAACCCGTTCGGCGCGGGCCTCGCGCGGCTGGTGACATCGGGGTCGGACACGATCCTGCAGATCAAGACCGGCGGCGCCTTCCGCGACCTGGTGGTCTTCCAGAACGTGGCGCCTGGCGCGCTGACGGCGGAAAACTTGTCCGGTTACCCCTCGAACGGCAGCGCGCCGCCCGGCCAGACGACCGCCGGGACGGCCGGCGCGGAGACCCTGGCGGGTGGGGTCGGCGCCGATTCGCTGGACGGAGCCGACGGCGCGGACTCGCTGTCGGGCGGGCGCGGCGCCGACTCGGTGAACGGCGGCGCGGGCGCCGACATGGTGGACGCTGGGTCCGGCAACGACGTGATCGCCGCCGGGGCGGGCGACGATTCGGTGCGGGGCGGCGACGGCGACGACATCGCCGTGGGGAACGACGGGGACGACCGCCTCGACGGCGGCTTCGGCGCAGACCTGCTGGGCGGCGGCGCGGGTCGCGACACGCTGAGCGGGGGCGACGGCGGCGGCGATACGCTGGTCGGCGGGGCCGGGGCGGACGACCTGTTCGGCGGCGGGGGCGCCGGCGCGGACCTCTTCGCGTTCAACCCGGGCGACAGCCTGTTCGGCAATGTCGACACCATCTTCGACTGGTCGTCGCAGGACCGCCTGGACTTCGGCGGGAACGGCGGGGCGGCGTCCAATTACATCGAGATCGCGGTCGCGACGGGCGACGAGGCGCGCGCCTTTGCCAACAGCCAGATCGCCGCGGGCCTCATCGACTACGTGGTTGTGCAGGTGGGGACGAACCTCCTCGTCTTCACGGACAGCTTCAACGACAACGGCGTCGCCAACGACATCGTGAACATCCAGGGCCGCACCCTGGCCGACATCAGCGCGGCGAACATCCTGGGCCCGGCCCCGCCTGCGCCTCCGGCCGACGATCCGCCCCCGACCCCCCCGCCGCCTGCGGGCGGTGGAGGCGGCGGAGGCGGCGGAGGCGGCGGTGGAGGTGGAGGTGGAGGTGGCGGTGGCGGTGGCGGCGAGCAGTTCCGCACGGCCGAAGAAGTCGGCGGCATGGAGAACGACGTCCGCAACCTCGGCGACGGCTCGCAGGCCTACAGCGGCGGCGGCGGCGGCGACGACTCGATCATGGGCGGCGCCGGCGAGGACGTGCTGTATGGCGGCGACGGCGCCGACACCATCATGGCCGGGACCGACAGCGACACGGTCGTCGGCGGCGCCGGGATCAGCTACCTGCGCGGCGAGGAGGGCGACGACCGCCTGCTGGGCGGCGGCGACTTCGACGACATCAACGGCAACATGGGCGCCGACACCATCACCGGCGGCGACGGCGACGACTGGGTCGTCGGCGGCAAGGACAACGACATCATCTTCGGCGACCACGGCGGAGACCTCGTCTACGGCAACATCGGCGACGACGTGATCTCCGGAGGGCTGGGCAACGACACCGTGCGCGGCGGCCAGGGGTCGGACATGGTGCGTGGCGACGACGGCGACGACTTCCTCTCCGGCGACCGCGGCAACGACACCATGGACGGCGGCCTCGGCGCCGACATCCTGCATACCTTCGGGGACGCCGGGATCGACCGGGTGATCGGGTTCATCGCGTCGGAGGGCGACCGGGTGCAGGTCGACCCGGGCACCGTCTACACGGTGCGCCAGGACGGCGGCGACGTGATCATCGACATGGAAGGCGGCGGCCAGATGATCCTGGTGGGCGTGCAGTTGTCGACGCTGCCCGAAGGCTGGATATTCGGGGCCTGACCGACGGATTGACGGCGACGCCGCCCTCGGTCCAGCCTGCGCGCCGGATGTGAAAGGGCGGCGGATGCCTGCGTTCACCGGCGGCGACACCAACGACGTCCTTGTCGGGACCTCCGGCGGGGACACCATGGCCGGCGGTCTGGGGGCCGATACGCTCACCGGCGGCGCCGGGGCGGACCTCTTTCTGCTGAGCGGGTCCGACAGCCCGGACGCCGCGGGTCTGATGGACGTCGCCAACCTCGACGTCATCACCGACTGGAGCAGCACCGACCGCCTGCTGGTGGCGGGCGGCAATCCGCCGACGGCCGGGGCGCTGTTCAAGGCCGGCGACGACACCTACGAGGGCGCGTACAGCCAGGCGCTGGCGTCGTACGCCCGAGGCTTCGAGTACGCCGCGATCCAGGTCGGCTCCGACATCTTCCTGTTCTCGAAGATCGGCGGTCACGCCGTGAAGCTGGCGGGCGCGAGCCAGAACGACATCACCCGCGCCAGCTTCTCGTCCGGCACGCTGGACGGCGGCCTTCGGGAGAACGGCTCGTCGGGCGGCGACGCGCGCACCTTCCTGAACGGGCCGGACGTCTACGACGGGGGCAGCGGCGACGACACGGTCGTCGGCGGCGGCGGGGACGACACGCTGATCGGCGGGCAGGGCGACGACCAGGTGTTCGGCGGGATCGAGAACGACTCGATCAGCGACACCAGCGGCAGCAACTACCTGCGCGGCGACGACGGGGCCGACTTCATCACGGGCGGGACCGGCTTCGACGACATCAACGGCAACATGGGCGCCGACACCCTCGACGGGGGCGAGGGGAACGACTGGGTGGTCGGCGGCAAGGACGAGGACATCATCTTCGGCGGAACCGGCAACGACCTCGCCTATGGCAATCTCGGCAACGACACCGTGGGCGGCGGCCAGGGCAACGACACCGTGCGCGGCGGCCAGGGCGACGACATCATCCGTGGCGACGACGGCGACGACGTCATGGCCGGCGACCTGGGCCAGGACACGATCGACGGCGGCCTGGGCGCCGACCTCTTCATCGCCACGGCGACGGCGGGCCTCGACCGGGTCATCGCCTTCAACGCCGGCGAGGGCGACCGCGTGCTGGTGGACGGCGGCGGCGCCTACACGCTGGCGCAGGTGGACGCCGACACCGTGATCGACTTCGGCGGCGGCAACCGCATGGTGCTGGTCGGCGTGCAGCTCTCGTCGCTACCCGCCGGCTGGATCATCTGAACCCAGCGGCATCTCACGCACGCGCCTGAGCGCCGGGGCGGCAAGACCGTAGGCGGGGCCGATGAGCAGGCCGGCGATCGCCGCGAACAGCGTCGCGCGAATCCCGAAGACGCCGCCCAGGACGCCGCCGGCCAGGGCGCCGATCACCGCGCCGCCGCCGGAGACCGCCCGGAACGTCGCCCCGGCCCGGCCCAGCAGGCTGTTCGGCAGCACGCTCTGGCGCAGGCTGGCGGCCAGAATCAGCGGGATTACGCCGAACGCGTCGCCGAGGATCTGCGAGATCACCAGGGCCGCGAAGGCGCCGTTGCGGTCGGCCGGCGCGAGCAGGATCAGCATCGTGCCCAGCGCCGAGAGCGCGCCGGTGATCGAGATCGCGGGGCCCACGCCAAGCCAGCGGGCCATCGGCTGCGCCAGCACCGAGCCGATCATCGCGCCGACGCCGCCGGCGGCGATGCCCAGGCCCATCAGCGCCGTTCCCAGCCCGAGGTCGCGCAGCACGTAGGCGATGTAGAGCGCGCTGAAGAAGCCGCCGAAGAGGCCGCCGGTGGCGGTCATGACCAGCAGCACCCGCACGCGCGCCTCCTGCCACGACGTCACGGCGCCGGTGACGAGGCCGCTCCGCCAGCCACGCCGCCGCCCGGCGTCGGGGACGGCTTCCGGCGTCCGGATGCGCGCCAGGAACAGCGCCGAGACGACGTAGGTCGCGGCGTTGACGGCCAGGGCGAAGGGGGCGGTCAGCACCTGGAAGAGGACGCCGGCCAGGGCGGGGCCGCCCATCTCCGCCACCGACTCGGTCGCCGAGATCTTGGCGTTGGCGTCCAGCACCAGCGGCTTGCCCACCAGGCTGGGCAGGTAGGCGTGATCGGCGATGGCGAAGAGCACACTGGCCGCGGCGACCATGGCGGCCACGACGTAGACCTGCCAGATGGAGAGCAGGCCCAGCCACGCCGCCAACGGCACGCTGAGCAGCACCGCGGCGCGCAGCGCATCGGTCCAGATCAGGATGCGGCGGCGCGGCGTGTGGTCGACGTAGTCGCCGGCGGTGAGGCCTACGAGCAGGCCGGCGGCGCTGGAGAGCGCGGCCAGCACGCCGAGTTCGGCCGGCGCTGCGGCCAGGACGACGACGGCCATGATCGGCAGGCCCTCGCGGGTGATGCGGGCGCCGAAGTCGGACACCGACTGAGCGGCCCAGAGCCGCAGGAAGTCTCGCTCGCGCCAGAGCGGGGATTTGAAGGAGAACATGCGAAGCCGAGGTGAGCGGCGGCCATGCGGCCATTGCCTGCGTGAAAGCAGGGGCGGGGTGAGCCGATTTGAAGGCCGCCGCGCGGGCTCACCGAGCGGCGTTACTCCGCGAAGGCCGCGCTGAAGTCAAGCTTGCGCGAGGAAGGCGGCGGTCTCGCGATCGGTCGTCAGGCGGACCAGCCGGGCGTGGCCACCGTGCTCGGCCAGGGCGGCTTCCAGCTTCGGACGCACCTTGCGGTCATAGGTCAGGATGAAACCGTAGAAGTCGAAATCGATCTTCTCGTCGCAGCCCTCGGCCATGTCGGGCCGCCCGCCGCGCCGGTAGGTGACCGCCCGCCTGATGGCGCGGAACAGGCATAGCCAGCGCGGCCGGTCGATCCAGATGATCGTGTCGCTGAGCGACATGCGCAGGCCAAAGGTGCTGGTGAAGTTTCCGTCGCAGATCCAGTCCGGCGCGGCCAGGGCCGCGACGACCTTGGCGCGATACTCGTCGCGATCGCTCTCGACCCAGCCCGGCTTCCAGAAGAGGACGTCGAGGTGGACGACAGGCAGGCCGAGCTTCTCGCCGAGCCGACGTGCGAGTGTCGACTTGCCGCCTCCCGAATTCCCGACGATCAGTATGCGGCGCATGGCCTTCCCTCCGGGGCGATCCCGCTACAGGACGGAGCCGGTGGCGTGAAGGGCGGACCTGATGGCGGGTTCCCTCGGCGTCCCGCTCAACCGGCCGCCATCGCGGCCAGGTTCTGGCGGACGGCGTCGAGGATCGCCGGGCCGCCCTCGGCGATGATGTTGTGGCCCGCGCCGCCGATCACGGCGAGCTTCAGCGTCGGGTGGCGGATGACGAGGCCGATCGCGTCGGCGGTGACGTAGCTGGGCGGCCGCTCCAGGTCGCGCGGCGGATCGAGCGGAACGCCGCCGACCATCACCACGCCCGGCTTGCGGCAGGCGGTGAGGAGCGGGCGGTAGTCGCGCCCCTCGACGCCCTCGGCCGTCACGCCGAAGACGGCCTCGACCCAGGCCTTCGCCTCGCGCCGCGCCGTGCGCCGGACCTCGCCCGCCAGCCGTGGCAGGAACGGCCAGAGCGCGCCGGTCTCCAGCGGCGGCTCCATCAGCACGAGGCGCTCGGGGCCCTGCATCGCGAGCGCCGCCAGCGCTCCGGTCGAGAGGCCGAGCGCGACGGTCCGGCGGCCTGGAAAGCGCGTGGCCAGGACCTCGTCGTAGCCCCGCGCGAAGGCCTCGACGCCCGGCTCCGCGAAGAACGGCGAGTGCATGCCCGGCAGGTCGACCAGCGCCACGTCGGCCTCGGGCAGCAGGTCCGGCAACCGATGCATCAGTTCCGGGTCGGGATAGGCGCCGCGGATCACGAACACCAGCGGCCGCGAGAGGTCGAACGCGCCCAGCCGGCCGGTCACGGGCACGACGCCCAGGCGGGTGCGGATCGGCTCTCGCTCCATGCCCGAGACCTAGCGCGGGGGACGCAAACGCGGAAGGTGGGCGGGCGTCGCGGCCGGCTCCGGCGGTGCGCGGGCTTGACGGCATCACATATAAAGATATCTTTATGTGCGATGAAGCTTTCGGCGAAACAGACGGTCGATGTGCTGCGCGCGGCGGGCGAGCCGACGCGCCTGCGTATCCTGGCGCTGCTGGAACGGGAAGAGCTGGCGGTGCTGGAGCTGTGCCGCGTGCTGGACCAGAGCCAGCCGCGCGTCTCGCGCCACCTCAAGCTCCTGGCCGAGGCCGGGCTCGTGGAACGGTTCCCCGACGGCGCGTGGGTCTTCTACCGCCTGTCCGGCGCGGGCCGCGAGCAGGAGGTGATCGGCGAGGTGCTGGCGCGGATCAATCCGGACGACCCCGTCCTGGCCCGCGACCGGCGCAAGCTGGACGACGTGCAGGCCGAGCGGTCGGAAGCGGCCCAGGCCTATTTCGCCGAGAACGCCGCCCAGTGGGACCGGCTGCGCTCGCTCTACGTCTCGGACGCCGACGTCGAGGCCCAGGTGGTCGCGGCCGCTGGCGCGCACCGCGTTCGCCGGCTCGTCGACCTGGGTTCGGGCACGGGCCGGATGCTGACGCTGCTCGCGCCGCAGGCCGATCACGCGATCGGCCTCGATCTCAGCCAGCAGATGCTCAACATCGCGCGCAAGCAGGTCGCGGAGGCGGGCCTCAGCCATGTCGACCTGCGCCACGGCGACATCTTCGACACCCGTCTGCCGGACGAGGCCGCCGACCTGGTGGTGGTCCACCAGGTGCTGCACTACCTGGGCGACCCGGCGGCGGCGGTGAAGGAGGCGGGCCGCATCGTGGCCCCCGGCGGCAAGCTGATCATCGTCGACTTCGCCCCGCACAAGCACGAGTTCCTGCGCGAGCAGCACCAGCACCGCCGCCTGGGCTTCGCCGACGACGAGATGGCGCGCTGGCTGGCCGAGGCCGACCTGCCCGCCGCGGCCCTCACCGCCCTGCCGCCCAACCAGGCCGACGGGCTGACCGTGAAGATCTGGGCCGCCCAGCGCGCGCCCACCGCCCTGAGGAGCGCGGCATGAGTCCCGCCGATACCGCGCTTGGGCCCGTCGCGCGCGCCGGCGCCGGCGAGGGGCCGCGTCCGCGCATCTCGTTCGAGTTCTCGCCGCCCAAGGGCCCGAAGAGCGAGGAGGGCCTGTGGGAGGCGATCCGCCGCCTGGAGCCGCTGAACCCCGAGTTCGTGTCGGTCACCTACGGCGCGGGCGGCTCGACGCGTGAGCGGACCCACCGCACGGTGGTGCGCATCCTGAAGGAGACGACGCTGAAGCCCGCCGCGCACCTGACGTGCGTCGAGGCCAGCCGCGCCGAGGTGGACGAGGTGATCCGCGACTACTGGGACGCCGGCATCCGCCACATCGTGGCGCTCCGCGGCGACCCGCCGGGCGCGCTGGGCGGCGCCTACACGCCGCGCGCCGACGGCTATCAGAACGCCACCGAGCTCACGGCGGGCATCAAGGCCATCGCGCCGTTCGACGTGAGCGTGGGGGTCTATCCGCAGATCCACCCGGAGAGCCCGTCGCTCGACCACGACATAGCAGTTCTGAAGGCCAAGGTGGACGCGGGCGCGACGCGGGCGATCTCGAACTTCTTCTTCGACATCGACGGCTACCTGCGGTTCGTGGATCGGATCCGGAAGGCCGGCATCGACGTGCCGATCCTGCCCGGGATCATGCCGGTCTCGAGCTTCGAGGGCCTGCGCAACATGTCGGGCCGGATCGGGGTGGCCATCCCTGCCTGGCTGGCCAACCACTTCGAAGGCCTGGACGCCGACCCCGAGACCCGCAAGCTCGTCGCCGCCTCGGTGGCCGCCGAGATGTGCGCCAAGCTCGCGGAGGAAGGCTTCACCGACTTCCACTTCTACACGCTGAACCGCGCCGACCTGACCTACGCGATCTGCCGCGTCCTGGGCGTGCGCGAGACGCTCCCCGCCGAACCCAAGGAGGCCGCGGCATGACCCGGCAGGAACGCATCGCGGCCCTCAAGGCCGCCGCCCGGGCGCGCGTGCTCATCCTCGACGGGGCGTGGGGGGTGATGATCCAGAAGCGGGGCCTCGCCGAGGCCGACTACCGCGGCGACCGCTACGCCGACGCGCCCGGCCAGTTGAAGGGCGACAACGATCTGCTGTGCGTGACCCGGCCCGACATCATCGCCGACCTGCACGATCAGTACTTCGCCGCCGGCGCCGACATCTCCGAGACCAACACCTTCTCGGCGACGACTATCGGCCAGGCCGAGTACGGCATGGAAGCCGCCGTGCGCGACATCAACCTGGAGGGCGCGCGCATCGCCCGCGAGGTGGCCGACCGCTGGACGGCGAAGGAGCCGGAGAAGCCGCGGTTCGTGGCGGGCTCCGTCGGGCCGCTTCCGGTGATGCTGTCGATGAGTTCGGACGTGAACGATCCGGGCGCGCGCAAGGTGACGTTCGACCAGGTCTACGCGGCGTATTCGGAGCAGGTGCGGGCCCTGCACGAGGGCGGCGTCGACCTGTTCCTGATCGAGACGATCACCGACACCCTGAACTGCAAGGCCGCGATCAAGGCGGTGCTCGACCTCGAGGACGAGGGCTACGAGCCGCTGCCGATCTGGATATCGGGCACCATCACCGACCGTTCCGGCCGCACGCTCTCCGGCCAGACCGTCGAGGCGTTCTGGAACTCGGTGCGCCACGCCAGGCCCTTTGCGGTGGGGCTGAACTGCGCCCTGGGCGCCGAGCTGATGCGGCCGCACATCGCCGAGCTGGCGCGGGTGGCCGACACCCTGGTCTCGGCCTACCCCAACGCCGGCCTGCCCAACGCCATGGGCGAGTACGACGAGACGCCCGACCAGACCGGCCACATGCTGCACGAGTGGGCCGAGCACGGCCTGGTCAACATCCTGGGCGGCTGCTGCGGCACGACGCCGGACCACATCCGCCACGTCGCCGACGAGGTGAGGGGCCTGAGGCCCCGCGCCGTGCCGGACCGGCCGAAGGCCATGCGCCTGGCCGGCCTGGAGCCGTTCGAGCTGGCGTAGACCCGCTCATCCCCGCGCAGGCGGGGACCTGGGCTTGCGGCCTTTGCGAAGAAACAGTCTGGGTCCCCACATTCGCGGGGGTGACCGGCGGTAAGTAGGACGAAATGAGACCGGTCTTCATCAACGTCGGCGAGCGGACGAACGTCACGGGCTCGGCGAAATTCCGCAAGCTGATCGCCGACGGGCAGTACCCCGAGGCGCTGTCGGTCGCGCGCCAGCAGGTCGAGGCCGGCGCCCAGGTCATCGACGTCAACATGGACGAGGGCCTGCTGGATTCGGTGGCGGCCATGCGCACCTACCTGAACCTGCTGGCCGCCGAGCCCGACATCGCCCGCGTGCCCGTGATGATCGACAGCTCCAAGTGGGAGGTGATCGAGGCCGGCCTGAAGTGCGTCCAGGGCAAGGCGATCGTGAACTCGATCTCGCTGAAGGAGGGCGAGGCGAAGTTCCTGGAGCAGGCGCGCGCCTGCCTGCGCTATGGCGCCGCCGTGGTGGTCATGGCCTTCGACGAGGTGGGCCAGGCCGACACCGCCGACCGCAAGGTCGAGATCTGCAAGCGCGCCTACGACGTCCTGGTGGAGCAGGTGGGCTTCCCGCCCGAGGACATCATCTTCGACCCCAACATCTTCGCGGTGGCGACCGGGATCGAGGAGCACGACAACTACGCCGTCGACTTCGTCGAGGCGACGCGGCGGATCAAGCAGGCCTGCCCCTACGCCCGCATCTCGGGCGGCGTCTCGAACGTCAGCTTCTCGTTCCGCGGCAACGAGCCGGTGCGCCGCGCGATCCACTCGGTGTTCCTCTACCACGCGATCGCCGCCGGCATGGACATGGGCATCGTCAACGCCGGCGACCTGCCGGTCTACGACGACATCGACGCCGAGCTGCGCGAGGCGGTGGAGGACGTGATCCTCAATCGGCCGCAGCGGACGAACGTGTCCAACACCGAGCGGCTCGTCGACCTGGCGCCGAAGTACAAGGGCCAGAAGGGCGAGGCGAAGGGGCCCAGCCTGGAGTGGCGCGCGCAGCCGGTCGAGGGCCGGCTTTCCCATGCCCTGGTCCACGGCATCACCGAGTTCATCGAGGCCGACACCGAGGAGGCCCGCGCCGCCGCCGCGCGGCCGCTGCACGTGATCGAAGGCCCGCTCATGGCCGGCATGAACGTGGTCGGCGACCTGTTCGGCGCGGGGAAGATGTTCCTGCCGCAGGTGGTGAAGTCGGCCCGCGTGATGAAGCAGGCGGTCGCCTACCTGATGCCGTTCATGGAGGCCGAGAAGGACGGGGCTGAGCGCCAGTCCGCCGGCAAGGTCCTGATGGCCACCGTCAAGGGCGACGTCCACGACATCGGCAAGAACATCGTGGGCGTGGTCCTGCAGTGCAACAACTACGAGGTCATCGACCTCGGCGTCATGGTCCCGGCCGACCGCATCCTGGACGAAGCCGAGAAGCACGGCGTCGACATCGTGGGGCTCTCCGGGCTCATCACGCCCAGCTTGGACGAGATGGTCTACGTGGCCTCCGAGATGGAGCGTCGCGGCATGAAGATGCCGCTGCTGATCGGCGGCGCGACGACGTCGAAGACCCACACGGCGGTGAAGATCTCGCCGCGCTATCCGGCCGGGTCGACCACCTATGTTCTGGACGCGAGCCGCGCCGTGGGCGTGGTCTCGAACCTGTTGTCGTCCACCGAGAAGCCGAAGTTCCTGGCCGCCACCGAGGCCGACTACGTCAAGGTGCGCGAGCAGTTCGCGCGCGGGCAGGGCAACCGGGCGCGGGCCACGCTCCAGGAGGCGCGCGACAATGCCTTCACGCCCGACTGGACGACCTACGACCCGCCGAAGCCGTCGTTTCTGGGGACGCGCAGCTTCGCGCCCTACGACCTGCCGGAGCTGCGCCGCCACATCGACTGGACGCCGTTCTTCGCGAGCTGGGAGTTGGTGGGCCGCTTCCCGGCGATCCTCGAGGACGACGTGGTCGGCAAGGCCGCGAGCGACCTCTACGCCGACGCCCAGCGGATGCTGGACCGCATCCTCCAGGAAGGCCTGCTGGAGGCCCGCGGCGTGGTCGGCTTCTGGCCGGCCAACACCGACGGCGACGACGTGGTGGTCTATGCCGACGAGGCCCGCGAGACCGAACTCGCCCGCCTGCACACGCTGCGCCAGCAGATGCTGAAGTCGGGCGACGGCGCCAACGTGGCCCTGGGCGACTTCGTGGCGCCGGTGGGCACGAAGCCCGACTATATCGGCGGCTTTGCGGTCACCGCCGGCCACGGCGAGCTGGCGCAGGCCAAGGCGTTCAAGGATGCCGGCGACGACTACTCGGCGATCCTGTTCACGGCGCTGGCCGACCGGCTGGCCGAGGCGTTCGCCGAGGCGCTGCACCGCAAGGTCCGCACCGAACTCTGGGGCTACGCGCCCGACGAGCCCTTCGACATCGACGCCCTGATCGGCGAGCACTACCGCGGCATCCGCCCGGCCCCGGGCTACCCGGCCCAGCCCGACCATACCGAGAAGGCGACGCTGTTCCGATTGCTGGACGCCACCTCCGCCTCGGGCATCGAGCTCACCGAGAGCTTCGCCATGACGCCGCCCGCCGCCGTCTCGGGCCTCTACTTCGCCCACCCGGAGGCGCACTACTTCGGCGTCGGCCGCATCGAACGCGACCAGGTCGACGACTACGCCCGCCGCAAGGGCTGGGACCTGCGCACCGCCGAACGCTGGCTCGCCCCCATCCTCAACTACGAGCCCGCATAGGCCGTCGCGGGCGGAGAAGGATATGTCCCGGCGATGATCGCTCACGAAATCCGGCGTTCCGCGTCGGGCAAATGGACCTTGGCGGCCGGACCGGGCAGGGTGCGGCCATGATGGAAGAGCCCGCCTGATGACCCCCGAAGCGCGCAACAAGCTGGTCGGCCGGCTGATGATCATCCTGCTCGGCCTGCTGCTGGCGGCCTATTTCGTGCCGAGCTTCCTGAGGTAGGCGCCGGACCTCGGAAGGCGCAAGGTGGCGGGGGGAGGAGTGCCGCGATGCCTACGCCGATGCCCGAACTGGTCCACCTGAGCGCCGATGCGCCGAGCGCCGAGATCATGGCGGTGCTCGAACGTGACGGCGCGCTGATCCTCGACGATGCGCTCCCGGCCGCCGACGTCGATGCCCTGGTCGCGGAGCTCACGCCCTACGTCGAAGCCACGCCGGCGGGCAAGGACAGCTTCACCGGCGCGCGCACGACGCGGACCGGCGCCCTCGTGGCCCGTTCGCCGAGGACCCGGCCCCTGGTGATGGACCCCCGGGTGCTGGCGCTGGCCGAGGCGCTTCTGAAGCCAAACTGCCACCGCTACCAACTGCATCTGGCGCAGCTCATCCGGATCATGCCCGGGCAGACGGCGCAGGCGATCCACCGCGACCGCTGGGCCTGGGGCCGGCAGATGCCGGGGATCGAGCCGCAGCTCAACACCATCTGGGCGCTCACCGACTTCACCGCGGCGAACGGGGCGACCCAGGTCTGTCCCGGCTCGCAGGTCTGGCCCGACGACCGCAAGGCCGAGCCGCAGGAGATCGGCCGCGCCGAGATGCGGAAGGGCTCGGTGCTGATCTACACCGGCACGGTGTTCCACTCGGGCGGCGCGAACGACGCCGATCACGACCGATGGGGCCTCAACATCACCTACTCGCTGGGATGGCTGCGGCAGGAGGAGAACATGTACCTCTCGTGCCCGCCGGAGGAGGCCCGCAAGCTGGATCCGCAACTGGCCGCCCTCGTGGGCTACGCCATGAGCAACTATGCGCTGGGCTACTATACCCCGCCGCTGCCGGCCGGCGCCGGGCCCGAGACCGTGCCGCCGGAATGGTCGCTGGGCGTGCTGGACGACGCGGAGGGCAGCCTGGGCGGCGCGGCGCTGCTGGCCGAGGTCATCGCGCGGACGTCGGAGAGGCGCGAGGCGCAGGTGAAGCCGGTCGGCTGATCGGCGCTCAGGGCCGCACGTGCTCCAGGCCCGTGTCGGTCAACGGGAAGGGCGCGCCGGGGCGGTAGAGGACGATCGGGCGCACCTCGTAGGCGGCGCTGGGGTTGGCGGCGTTCAGGTCGCGGGCCTTCTCGGCGGCGTCCTCCAGGCTGTCGGCCTCTATGACGTAGAAGCCCAGCAGCGCCTCCTTGGTCTCGGTGAACGGGCCGTCCGTGACCAGGCCGCGGCCGGGCCCGCGCACGGTCTTCGCCCGCGTCGTGGCGCCCAGGCGCGCCGCGGGGCCCAGCACGCCTTCGGCCTCCCAGCGGCCGTGGACGGCGTGCAGGTCGCGCATCAGCGCCGCGTCGTCGGCCTCGCTGAGGCCCTGGATGACGTGTTCCTCGTGGTAGGCCAGCAGGGCGTAGAGCATGCGCGGTCCTTCGATCGTTCGCGAACGACCTTAGGACGGACAAGGCGGCGGCCCCCCGACAAATCGGCGGCCGTCCGGGTCAGGGGCGGCGGTCGGTCTTGTGGGGCAGGTTGCTCCAGAACTGGACCGCGCCCAGGGCGGCCATGAGCGACACGAACATGCCTATGACGACGATGAGGACGGGGGCGTTGTCTGCGGTCACGCGGGGCTCCTTCGGATGACCGCAAGGTGGACCCGCCGCGGCGGGGGCCACTTGATCGAGATCAAGCCTGCGGTCGAGCTTGCGGCCGCGTCTCCGGTCACCGCACCCGGTAGTGGTGGCTGACCTGGAGGTTGTAGGTGCGGGCGATCCAGTTGGGGACGTCTTCCTCGATGTCCATGGCGGCGCCTCGGTCCTTCCGGGCCGCGGCCTCGTCGCCGCGCAGCGCGTGGCTGAGGCTGCGCCCGTAGAGGGCGGTGGCGTTGCGCGGATCGTCGGCGAGCACGCGGGCGAATTCCGCGTCGGACTCGGACGCGCGGCCGATCTTCATGAGGATGAAGGCGCGGTCGATCCGCGTGGCATGATCGTCCGGCCGCAGCTTCAGGGCATGCGCGCAGTCGTCGGGCGTCCGGTCCCGCCAGCGGTTGCGCGTCCCGGCGGCGCAGAGCCAGGCCCAGGCCTCCGCGTCGTCCGGACGGGTCTCTGCCCGCGCCGCGACGTCGTCGGGCAGGGCCTGGACCTCCCGTTGGGCGACGCGGAAGCCCTGGACGACGCGGCCCTTCTTGCCGTCGCAAACGGCCGGGATCTCGTAGTCGCCGCTGTCGGCCGGCCGGCCGCGGTCGCCGGAATAGCCGTTGGTGGCGCCCGTGAGCCTGCCGTCGACGTCGAAGATGCCGATGCGGCCTTCGAAGATGCGTCGGCTGGCGCAGTCGACGCTTTCGCGGCGGGTCACCATCGCGGCGCCGCCCTCGATGGAATCGACCTTGCGGCCGATCCTGACCAGGGTGACCGAGACGGACCCGTCCTCGCCGCGCTTCAGGTCGTCGAGCGAGATGTAGTCCGCCTCCTGCATGGTCGAGCTGACCAACTGCAGCTTCCCGTCCGGCATGGCGGGCACGACCCTGGCGGCGGCCTCGGCCTCCTTCCGGGCGCGGCCTACGTCCGAGAAGATCCAGATCCCGACGCCGCCGAGCGCGACCACGGACACCGCGCCGAACACCATCAGCGGCATCGCGTTGGACGTCTTCCTGCGCGCGGTCGTCATGGCGCAAACCCCCATCTGCGTCACGGCGCGAAGGCGCCCCTTCCGGTCAAGCTAGGCGATGAGGCGCGCGATCGTCCATCGCCGACTCAGTCGTCGCCGGGCGAGCGGACGTCGCTCTGGATCCGGTAGAGATGATCGCGGGCGTCGTTCTTCTGCTGCTCGAACTCCTTGCGGTCCATGCAGCGCTTCACGGGGATCTTCGAGCCGCTCTGGGCGTCGTTGAAGCACACCTTCTTCGGCTTCGGCTGGCCCTTGCCTTCGACGACCCCATAGGTGATCGCCTGGCCTTCGGAGGTGACCGGGGCCACGGTGACCGTCTGCCCGGGCGCCGCCGGCGGCGAGGCCGGGTCGGCGGGCGCGCCGGCCTGGAGCAGGGTCGCCAGGATCAGCGAGAGCATCGTCTCCCTCGGGCGGTCACAATGGCGCCGGAACCGGAGCCCGGTGGCATCATGGCCGTCACCGGCGCGAGGGCCAAGCCGGAAAGACGCGGTCCGCCGCGCCGGCGATCCCGACTCGCCGGCGCGTGGGGCCGGTCCGGGGGCGGATGCCCTAGGCGCGTCGGCCCAGTCGCGGCTCGGTCCCGGCCAGCAGCCGCAGGATGTTGGCGCGGTGCAGGACGACGACGTAGGCGCCGCCGGCGATCGCCATCAGCCGGTAGGGCAGCGGGTTCTGCAGGACGCAGACGACGCCGACGGCGGTCGCCGCCGCCAGGATCGAGCCCAGCGACACGATCCGGAAGGCCGCCACGGCGACGGCGAAGACGGCGAGGCCGCCGACGCCCGCCGGCCACGACATCGCCAGGAGGACGCCGAGGCCCGTCGCGACGGACTTGCCGCCCCTGAACCCCAGCCACACGGGCCGGGCGTGGCCGACGAGCGCCGCGAGCCCGGCCAGGCAGACCGCCCAGGGCAGCGCCGCGTGCGGGTCGAGCGGTGGCGCGGGGGCGGCCCGGGCCGAGAGCCAGGGCCAGAACCAGAGGGCGAAGCGGATCGCCGCCGCGCCCTTCAGGACGTCGATCGCCAGCACGGTCGCGCCGGCCCGCGGGCCCAGGGTGCGCAGGACGTTGGTCGCGCCCGTGGAGCCCGAGCCCAGTTCGCGGATGTCCGCGCCCCTGAGCAGCCGCCCGGCGATGTAGCCGGTGGGCAGCGAACCCAGCAGGTAGGCGACGGCCAGGCCGGCGATGCTCGCGATCCAGAAGACCATGCCTGACTTGCCTCGACGCCCCCCGCAGCACGTCCGCGAAGACGGGACGCAGTTCCGAGCCCGGACCAGTCCACATTTCGCCGCTGCAGCCTAGTGTCCCGATTCCGAAGTTCGCAGGCGCCTGAGGCGAACTCAGTCGAACTTCGGAATCGATAAGGACACTAGGGAAACATCTGTTTCTAGTGTGCTTTTTGGATCTGAAGTTCGCTCGGTGCTCCGACCCGGAAGCAGGCGAACTTCAGATCCAGCACACTAGCGCCCGGCGGCCTCGCCGGCCCGCGAACGGCTGCACGCGGCCCGCCGGACGGTGGAGCGCGCTCTCCTGGGAGGCGAAGATGTGGCCGGCCCGCATCGATTGCGAAAATGCAGAGCCATCATGCGAACTCACCGATCCTTCATCTTCATCGGCGATGCTATCTGATGCTTGTCCACACGGACGGCCCGCTCCCCACGGGTTTCTCCCCAGACTGAAGGTCAAGTTATGAGCCTCTCGCAGATCCGGAGCCACGTCGATCGGATCGTCCCAGCCCTGCTGCTGACGGCGATGTTCGGCCTGGTGTGCGGCTTCGCGGCGGTGGGCATGGTGGGCGTCGCCTGAGGCGCTCAACTCCTCCGGCCTCGCGGCCGACCTCATTCTCTCGCGAATACGGCAGAGGGTCCCTTTCGGGGCCCTTTTTCGTTTGTCCCGACCGTGGCCGCAGGCTGTCGCGAAGATGAACGACCGGCTCCGGGGGCGTTCAGGGGCGGGCCGTTAGGGTGTCTCCAACATCTTGAAGGAGACGAGCCATGACCAAGACTTTCGCCAAGGCCGTTCTGGCCCTGACCGTGGCGGGCGCCGTGGCGCTCCCGGCGGGTCAGGCCGCGGCCGCGTCCAAGACTGAAAGCGCCCTCCTCGGCGCCCTGATCGGCGGTGTCGCCGGCGCCGCCATCGGCGACGGCAAGGGCGAGGCGGTGGCGATCGGCGCCGTGGCCGGCGCGGCCCTCGGGGCCGCCGCGGGCCGCGACAACGACCGCCGCCACTACCGGAACGGCTACTCGTACCGGACCAACCAGCCCTACTACGGCCGCGACACCCGCTACCGGAACTACGACCGCGGCCACTACGGCAACGGCCGCAGCTACCAGCCCTACTACGGGAACAGCCGCTACGACGGCTACGGCAATAGCGGCTACCCTTACGGCCGCTAGAGGCGGAGAGAGGGCCCTTCGGGGCCCTTTCTTGTGGGCGGAAGGCCGGTGGCCACGAAGCGAGGCGGCGGAGCCGCTTACTCCGGCGGCTCGCGGCGGTGTTCGCGATACCAGCAGAGCTGTTCGCTGGTGGCCAGCAGCTTGCCGTCGCGCCGCCAGTAGCTCGAGCGCTCGTCCGACGCGCCGCCGGCGCCGACCCGGCCCTCGCACTCGACCAGGATGAAGTCGTGCCCCACCTCGGCGACCTCGGCCACGGTGGCGTGCAGGTAGACGGTGAGCGACAGCGTCGTCGTCATCACCGTGGGGCCGAGCGCGTAGAAGGCGCGCGGCGCGGAGTTGTCGGTGATCATCCCCAGCAGCGACTTGTCGAGTGGGCCGCGGCGCGAGCGGACCCACGCCAGGGTGCGCGAATCGCCGGTCGGCCGGGGCGGGAAGGTGTCGAGCGTGCGCCGCTCCAGCGCCTGGGCCCCGAAGTGCTGGGAGGCGCCGACCATCAACGGACTGGGCAGGCTGTCCGGGTCCGGCGCGTCGGGCATGGACGCGAAGGCGAAGGCCGGCGTCTGCGGCCGCCTGGCCATGGTGACCATGGCGTGGACGCCGACCTCCTCGGATCCGGCCGGGCGCAGCTCCACTTCCCACACGCCGATCGAGCCGCCCTGGCGCAGGCGTCGGGTGCGGATGTCGAGTTCGCCGGCGGGCAGGGCGGCGGCATAGGTCAGGGTGAGCGACAGGGCCTCGCCGACCGCTCCGGGCTCGGATTCGATCACCCGGATGCAGAGGCCGATGGCATAGCCGCCCCAGAGACCGCCGCCGGGGTTGCGCCACTCGGGGCCGGCCAGCGTCGTCCACCGGCCGGGGCCGACGGGGGTGAGCGGCATCTGCAGGGTCTCGGTCGTCGTGGTCATGGGCGCCTGTCTACAGCCTCTCCGCGGCGTCACGGAAGGGACCGGACGTCGCCCTACAGAAACGCATGGCGGCTCTGTGAAATCGCTGATCTATGCAGCGTTCAGATGGTGCTATCTAAACAGTGTCCAGACGGACAGCGCCGCTTCCCCGGCGCCTCACAAGAAGAAGCTGACGGAGACATCAATGACCTTCTCGCGCATCGAAACCGCCTTCGACCGTATCGCCCCCGCCCTGCTGCTGGGTCTCGGTCTGATCGCCTCCCTCGCCACGGCCGGCCTGGGCATCTGAGCCCGCCGACCAAGCGACGGATGAGGGCCCTTCGGGGCCCTTTTTCGTGCCGGCCGCCCGGCACCCGCGCCGGCGCTGCGCGAGTCGGGCCTCACCTGCGAAGCCCTCTTCAGACCGTGTTGCGACGCGGCGTGCATCCAAGGCCAAGGTGGCCTCGTACTTGCAGAGAATTGCGCGTTTCGCAGGGATTTTCCCTTATCGGGAGTATTTCTCCTGCAAATTGAATGGCCTTGAGACGTATCCCCCGGCGTCCCAGGGTGAAGATGAAACCATGCCGCGGTCCCCTGCGCGGTCGACCAGGAGCAGGCTCATGCGCGGCTTTGGCCACGCGAATACGGGTGGAGACGACCGACGCGCCGGCGGCGCGGGCGGTCATTTTCGCATTTCCGGCCCGCAACAATCCTGGCGCGCCGAACCGCGGCAAGGCGTCGCGCGTCGGCCTGGCTTGACGACAGTCCGGCAACTTTGTGGCACCTCTACCGTAGGCGGCGGGTCCCCCGTGGATGCGGCGTCCAGTTGTAGGCAACAGTCGGTAAGCGCGGTTTCTTGGCTGATTTTGAAACATCCGGTCGCCCTTGGGGGGACGCAGCCGTGACGGTCGCGATCGACGACGGCCGCGGCCGCCGGCGCGCAGGCCTGGCGACCAGCCTCCTGGCCTGGCTGTGGCCGGAGGCCAAGGAGCAGCGCGACGAGCGCACGGGCCTGCTGGCCTGGAGCACGCTGCTCGGCTGGCTGTGGCCCACCGCCGTCCACGACGAGAACTACGGCCGGCGTCACGGCCTGATGGCGATCCTGTTCGGCTGGATGTGGCCGAACGTGGCCGACCGCGGCGTGCGCCGCTGGTGGCACTTCTCCTGGCTGTGGAGCTGGATGTGGCCCGGCAAGGTGCTGGGCCCCGACGGCGAGATCTGCCCGCTGGCCCCCTGGCACCCGGCGCTGCGCCCCGAGGTCTGCCCGGGCGAGACTTGGCACCACAAGCTGCGCCGGCACGGGCCGGTGATGTTCATGATGTTCGGCGCGACCGCGCTGGCGTCGCCGACCCTGATGGAAGGCAACGGCGCCCTCGACGGCGGTCGTCTGAACCTGTTCCACAACGAAGGCCCGGCGAACCCGGACCAGCCCACCGGCGGCGACGTGACTCCCGACGCGGGCGGCCCCACGGTCGGTGACGACGGCGGGACGACGGCCGGCGGCGGCGGTGGCGGTGCTGGCGGCGGCGCCGGGGGCGGCGACGGCGGGGCGACCTCGCCCGGCGGCGGCTTCGGCGGCGGCTCGGGCGGCGGTGGCGTCGGCGACGGCGGCGACGAGGGCGCGAGCGGTGGCGGGACCGGGGGCGATCCTGCGCCGACGGCCGGCGACCCGGCTCCGCCGACCGGCGACGGCGGCACGACCGTGGTCGATCCCAGCTTCGATCCCAGCGGCGACCTCGATCCGGGCGTTGGCCTCGGCGGCGGCGGTGGTGCAGGCGGCGGCGGCGCGGGTGGCGCTGGCGGCGCGGGCGGTACTGGCGGCGGCACGGGCGGTGGCGCAGGCGGAGATGCCGGCGGCGGCACGGGCGGCGGCGACACCACCGGCCCGACCACGGGCGGCGGAGACCCCTTCAACCCGACGACCCCGCTTCCCCCCAGCGTGGACCCGACCGGTCCGCTTCCGCCCACGGGCGGTCCGCCGACCGAACCCACGGTCCCGGGCACGCCCACGGGCGGCGGTGGTGGCGGCGGCACGAACAATCCGTTCGACCTGACGCCTCCCGGCACGGGTGGCGGGAACACCGGCGGTGGCGGCACGGGTGGCGGCGACACGGGTGATGGCGACACGGGCGGTGGCGGCGGCGGTGGCGACACCGGCGGCGGCGACCAGACGACGCCCGGCACGCCCGGCCCGTCGGCGGCTGTCCCCGAGCCTGCGACCTGGACGATGATGATCCTGGGCTTCGGCGCGGTGGGCTACGCGATCCGCCGGCGCCGGTTCGCCGCCTCGGTCCGCTAATACCGCTCGTAGCCGTAGCGCGGCGGATAGTACGGCCGCGGCTGCACCGGGTAGGCGGGCGCGGGACTCCAGCGGCGATCGTCTTCCTCTTCGCGACGCGCGGCTTCGTAGGCGCGCCGGCGTTCCTCTTCGTAGGCGCGCTGGCGCTCCTCGGCGTAGGCGCGTTCGCGCGCTTCGGCCTCGGCGCGGCGTTGGCGTTCGGCGGTCTCCTCGACCTGGCGGCGCTGGGCGTCGGCGGCGGCGGTCTGCGCCTGGATCGCGGCGAGTTGCGCGTCGTTCAGGCGCCTGGCGCGCGCCTCGGCCTCGGCGCGGTCGCGCGCGGCCTGGTCGGCGGCGACGCGCTCCTTGTGCCGCACCGCGATCTGGGCGCCGCAGACCTTCAGGTCGACCATCCCCTGCTCAGAGCCCGAGAGCGAGGCGGTGAGCGGCTCCTCGGTCAGCCAGGCGATGCCCAGCGTCCCGCCGCGCCGCATGGCGGCCTCGGTCTCCTCTGACAGCACCAGTTCGCCCGAACTGCCGTCGCCGCGCAGCATCAGGTTCGAGAACCGCTGCCTGTCGATGCGGATCGGCAGGAAGGCGCGGGTCGGCAGGTTGTCCTTGAAGAACCGCAGGCTCGTCACCTGCCCGTCGGAGACGAGCGCCACCGGCGTGCTGGCGCCTGAGCGCGCGAGCAGGTCCAGGTCGACCCGGCAGCCCGCGTCGGTGGGCGTGATGACCCAGGCCAGCGCCGGCGCGCGCGCCGCGACGGGTCTGGCCGGGGCGGCCGAGGCAAGGTTCGGGAGGAGCGCAGCAGCCACCGCGCCCCCGATGATCATCCTGATCACGCGAAGGCTCCAGATCGACTGACACGCAGCTCCACGATACGGCCGTTGATCGCAGGCCGCTAGAGGCCGAACCGTCGCGGATGCTAGACCGTCGCCATGACTCACGAGGGAGGCCGGGCATGACCCGCAAGCTTTGGATCTCGATGCTGGCCGCCGCAGCGGTCGGAACGGCCGGCGCGGCCTGGGCGGCGCTGCCCGGCAACATCGCCGCGGCGCTGGCCGACAAGGGCCGCGCCGATGACGTCAAGCGAGACGCCGCGCGCAAGCCGGGCGAACTCCTGGCCTGGGCCGGCCTGAAGAGCGGCGACAAGGTGGCCGACCTGATCATGGGCGGCGGCTACTTCACCCGCATCCTGTCGCTCGCGGTGGGCCCGGCCGGCGTGGTCTACGCCTACCAGCCCGACGAGTTCGTGCGGTTCCAGGCGAGCTACGGCGAGGACCAGAAGAAGGTCGCGGCCGCCTATCCCAACGTGAAGGCGGTCACGGGCTCGCTCGGGACCCTGGACCTGCCCGACGGCCTGGACATGGTGCTGACCGTCCAGAACTACCACGACCTGCACCTGACGCCGTTCCCCAAGGACACGGCCGCGAAGGTCAACGCCGAGGTGTTCAAGTCGCTGAAGCCGGGCGGCGTCTACCTGATCGTCGACCACGTCGCAGCGCCCGGCTCGGGGCTGGAGGCGGCGATGAAGGTGCATCGCATCGAGCCCTCGATCGTGAAGCAGGAGGTCGAGGCCGCCGGTTTCAGGCTCGAAGCCGAGAGCCCGCTGCTCAAGGACGCCGCCGACCCCCACACGGCTGGCGTGTTCGACGCGTCCATCCGCGGGAAGACCGACCAGTTCGTGATGAAGTTCCGGAAGCCGAAGTAGGCCCGGCCCCGCGACCGCAGGCTGAACGGCGGGCCTCAGCGCCCCTTCAGCTTGCGGTCGAAGAAGTCCAGCGCCTGCATCGCGCGGTGCATGCGGTTGTTCGGCGTCCAGCCGCCGCGGTGGCGCAGGCCGGGATAGACCATGGTCTCGAACGGCGTGCCCGCGGCCTGGAGCGCGAACAGGATCCGCGTCGTGTGGTCGAAGGTGACGTTGTCGTCGGCCATGCCGTGCATCACCAGCAGCGAGCCCGGCCCGATCTGCGGCATGCGGGCCACGAGCTCGGTCGCCGCATATCCCTTCGGGTTGTCGGCGGGCGTGCCCATGTAGCGCTCGGTGTAGTGGGTGTCGTAGAGCGCCCAGTCGGTGACCGGGGCCCCGGCGACGCCGGCCTTGAAGGGGCTGTCCTTCGCCGTGAGCATCAGCAGCGTCATGTAGCCGCCGTAGGACCAGCCGGTGACGCCGATGTTGGCCGCGTCCACGTAGGGTAGCGACTGCAGGTATCTCGCCCCGGCGATCTGGTCGTCGACCTCGAGCTGGCCCATGCGCCGGTCGATGGCAGTCTTGAAGGCGACCGAGCGGTTCGGCGTGCCGCGGTTGTCGAGCCGGAACAGGATGTAGCCGGCGTCGAGCAGGATCTGGTCTTCCGGGGTATGCCAGTTCCTGGCCACGCGGGCGCTGCCGGGGCCGCCATAGACCTGGACGATCACCGGATACCTCCTCGCCGGATCGAAGCCGGGCGGGGTGCGCAGCTCCCACCACAGGTCCTGGCCGTCCGCGGCCTTGACGGTCCCGAACTCGGGGACGCGCAGCCGCTCGGCGTAGGGCCAGAACGGGTGGCCCGCCTTCAGCGCGTTCTCTTCGATCCACCGCACGCGCGTCCCATCCGCCTTGTAGAGCGCCGTCTGCGGCGGGGTCCGGGGATCCTCGTAAGTTCCGGCGAAGGCGCCGCCCTTGTCGGCGACGGTGACGCTCCACGAGCCGCCGGCGGAGGTCAGGGCCTTCGGCTCGCCGGGCGTCTTGTACGAAACCGAATAGAGGCGGCTTTCGACCGGGTTGTCCTTGTGGGCGAGGAACAGCACGCGGCCCGCGGCCTCGTCGACGCCGGCGATCTCCTGCACGGGCCAGTCGCCCTGGGTCACCTGGCGGATCGGCTTGCCGTCGGCGCCGTAGAGGTAGAGGTGCAGGAAGCCCGAGCGCTCGGACGACCAGAGGAAGGTCCCGTCCTTCAGAGGCCTGAAGTCGTTGGAGAGGTCGACCCAGTGCGGGCTCGTCTCGGTGAGGATCACCTTCGATGCGCCGGTCGCCGGATCGACGGCCAGCAGGTCGAGGCGGCGCTGGTCGCGGCTCTGGCGCTGGACGTAGAGCGTCCGGCCGTCCTTCGCCCAGGCGACGCGGGCCAGGTAGACGTCGGCGTCGGCGCCCAGGTCCACCCTGACGCGCGCGCCCGAAAGCGGCTGGACGTAGAGGTCTACCCTGGCGTTCGGGCGGCCGGGGCGCGGATAGCGCTGCGGGACGACGAGCGCGCCGGTGGCGTTCACCTCGGGCCGCGGCACGACGTCGACGCCTGTCTGGTCGACGAAGGCCACGGCGACGGCGCGGTCGTCGGGGCTCCACCAGTAGCCGGTGGAGCGGTCCATCTCCTCCTGGGCGATGAACTCGGCCGTGCCCCAGCTTTTCAGCTCCGTCCCGCCTTCGGTCAGGGCGCGCTCGGCGCCGCCGGCGGCCGGGACGATGAACAGGTTGTCGTCGCGCACGAAGGAGACGAAGCCGCCCTTCGGCGAGATCTTGGCGTCGATCTCGTCGGCCGCGGACCTGGTGAGCTGGCGCGCCTGCCGGGCGGCCACGTCGTAGACCCAGAGATCGCCCTCGACCGGGGCCAGGATGAGTTTCCCTTGGGCGTCCCAGGCGTAGTCGACCACGCCGCGGGTGGCGACGCCGGCCCGTTCCCGGCGCGCCTTCTCGGCCTCGGAGAGCTCACGGACTTCGGGGGCCAGTGTCCTGCCGTCGAGCAGCATGCGCGGCGCGCCGCCCGCCACGTCGGCGATCCAGAGGTCGGTGACCAGCAGGTCGTCGGCGCGGGTCTTGATGTAGGTCACCGCCTTGCCGTCGGGCGACAGCTTCACCCCGCGGGCGCGGGGCCCGGAAAGGTCGGGGCTTTCGAAGACCCGTTGCGGGGGAAGGCGCGAGGGAAGGGCGGGGGCGGCCATGGCGGGTGTCGCGGCGATCAGGGCCGCGAGTGCGGCGGCAGGAAGCTTCATGGCGGCGTTGAACAGGGAACCGACGCGCTTGGCAATGCAGGCGCTGTGACGGCCGCCGGTCACCATGCGCCAGGGCTGAAACGGAGCGTGCAATCGCCGTCGGCGGCGCCTCGGGCAGACTGCGTCATGGGAGGAGACGTCATGCGCATCACGATCTTCGCGCTCGGCCTGCTGGCCCTCGCGCCGACGGCGTCGGCCCAGCCCGAGGCGCCCGCGCCCGCGCCGGCCGCCAGGCCGCACGCGACGTACACGCTGGAGACGCCGATCCACACGCTGATGGAGGATCCGGTGACCCTGGCCTGGCTGGACAGGCATTTCCCCGGCATGTCCGCGCGGATGCGCGACCCTGAGGTCGGCACGCTGTTCGACGGCGTCAGCATCCAGGGCCTGTCGATCGATCCCGACCACGGCCGGGCGCTGACGCCCGAGGTCATGGCCAAGCTCGCGGTTTCGCTGGAGAAAGCCCAGGCCGACGCGGCGGGCGCCAAGCCTTGAATTGGGCGGCGCGGCGTGCGACCTCCCGCCCATGAGCGAAGACACCCTTCCGACCCTGCCCGACCGGCTCAGCGTCGACCCGAACAGCCCCTATTACGACGAGGCCGTCCTCGCCCGGAACGTGGGCGTGCGCTTCAAGGGCCAGGACAAGACCAACGTCGAGGAATACTGCGTCAGCGAAGGCTGGGTCCGCCTGTCGGTGGGCGCCTCCAAGGACCGCCACGGCAACCCGCTGACCATGAAGCTGCAGGGCCCGGTCGAGCCCTACTTCCGCGAAGGCTAATCCTCGTCGTCGTCCGCAGGCGGCAGGGGCTCGACGCGCAGCGAGGTGACGCGGGCCCCCTTGCGCGCGACGACGCTGAAACGGTGGCGGTGGAAGGTGTAGGTCTGGCCGACCTCCGGGATGGCCTGCGCCTCGTGGATCAGCAGGCCGGCGACCGTCACCGCCTCGTCGTCGGGCAGATCCCAGTTCATCGCGCGGTTGAGGTCGCGGATCGTCACCGAACCTTCCACCATGACCGCGCCGTCGGGCAGGGGCTTCACGCCGACCGCGGTGACGTCGTGCTCGTCCTCGATCTCGCCCACGATCTCCTCGAGGATGTCCTCGAGGGTGACGAGCCCCTGTAGCGCCCCGTACTCGTCGACGACGAGCGCGAAGTGGTTCTGCCGTTTCAGGAAGGCGGCGAGCTGGTCCTTCAGCGAGGTCGTCTCGGGGATGAACCAGGGCTCGCGCAGGATGTCGGGGATGTCGATCCTCTCGATGTCGCCGTCGGACTCGACGAGGGCGTTCAGCAGGTCCTTCAGGTGCAGGACGCCGACGATGTTGTCCGGCTCGTCGCGGTAGACCGGGACGCGGGTGTGGTTGGAGTCCAGGGCCTGGCGCAGCATCTCGCGGGGCGCGAGGCCGCCGTCCAGCGTGGCCATCGAGCGGCGGTGGATCATCACCTCGGAGACGTCCATCTCGCTGAGGTCCAGGACGCCGCCCAGCATGTAACGGTCGCGGGTCTCCACCAGGCCTTCCGAGTGGTGGTACTCGACCGCCCCGCGGATCTCCTCGTGCGCGGCCAGCACGTCGGTCCCGGCGTCGAGCCGGATGCCGAAGGGCCGGAGCGTCTGGCGCACGATCCACTGCGCGCCGTCGGCCAGCGGGCCGAAGATGCGCACGGTCCAGTAGGTCGGGATCGACAGCGTGCGCGCCACGTCGTCGGCGCGGGCGATGGCCAGCGTCTTGGGCAGGATCTCGGAGAAGACCACCACCAGCACGGTCATGACGGCCGTCGCGATGAGCGCGCCCCAGACGCCGGGGAAGGCGGCCGACAGGACGCTGGTGGTGAGCGCCGAGGCGCCGATGTTGATGACATTGTTGGCGAGCAGGATGGCCCCGATCATCGTCTCCTGGTTGGTCAGGAGGCGGTTGATCCGGCGCGCGGCGGGGTCGCCGTCGCGCTCCAACTGGTGCAGACGTCCGCGGCTGGCCGCCGTCATCGAGGTCTCGGACGCCGACAGCAGCGCCGACATGGTCAGCAGGATGATCAGCGAGGGGGCGAGGGTCGCGAGCAGCGCGACGAGCATCAGGGTCTGGTCCTCAAGCGGCCGCACCTTCCGCGACCAGGAATTGGCGCACCGCGCCGGCGTCCACGTCCTTGGCGACGAAGGCGTCGCCCAGGGCGCGGGCAAGGATGAACGTCAGGCGGCCGGCCTCGGCCTTCTTGTCCTGCGCCATGTGGGCCACCAGGCGGGCGGCGTCGAACGGATGGCCCGGGATGTCGGCCAGCGTGGTCGGCAGGCCCGAGGCGGCGATGGCGCGCCCGGCGCGGCCGGCGTCCTGGCCGTCGGTCAGGCCAAGGCCTGCGGAGAACCGGAAGGCCAGCGCCATGCCGACGCCGACCGCCTCGCCGTGCAGCAGGGCGGCGCCGTAGCCGGTCTCGGCCTCCAGCGCGTGCGCGAAGGTGTGGCCGAGGTTCAGCAGCGCGCGGCGGCCCTGCTCTTTTTCGTCCTCGGCGACGATCTCGGCCTTCATCTCGACGGAACGCGCCACGGCATGGCTCAGCGCCGACGGCTCGCGCGCCAGCACGGCGGCCCCGTTCGCCTCCAGCCACTCGAAGAAGGCGCGGTCGCCCAGCAGGCCGTACTTGATGACCTCGGCGTAGCCGGCGCGCATCTCGCGGTCGTCCAGGGTGGCGAGCACCGAGAGGTCGGCCAGCACCAGGCGCGGCTGGTGGAAGGCGCCGACCAGGTTCTTGCCGCGCGGGGTGTCGATGGCGGTCTTGCCGCCGACCGAGCTGTCAACCTGGGCCAGCAGGGTCGTCGGGATCTGCACGAAGTCGATGCCGCGCTTGTAGATCGCGGCCGCGAAGCCCGTCAGATCGCCCACCACGCCGCCGCCGAAGGCAGTGACGATGTCCCCCCGGTCGAGCTCCAGCGCCAGCAGGCGGTCGCTGACGTCGGCCAGACCCTCGAAGCTCTTGGTCTGCTCGCCGGGCGGCACGATCACCGGCAGCGCCTCGATGCCGGCAACGGCCAGGGCGGCGGTCAGACGCGGCCCGTGCAGCGCCCAGACCGTCTCGTCGGAGACGACGGCGGTGCGGCCGCGCTTCTGCAACGGGGCGATCAGGCGGCCGGCCTGCTCCAGCAGGCCCTCGCCCACGAGCACGTCGTAGGCGCGCTCCCCCAGTCCCACGGAGATCGCGCGGCTCATTCGGCGGGCTCGCCAAGGTGCGCCGAGAGCGCCTCGATCACCTGGCCCACGGTAATGTGATGCGCCGCATCGCCGGTCTCGACCGTGACGTCGGCCTCGGCGTAGGCCGGATAGCGCGCCTCGGCCTGGGCCTTCAGCACCTCCATCGGGTCCTTGCCGGTGAGCAGCGGCCGGGTGTCCTTGCGGCCGACGCGCCGGGCCAGGATCTCCAGGTCGGTCTTCAGCCAGACCGAGACGGCGCGGGCCTTGATGAGCGCCCGGGTCTCGCCGTTCATGAAGGCGCCGCCGCCGGTGGCCATCACATGCGGCGGGCCGTCCAGCAGGCGGGCGATCACGCGGCGTTCGCCGTCGCGGAAGGTGGCCTCGCCCAGTTCCGCGAAGATCTCGGAGATCGAGCGCCCGGCGGCGGCCTCGACCTCGGTGTCGGCGTCGCGGAACGGCAGGCCCAGCGTGTTGGCGAGGCGACGGCCGACGCTCGACTTGCCGACGCCCATGAGGCCCACAAGCGCGATAGTGCGACGTCGAAGCGGTTCGTAGCGGTCCATGAACGGGTGAGGCTTTACACGAGCCTGTGTGCTCGCGCCAATCGGAGGCCATGGGTAAGGTGACCGCCATGTTGCGTTTCGCCCTCTTCGCGAGCGTCCTCGCGCTCGCCGCGGCCCCCGCCGCCGCTCAGGTGCAGGTCGTGCAACTGGCCGCGCCCGACGCTTTCTCCACGCCCGGCCGCGACACCGGGATGCCTGCGGAGCTCTGGACCGGGACGCCCGTCGAGACCGCCCGCATCGTGCTGCCGATGCTGGCCGCCAAGCCGCTGTCGCCCGCGGCCGCGAACCTGGCGCGGCGCATCCTGGCCACCGGCGCAAGGGGACCCGAGGGCTCGTCGGGCGACGAGGCGCTGGCCGGCCAGCGGGCGGCGGCGCTGATCGCCCTGGGCGACGTCGCGGCGGCCACGCGCCTGATGGAGCGGGCGCCGGGGCTGGAGCGGAACGCCGAGCTGGCGCGTGCGGCGGCCGAGACGGCCCTGCTGGCCGGCGACGCGGCGCGCGCGTGCGGCATCGCCGACGGGCTCGGGACGAACCGCGGCGAGGTGTACTGGCTGCGCCTTCGCGCCTTCTGCCAGGCCGAGGCCGGGCAGGGGGCGCAGGCCCAGCTCACCTTCGACCTGGCGCAGACGCAGGCGCGCGACGCGGTCTTCGGCCGGCTGATGGCGGCGAAGCTGTCGGGCGCGACACCCGGCGCGGCGTCGGCGCGCAACGGGCTGGACCTTGCGCTCTCGCGGTCGCTGAACCTGGACCTGGCGGCGGCGAAGCCCGGCCCGGTGGTGGCTGCGGCGCTGTCGGGCGCCGAGCCCGCGACGCCGACGTTCGACACCAGCCTCGTCGACACCGAGATCGGCGGCCTGGGCGCGGCCGTGCGCGAGGGGATGCCGCCGGAGGCGGGCGTCTCGGCGCTGATCTCCGCGGCGGCCGCGGCGGCCGAGCCGAAGCAGCGGGCGCGGCTGCAGGCCGCGGCGCTGATGGTCGCGTCGCTCGCCAACGACCTGCCGGGGCCCGACCGGGCGAGAATCGCCGGCTTCGCGGTCCCGGACGGCAAGGCGCCGGCCGGCCGCAACGCGGCGCTGGACGCGGCCTCCGACACGCGGCGCATGGGCGAGGCGGCGCTGCTGGCGCTGTGGACCTGCGCCGACGCCGGCGCGGCGGGACCGGCTGTCGGCGACCGCGTGCGGATCGTGCGGACGCTGGCCCGCGCCGGCCTGCTCGACGACGCGCGGCTCTTCGTGCTGGAAGGCCTGGCGGGCCTGAAATGACCGCAGGCGCCGCCGGCCAAGGGGAGAACTGGGCCGACGCCTTCCTCGAGATGATGGCCGTCGAGCGCGCCGCCGCGCGCAACACGCTCACCGCCTATGCCCGCGACCTCGCCGATGCCGGCGGCTTCCTGGCGGCGCGGGGCTGCGGCCTGGCGGCGGCGCGCGCCGAGGACGTCGAGGCCTATTTCGCGGCGCTGGGCGCGCGGGGGCTGTCGCCGGCCACGGCGGCGCGCCGGCGCGCGGCGGTGCGGCAGTTCTACCGCTTCGTGCTGGGCGAGGGCTGGCGCGACGACGACCCCAGCCGGCGCGTCGAGGCGCCGAAGAAGGGCCGGCCGTTGCCCAGGGTGCTCTCGCGCGAGGAGATGGACCGGCTGATCGCCGCGGCCGGCGCCCGCGACGGGGCGCAGGGCCTGCGGTTCGGCTGCATGGTGGAACTGGCCTACGCCTCGGGCTTGCGGATCTCGGAACTGACGGCCCTGCCGCTCGCGGCGCTGGCGCGCGACCCGGCCTATCTGATCGTCAGGGGCAAGGGCGGCAAGGAGCGGCTCGCGCCGTTGAACGACAGGGCCCGCGCGGCGGTGAAGGCCTACCTCGCGGCGCGCCCGGGGTTCCTGCCCAAGGGCGAGAGGGGGGTCGAGAAGGCCAATCCGTGGCTGTTCCCGTCACGCGGCAAGGCCGGGCGGCTGACCCCGCGGCGGTTCGCGCAGGTGCTGGACGAGGCGGCCGCCGGCGCCGGCATCGACCCCCAGCGGGTGAGCCCGCACGTCCTGCGCCACGCCTTCGCCACCCACCTGCTGGAGGGCGGCGCCGACCTGCGGGTCGTGCAGAAGCTGCTCGGCCACGCCGACATCGCCACGACCCAGATCTACACCCACGTCGCCTCGGACCGCCTGCGCGAGGTCGTGCAGTCGAAGCACCCGCTGGCCCGAAAGAAGTAGGCAACGGGTGATCCGGGGGGCCGCTTTCGCGGCCCCTCCGGACTCAGCCCGTGATGCGGTAGCGGCCCTGGTCGTCCGGGCAGACCCGGACGTAGCGCAGGTCGCGGCCGTAGGCGTCCACCGGCGCGGCGGCCAGACGGCAGCGCTGGCGGTTGTAGTAGCCGTAGTCGTAGGCGCTGGAGTACCGCTGGCGGCCCTCGCGGTACGGCACGGTGTCGTCGTAGCTGAAGTACGGGCCGCGGCCGTCGCACTTGTAGCTGCGGTCGCTGGCGTTGCCGATCGAGCCGCCGATCACCGCCCCGGCCACGCCGCCGAGGACCGCGCCTTCGGTGCGGGCGCCGCGCGAGGCCACCTGGCTGCCCAGGACCGCGCCGGCCAGGGCGCCGATCAGGCCCCCCGCCACCGTGTTGCCGCTCGACGCCGAACACGGGACGCTCGTGGACGAGGTGTTGCGGCCGTAATAGCCGGCGTAGGGCGGCGGCTCATAGCGGGTCCAGGTGGTCGTGTCCCAGACGGGACGCGGGTAGAGGCGCGCGTAGGCGCCGTAGCCGTAGCGGCGGTCGTAGATCGTCCGCGCGCGTTCCCACTCGGCCAGGCGGCGGTCGTAGTCGCGGCGCGCCGAGGCGTAGTCGCGGCGGGACTCGCGATAGGCTTCGCGGCTCGCCTCGTACTGGCCGCGCTGATCCTCGTAGCGGTCGCGCTGGGCGTCGTATTCGCGCTGCTGGCGCTGGTACTCTTCCGTCGGCCGGTACTGCTGGGCCAGGGCGGGCGTGGCCGCGGTGGCGATCGCCAGCGACGACGCCATCGCGATGTTCAGGGACTTCAGCATCATGTCTCTCCGGGTCTCCCTCAGTCGGCCCAAACGATCCGCAGGCTTGAGCGTTCCGACCTCGCGAAACAGCGGTCCGGGGCTGGCGGCTTGTGAGCGGGGCCGTTCACGCCTAATTTCCGCCGCTTCCTGAGGCCCCCGCCTCATCAGTACGGACGCCCTGATGGCCGCGCACTACCTCGAGTTCGAGCGGCCGATCGCCGACCTCGAAGCCAAGATCGAAGAACTGTCCAAGCTGTCGGAAACCGCCGGCGGCGGCGTGGACGAGGAGATCGAGGCCCTGCGTGCGCGGGCCCAGGAACTGCGGGTCGAGGCCTATTCCAATCTGGACGCGTGGGAGAAGACGCAGGTCGCGCGCCATCCCGACCGGCCGCACTTCGTGGACTATGTCGCGGCCCTGATCGACGAGTTCCAGGAGCTGCGCGGCGACCGCAAGTTCGCCGACGACCAGGCGATCATGGGCGGCATCGGCCGTTTCCGGGGCCGTGCGGTGGTCGTGATGGGCCACGAGAAGGGCCGCGACACCGCCGGGCGCGTGAAACACAACTTCGGCTACGCCCGGCCCGAGGGCTACCGCAAGGCGGTGCGCCTGTTCGAGCTGGCCGAGCGGTTCCACCTGCCGGTGATCAGCTTCGTGGACACGCCGGCCGCCTATCCGGGCATGGCGTCCGAGGAGCGCGGCGTCGCCGAGGCCATCGCGCGCTCGACCGAGAAGGCGCTGATGCTCGAAGTGCCGATGGTCGCCGTGGTCACGGGCGAGGGCGGCTCGGGCGGCGCGCTGGGCATCGCCTGCGGCAGCCGCGTGCTGATCCTGGAACACGCCATCTATTCGGTGATCCCCCCAGAGGGCGCCAACTCGATCCTGTGGCGCGGCGCGCGCACGCCGGGCGAGGCGGCCAAGGCGATGAAGATCACCGCCCAGGACCTCATCAAGCTGAACATCGTCGACCGTATCATCCCCGAACCTCCGGGCGGCGCGCACGCCAGCCCCGAGGCGGCGATGGCCGCCGTCGGCGCGGCGGTGGAGGAAGAGCTGAAGGCGCTCGACGGCCTGTCGGCCGCCGAGCTCAAGGCCGCCCGCGCCGAGCGCTTCTACGCCATCGGCCGCAGCGGCCTGCAGTAGCCCGCGCCAGCCCTTCCCGCCCGCGGCGGCAGAACGAAAAGAGCCGCCGGGTCGCCCCGGCGGCTCCTTCGTATCCGGCCTTCAAAGGCTGGCCGGGTCCGAGGACCCGGCCGGACCACGACCCTAGAAGGTCATGTTCGCGCCGATGAAGAAGTAACGGCCGCGGTTGTCGTACTGCGACGAACCCGTGCCCGTACCCGTGAAGGTCTCCGGCAGCGCCGGCGGGTAACGGTCGAACAGGTTGATGATACCCGCCCGCACGGTGATGTCGTCGTTGTACTTGTAGGTGCCGCGGATGTCGTGGCGGAAGTAGTCGCCCGTCTTGTACGGGGTGATCACGCCGGCCTGCTGCGCCTGGCTGGCGATCATAGAGCCGTAGTAGATCGTGCTCCAGGTGAACGAGAACTTCTCGTTGCTCCAGCGGGCCGTACCGTTGGCCTTCCACTCCGGCGTCGCGTTCGTGATGGTGTTCGCGAACTGCGTGTACGCCTGCAGCGGGAGACCCTGCAGCACGAAGCCGTACATCCAGGTGGCGTCCAGGCGCAGGCCGATATCGCCGTAGTCCTTGCCGAAGAGGTCTTCGGTGTGGAAGCCGTACGAGATCGAGTAGTCGTAGCCTTCGACCTTGGTCGAGGCGACGTTCTGGTTGACCAGGATGACCTGGGTCACGCCACCGACCACGGCGCCGCCGTTCGTGCCCGTCGGGTCGCGCTGGATCTGCGTGCAGAACGGGTTCGACGCGAAGGGCTGGGTGGTGTCGTCGTAGCACAGCGTCGAGAACAGCGTGTTGATCGGGATCGTGCCCACGCCGTTGCGGATGTTGTACTTGAAGAAGTCCACCGACATCTGCAGGCCCGGCACCCAGCGCGGCTGGAAGACCACGCCGTACTGGTAGGTGTGCGCGGTTTCCGGACCGAGGTTCGGGTTGCCGCCTTGCAGCAGCGCCAGCGACGGACGGCCCGTGCCGATGTTCGAGGTGAACGTGGCGGGGTTGTAGCCCGGGATCGCGGCGGCGCAGTTGACGCGGCGGGCGGCCTGCTGGGCAGCCGTCGCCGTGCGGAACGACGCGGCGTCGCAGGGGTCGATCGCGGCGGTGGTGAAGTTCCGGCCCTGCGGCGCGAACAGCTCGACGATGTTCGGCGCGCGGACGGCGGTGCCTTCCGTGGCGCGGAAGCGCAGGTCCTTCACCGGCGCCCATTCGAGGTGCAGGCGGTACTGGTCGGTGCCGTGGATCGTCGAGTAGTCCGACGCGCGGCCGGCCAGTTCGAACGTCAGTTCTTCGGCGAACGGCAGATCCTTCAGGATCGGGATCCGGACTTCGCCGTAGATTTCCTTCACGTTGAACGAACCGCCGCGGGTGCCGATCGCGTTGAAGAACAGCGCGCCGGAGGCCGACAGCGGATCCTGCACGAACAGGCTGGTTTCCTTGCGGTATTCCGCGCCGAACGCCACGCCGAGCGGGCCGGCCGGCAGGTCGAACAGCTCGGTGGCGAAGTTCAGGGCCGCCGTGGTCTGCTTGACGGTCTGTTCCGAGCTGGCGACGCCGTTGGCCCACAGGATGGCTTCACGGCTGGCGCCGTTCACCAGGTCCCAGGGGGCGCAGCCCGCGGCGCGGGCCGCCGCGTCGCGGCAGACCACCTGGCCGTTCAGCAGAACGGCGTCGGTGGCTTGCTGCACGCGCAGGATGTTCGGCACGCCGTAGGAGATCGTGCTGCCGTCGAGGCGGGCGTACTGGGCGTAGCCGTCGACGTTCACGTCGCGGCCGAAGGTCTGGAACTTGCCTTCGAAGCCGCCCGTCAGCCTCCACTGCTCGCGCTCGGTCTTCACGTCGCGGCCGCCGAACTCCTGCCAGAACTTGCCGACCTGGGCGGTCTGGGCCTGGGTGAGGGTCTTGCCGGCTGCGAGCCACTCGGTCCGCAGGGCCGCGGCGGTGGCGCCGGCGCCGTTCAGGTAGGCGTTGTCGCCGCGCAGGACGACCGGCATGGTGCCGCCGCCCGCCGCGCTCGAGAACGCCGGCTGGAAGATGCCGTAGCCGCCGGCCTTCACGTAGTTGCCTTCGAGGAAGGCATGCCAGGTGTCGGTGATCTTGTAGTCGACCACCGAGCGCAGGACCGCGCGGTTGCTCTTCGCCTGCAGCGCGTTGTAGGCGACGCCCGAGTAGAACAGGGCGTCGTCCTGGCAGCTCGGCTGGACCGTGGCGGTCGAGCAGGCGGCCGACAGGCGCACCACGTTCGTCGGGTTGCGGTAGTCGAGGGTCACGGCGCGGGCCGTGCCGAGGGCGCCGCCCAGAAGCTGGAAGGTCGCGGTCGGCGCGGTGTTGGCCCTGCTCTGCGTGATGATGGTCTGCGGAGCTTGCGTGGTGTCGCGGCGGATGCCCGGGTTCAGCTCGTCCCGGTCGCGCTGCATGATCTTGTCTTCGTTCGCGTACTCGCCGCCGATCAGGATCGACAGCTTGTCGTCCATGAACTTGCGGCCGTAGTTGAACCCGAGACGGCTCGTCTCGCCGTCACCCTGTTCGGAAATACCGCCCTGGATGTCGACTTCGAGCCCGTCCTGTTCCTTCTTCATGATGAAGTTGACGACGCCCGAGATGGCTTCCGAGCCGTAGATGGCCGAGGAGCCGCCCGTGACGGTCTCGACCCGCTCGATCATCAGCGACGGGATGGTGTTCAGGTCGACGGCCGGCGAGGACGCGTCGGAGAACGGCAGGCGGCGGCCGTCCATCAGCACCAGGGTGCGCGTCGGGCCGAGGCCGCGGATGTCGGCGCGGACCTGACCCGAGAGGAACAGGGTGCTCGACGAGTTCTGGCCGTTGGTCGCCGGGTTGATGATCGGCTGCTCCAGCAGCAGGTCGCCGACCGAGATCTGGCCGGACTGCTTGATCACGTCCGAGGTGACGACCGACAGCGGCGCCGGCGCGTTGAAGGTGTCGCGGCGGATACGCGATCCGGTGACCACGATCTCGCCCACGTCGACGCCTTCGTCGGCGGTCTGAGCTTGGGCGAAGGTCGGCACAGCGAGCAGGCTGGCCGAGGCGGCTGACGCGAGCAGCGCGCTTCGAAGCATGATGTTCATTTCAACTTTCATTCTGCGGCCCCCCGGCCTGGATAAGGTGTTCAGGGCGCGCCGGCCGGGGCCGACGCTATGCAGCTTTCAGGCACACAGACCCCCCGACCGTCGCCGGGCAACGACGACGAAGCAGGGAAAGCACACCTGAAAGGTGAGGCCGGAAGCTGTCACGCAGCCGATACGGGAGCAACGAAAAGCCGCCATAATCGCGACGAACGGTCGGGGAACATTACGAATTTCTCATCGTGTGCGCCATTGGCGCCACACATTGGGCATGTGGGGGCAAAGCTATCCCCGGCGCGGACGCAACAGGCGTAGCGCGTCCGGTCACGCGATGGCGGCCAGCGCCTCGGAGATTTCGTCGACGGCGGCCGGCGTCGTGGCCCACGAGCACATGAACCGCACCGAGCCGTCGAGGAAGCGGTAGACGAACCAGCCCTTCGCGTGGAGGGCGGCCAGGCGCGCATCGTCCATCTCGACGAACACGCCGTTCGATTCGACGGGGTGCAGGACCCTGAAGGGCATCCGCGCCGCCAGCGTCTTCGCCATCGCGTTGGCGTGCCGGGCGTGACGGAGGAGCGCGCCGTCCTCCAGCATGCCGATGAAGGGGGCGGCGTAGAACCGGCCCTTGGACGGCAACTGGCCGGCCTGCTTCAGCCGCGCGTCGAAGCGCCGGGCGACGTCGCGGTCGAACAGGACCACGGCTTCGGTGGGCGGCATGCCGGCCTTGGTGCCGCCGACCACGAGGATGTCGACGCCGAGCCCCTTGACGGCCTCGAGGTCGAAGCCGGCGGCGGCGGCGTTGGCGAGCCGCGCGCCGTCGAGGTGGACGCCGTAGCCCCTGGCCTTCACCGGGGCCGTGAGCGCGGCGAGCTCGGCCACCGTGTAGGTCGTGCCGTACTCGGTGGCGTTGGTGAGGGAGAGCGCCGCGACCGGCTGGCGATAGGAGACGTCCGGCGCGGCCAGGGGCGCCTCGAGCCCCTTCGGGTCGATCTTGCCCGACGCGCCGGGCAGCGGCGTCAGCCCCAGGCCGTGGCCGAAGAAGCCGGGCGCGCCCGTCTCGTCGGTGCAGACGTGGGCGTGATGGTGAGCCAGCACCGACTCGAACGGCCGGCAGAGCGCCGAGAGCGCGATCGCGTTGGCGGCCGTGCCCGACGCCACGAACCGCACCTCGGCGTCGGCGTCGAGCAGGGCGCGCACGAGGTCGGCGGCCTTCGTGCTGACCGCGTCGCTGCCGTAGCCCGAGGCGAAGCCGGCGTTGGCGGCCACGACCGCGTCCATGGCCTCGGGCGTCGCGGGCGCGGTGTTGTCGGACGCGAAGTCGTAGCGGGCCATGAGCGGCGCTCTTAGCGCGGCGGGGGTGGCCAGGCCAGAGTCAGGCGCGCCCGGGTCTGGGGGGCAGCGCCGCCAGCACGGCGTCGACCACGCCGTCCCAGTCGCCGTCGCGCGTCTGGCGGAAGAGCCGAGCGCCGGGGAACAGCGGGGCCTGGTCGGACGCCTGGCCCCAGCGCCAGTCCGCCTGGCGGCGCAGCATCACCCAGGCGGGCTTGCCCATCGCGGCCGCCAGCGCGGCCACCGAGGTGTCGACGGTGATGACCAGGTCCAGGCCGGCCACGATCGCGGCCGTGGTCAGGAAGTCGGGCGCGCCGGTGTCGTCGGGGTGCAGGCTGCGGCCGAGCGGTCGCAGCCGGGCCGCGGCCTGCGGCGTCAGCGAGCGCAGGCCGTCGAACTGGGCGCCGCCCCGCAGCATCAGCCCGATCCCCCCGCCGCCACGGCCCGGCGCCAGGCACGGGGGCGGGTCGTCCAGGGCGGTCAGCAGGGGCAGCGAGCCGGCGTAGACCCAGGCGTCGCGCGGCGGGATGCGCACCTCGCCCTCGACGGGAATCACCTCCTCCGCGAGCGGGGCCAGGAGGCCGGCCAGCGCCGGCGGCGTGACCAGCGTCGCGGCGATCCCGCGCCTGGCCAGCACGGGCAGCCAGCGGGCGAACAGCAACTGGTCGCCGAACCCCTGCTCGGGCAGCACGACGAGGCTCTTCACGGGGCCGCCGCGCCACTGCGGGAAGCTGAGCTGCGGCTGGCGCGGCCCGCGGGGCAGGACGCCGCGATACTCGTAGAGCCGCCAGCCCTCGGCGTAGGCGCCGCGCTGGAGCAGGTAGCAGCCCAGCGCATAGCTCAGCACCGGATGGCCGGGCAGGGCGGCCAGGCCCTCGCGCAGCTTCGCTTCGGCCTCGGCGTGGCGCCCCTCGGCGGCCAGCGCCTTCGCCGCTTCACCCCATTGCGCCGCATCCGCCATGGCCGGCTTTTGGCGCGCCGCTTGTGCTGCCGCAAGGGCGGGTGGTCTGATCGGGCGAGTCGAGTTGGGGGGCGTGATGCTGAAGACGATGCTGGCGGCCTGCGCGGTCGTGGCGGTGGTGGCCGCGGGCGGCGCGGCGGCCGCGAAGCCGCTGCCGGCCGGCGGACTGACGGCCAGGGAGGTCGCCGCCTGGATGAACGACAACGGCTATACGGCCAAGGTCGTGAAGCAGGACGACGGGGAGTACGTCGACGCCAGCGCCGAGGGGCTCAACTTCAGCGTCGACATGTACGACTGCGACAAGGCGCGCTGCCGGGCCGTCCAGTTCACCGTCAGCTTCGAGAAGGGCAAGGACACGCCCACGGTCCAGCAGATGAACGCCTGGAACGCCTCCAAGCGCTACCTGAAGGGCTATGTGAGCAACGACGGCGAGGCGGTCTTCCAGTTCGACGCGAACATCGACCCCGGCGGGACGTGGGAGGCGCTGCAGGACGACCTCGACGTCTTCGTGGGCTTCCTGGCCGACGTGAAGACCTTCGTGAAGTGGTGACGCCTCAGCCGTGGTCGCGCGCCCAGGCGCGGACCTCGTCGACGAACAGGTCCGGCTCCTCCATCGCCGCGAAGTGGCCGCCGCGGGGCATGTCGGTCCAGCGCACGACATTGTAGGCCCGCTCGGCGAAGCTGCGGGGCGGGGCGGCATAGAGCGGCTCGCCGGGGAAGTTCGCGAAGGCGGTCGGCGTCTCCAGCCGCTCGCCGGGGCCGAAGGCCAGGCCGCCTTCCTCGATCAGGCCGCGGTAGTACCAGGCGCCGGTCGTGAAGCTGCCGGTCATCACGTAGATCATGATGTTGGTGAGCAGGCGGTCCTTGCCGTAGGCCTCGTCGATCGTCTTCTTCGAGAGGTCGGACCAGTCGTGGAAGCGCTCGCAGATCCACGCGGCCTGGCCCACCGGGTTGCCGGCGCCCAGCCAGGCGACGGACTGCGGCTTCGACATCTGCAGGCGCAGGTACGCGCCCATCATGCCGCCGGCCGCTTCCTGCTGCGCGGCCCAGGCGCGCTCCTCGTCGGTCTCGACGCCGCCGTGCGGCCGGAAGCCCAGCATGTTGAGGTGGATGGCGCGGGCCGATGCGCCGTGGTCGCGGCCGAGCCAGGAGGTGACCATCGCGCCCCAGTCGCCGCCCTGGGCGAGGTAGCTTCCGTAGCCCAGCACCTGCGTCATCAGCGTGTTGAAGAGCCGCGCGGTCGTGCGCTGGCCGATGGGCCGCGCGGGCTTCGACGAGAAGCCGAAGCCGGGCAGGGACGGCACGACCAGGTCGAAGGCGTCGGCCGCGCTCCCGCCGAAGCGCGACGGGAAGGCCAGCTTCTCGATCGCGCCCCAGAACTCGTAGTGCGAGCCCGGCCAGCCGTGGGTGACGATCAGCGGCCGCCTGCCGCCCGCCTCGCCGACCACGTGCAGGAAGTGCAGGTCGAAGTCCTCGACGCGGGCCGTGTACTGCGCGAAGCGGTTGAGGTCGGCCATCGCCGCGCGCCAGTCGTAGGCGCCGGTCCAGTGCGCGCAGAGCCCCTTCAGCCACGTCCCGTCGCAGCCGTAGTTCCAGCCGTCGGGCGCGGCCGGCTCCGGCGGCCAGGGATAGTCGCGCACGCGCTCCAGCACGGCCTCCACCTCGGCCTCGGTCCAGACGACTTCGAAGGGTTTGATCTCGGCCATGCGCGCCTCCCGCTGGACGCAAGGTTCGCAGCCTTACGCGGACGTCGGTCAAGCGCCGGGACGCAGGCCCTTGCCGAGGGCCGTGCCGATGCGGTCGTGCAGGCTGCGGGCCGCGCCCGGCGCCAGCTTGCCCGCCATCTCGAGCACGACCAGGCCGTGGGTGGCGGCCCAGAACATGGTGCCGATCTCTTCCGGGTCGCCGGCCATCTCGCCGGCCGCGACGAGATCCCTGACCCAGGCGCTCATGGTGTCGTGGGCGCGCCGTCCGGCCTCGACGAGCTCGGGGCAGGTCCCCTCCAGCGGCTGATTCAGGTCGAACATCAGCTTGTAGGTGTGGGGGTTGTCGAAGGCGAAGCTGACGTAGGCGTCGCCGACGGCCGCGCCCTTGCCGCGCACGCTGGCGGCGCCGTCGCGCGCCTGCTCCAGCGCCTCGGCGAAGCGGTTGAAGCCGCTGGTGCGGACGGCGGCGAGGATGTCGTCCTTGTCCTGGAAGTAGCGGTAGGGGGTCATGGGCGACACGCCCAGCTCGGCGGCGAGCTGGCGCATGGTCACCGCATCGGGGCCCTTTTCGGCGAAGAGGCGCTCGGCGGCGGCGCACAGCCGCTCGCGGAAGTCGGCGACATCGGTCTCGGTCAGGACGCGGGGCATGCGACTCGTCTTTCGCAAAGAAAGCGCTTGCCAACCGCTAGCGCCTCGATCAAGAATTTACAACGTAAGAAATGAAGGCGCCAGGGAGGCTCGAAGGCCATGGACGGCAACGCGCGGATCAACCCCTATCTCGCGGGCAACTTCGCTCCGGTCCGGTCGGAGGACGACTTCGACCTCGAGGTCAAAGGCGAGATTCCGCGGGAGCTGCGCGGCGCGCTCTTCCGCACCGGCCCCAACCCCCAGTTCGAACCGCGCAATCCGGAAGGCTACCACTGGTTCACCGGCGACGGGATGATCCATGGCTTCTACGTCGGCGACGGCAAGGTCAGCTACCGCAACCGCTACGTCCGGACGCCCAAGTGGCGCCTGGAGAACGAGGCCGGGAAGGCGCTGTTCGGCGGCTTCAACCCGATGGCGGGCGACCCCTCGGTCCTCGGCAAGGACGGCGGCGTCGCCAACACCAACATCCTGTGGCACGCGGGCAGGCTCCTGGCGCTCGAAGAGGGCCACAAGCCGACGCAGATGAACCCCAGGACGCTGGAGACGATCGGCTACGACGACGCCTACGTCGACCGCACGACCGCCCACCCGAAGCTGGATCCGACGACGGGCGAGATGGTCTGGTTCGGCTACGGCGTCGGCGCGCCGCTGTCGGCGGGCATGAGCTACGGCGTCACAGACAAGGACGGCAAGGTCGTCCGCCGCGACGACTTCCAGGCGCCGTTCGCCTCGATGGTCCACGACTTCATGGTGACGGCCAACCATGCGCTGTTCCCGATCCTGCCGCTGACGGGCAGCCTGGAACGGGCGATGAAGGGCCTGCCGGGCTTCGCCTGGGAACCCGAGAAGGGCGCCTACGTGGGCGTGATGCGCCGCGACGCGGACGTCTCGACCATCCGCTGGTTCAACACCGAGGCCTGCTACGTCTTCCACCCGCTGAACAGTTGGGAGGAAGGCGACAAGATCTACTGCGACGTGATGCGCTACGACGTGGCGCCGCTGTTCCCCAAGGCCGACGGCTCGCCGGGCGACCGGGCGGCGGCGCGGCTGGTGCGCTGGACGTTCGACCTGGCGGGCAGCTCAGACGCCATCAAGGAAGAGCCGCTGGACGACCTGGACGGCGAGTTCCCGCGCGTCGACCCGCGGGTCGAGACGCTGAAGCACCGGCACGGCTGGTACGCCGCCGACTCGAAGGGAGCCGCCAGCATCCGCATGAACGCCCTGGCCCACATCGATCTCGCGACCGGCAAGCGGCAGGTCTACCAGCTCGACGGCGGCGACATGCCGTCGGAGCCGGTGTTCGTGCCCCGCTCGGCCGACGCGGCCGAGGGCGACGGGTGGGTGACGGCGGTGATCTACCGCGCCGGCGAGGACCGTTCGGACTTCGTGGTCTTCGAGGCGCTCGACCTCGCCAAGGGCCCGATCGCCACCGCCGGGATGCCGCGCCGGGTGCCGTTCGGCTTCCACGGCAACTGGGCGAGCTTCTAGCCCGCGCCCGCCGGCCGCTCCGAGATGGGCGGCCGGCGGTTGCCAAGCCGGGCCGGCGCGTCCAATGCCTCTGCCGGAACGGGAGGGCGCCATGCACAGGCTCATCATCGGAGCGGCGATCGCCGCGGCGCTGGCGGCGCAGGCGTGGGCCGCGCCCGACTTCGGCGACCGCCGGGACGCCGCCTTCGCCGAGCGCGGGTTCGTCGGCACGCGGGCCGACCCGAAGATCGTGGCGGCCGACGGCCGGGTGGTCTGGGACCTCGCGGCCTACGACTTCCTGAAAGGCCCGGCTCCGGCGAGCGTCAACCCGAGCCTGTGGCGCCAGTCGGGCCTGCTGGCGAAGCACGGCCTCTTCAAGGTCGCCGAGGGCGTGTGGCAGGTCCGCGGCTTCGACGCCGCCAACGCCACCTTCATCGCCGGCCGGACCGGCTGGATCGTCATCGACCCGCTGACGGCCACCGAGACCGCCAGGGCGGCCCTGGACCTGGCCAACGGGAAGCTGGGCGCGCGGCCCGTCGTGGCGCTGATCTACACCCACAGCCACGCCGACCACTTCGGCGGCGCGCGCGGCATGGTCGCCCAGGCCGACGTCGACGCGGGCAAGGTGCAGGTGATCGCGCCGGCGGGCTTCCTCGAACATGCGGTCAGCGAGAACGTGATCGCCGGCCCGGCGATGAGCCGCCGCGCCAACTTCCAGTTCGGCATCACCCTGCCGAAGGGGCCGAACGGCCAGGTGAGCATCGGCATCGGGACGGCGGTGGCCTCCGGCACGCAGAGCCTGATCCCGCCGACCCTGGACATCGTGAAGAGCGGCCAGACCCTCACCGTCGACGGCGTGAGGATCGAGTTCCAGCTCACGCCGGCGACCGAGGCGCCGGCCGAGATGAACCTCTACTTCCCGGACCTGAAGCTGCTGGATCTGGCCGAGAACGCCAACGCCACCCAGCACAACGTGCTGACGCCGCGCGGCGCGCTGGTGCGGGATTCCAAGGCCTGGGCGGACTACCTGTCGGAGTCGATCGCGCTCTACGGCGGGCGGACCGACATCCTGATGACCAGCCACGCCTGGCCGCGGTTCGGACGGGCCGAGATCGGGGACTACCTGGAGAAGCACCGCGACGCCTACAAGTACCTGCACGACCAGTCGGTGCGGCTGATGAACGACGGCCTCCTGCCGGCCGAGATCGCGGGCCGCCTGAAGCTGCCGCCGGCGCTGGACGACGAGTGGTACAACCGCGGCTACTACGGGACGCTCAGCTTCAACTCGCGCGCGGTCTACCAGCGCTACATGGGCTGGTACGACGCCAACCCGGTGCATCTCGACCCGCTGGAGCCGGCCGACGAGGCCGTCCGCTACGTGGCGATGATGGGCGGGGCGGCCAAGGTGCTCGCCGCCGCGCAGGCCGCCTACGACGAGAGCGACGACCGCTGGGCCGGCGAACTGCTCAACCGGATCGTGATGGCGGACGCCTCGAATGCAGCCGCGCGGGAGCTGCTGGCGAAGACCTACGAGCGCCAGGGGGCGGCGGCCGAGAGCGCCATCTGGCGCAACATGTACCTGACCGGCGCTTCCGAGCTGCGCAACGGCCCGCCCCGGCTGGGCGTGCAGGCGGGCTCGCTGGAGGTGGTGCGCAACACCCCGACGCCGATGCTGCTCGACCTGTTCTCGGTGCGGCTCGATCCGGCGAAATCGAAGGGGGCGGCGGTGTCCCTGGACCTCGTCTTCCCCGACCGCCAGGAGCGGTTCCGGGTCGCGGTGAAGCACGACGTCCTGACCTACGAGGCCGACCCCAAGGGCGGCCGGACCGACGCGGTCTACACGCTGCCGCGCGCGCAGTTCCTGGCCGGGGCGTTGCAGGGCGCCGACCTCTCGGCCAGCGCGACCTCGGGCGACAGGGCGGCGCTGGGCCGGCTGCTGTCATGGCTCACGCCGCCTCGTCCCGGCTTCCCGATCGTGACACGCTAGCTCCGAAGAGGCGGGCAGGATGGACGGCGAGTACGACTACATCGTCGTGGGCGCGGGCTCGGCGGGCTGCGTGGTCGCCAACCGGCTGTCGGCGGACCCCGCCAACCGCGTGCTGCTGCTGGAGGCGGGCGGCAAGGACGACTGGATCTGGTTCCACATCCCGGTCGGCTACCTCTTCGCCATCGGCAATCCGCGCTCGGACTGGCTGTTCGAGACCGAGCCCGAGCCCGGGCTGAACGGCCGGGCGCTGAAGTACCCGCGGGGCAAGGTGGTCGGCGGCTCGTCGGCCATCAACGCCATGATCTCCATGCGCGGGCAGGCGGCCGACTACGACCACTGGCGCCAGCTCGGCCTGCGCGGCTGGGGCTGGGACGACGTGCTGCCGGCCTTCCGGCGTCTCGACGACCATTTCCTGGGCGAGACCGAGCACCACGGCGCGGGCGGCGAGTGGCGGGTCGAGCAGCCGCGGGTGCGCTGGGCGGTGCTGGACGCCATCGCCAGGGCGGCGGTCGAGATGGGAGTCCCCGCCACGGACGACTTCAACACCGGCGACAACGAGGGCGTGGGGCTCTTCCATGTGAACCAGCGGCGGGGCCTGCGCTGGTCGGCGGCCAAGGGGTTCCTGAAGCCGGCGCTCGCGCGGCCGAACCTGCGGCTGGAGACCGGCGTGACGGTCGAGCAGGTGCTGTTCGACGGGCGTCGCGCCGGCGGCGTCGCGTTCCGGCGGGGCGGCCGGCGGGTCGAGGCGAAGGCGCGGGGCGAGGTGATCCTCAGCGCCGGCTCGATCGGCTCGACGCAGATCCTGCACCTCTCGGGCGTGGGGCCGGGCGAGTGGCTGGGCGACCTGGGCGTTCCGGTCGTGGCCGACCGCGCGGGCGTCGGGCGCAACCTGCAGGACCACCTGCAACAGCGGGCCATCTACAGGGTCAGCGGCGTGCCGACGCTGAACGCGCGCTACCGCAACCTGGCGACCCGCGGGCTCATGGGGCTGGAGTACGCGCTCCTGCGCACGGGGCCGCTGACCATGGCGCCGTCGCAGCTCGGCATCTTCACGCGCTCATCCAGCGAGCACGAGCGGGCGAACATCCAGTTCCACGTCCAGCCGCTGTCGCTGGACCGCTTCGGCGAGCCGCTGCACCCGTTCCCGGCGGTCACCGTGGCGGCCTGCAACCTGCGCCCGACGTCGCGCGGGACCGTGCGCCCGCGCTCGCCCGACCCGGCCGCCCCGCCGCGGATCGCGCCGAACTACCTCGATACGCCGCAGGACCGCCGCGTCGCCGCCGACGCCATCCGCGTGACGCGGCGGCTGATGGGGCAGCCGGCGCTGGCGGCCTTCCAGCCGGACGAGTACCTGCCGGGTCCGGCGGTGGGGAATGACGACGCCTCGTTGGCCCAGGCGGCCGGCGACATCGGCACGACGATCTTCCACCCGGTGGGGACGGCGAAGATGGGCCTGGCGTCCGATCCCCAGGCGGTGGTGGACGAACGGCTGCGGGTGATGGGCGTCGAGGGGCTGCGCGTGATCGACGCCTCGGTGATGCCGACCATCACCTCGGGCAACACCAACACGCCGACGATCATGATCGCCGACCGCGGCGCCCGCTTCGCGCTGGAGGATGCGAAGGCCTAGCCGCCCGCCAGGGCCTGCCGCACCAGCGGGAGCTGGTCGTTGCCGAAGTAGATGCGCGCGCCGTCGACGAACATGGTGGGGGAACCGAAGCCGCCGCGGTCGATCACGGCCTGGGTGTTGTCGCGCAGGCGCTGCTTGACGTCGTCGTCGGCCGTGCGGGCGGCCAGCGCCTCGCCGTCGAGGCCGCAGGCGTTGGCGACGTCGATCAGCACCGCCGGGTCGTCGAGGTTCCGCTGGTCGGCGAAGTAGGCGTGGAAGGCGGCCTCGGCGAAGCGGACCAGGGCGGCCTGGTCGTCCTCGAGCGCGCAGCAGAACCGCATGGCGTGGACCGATCGCACCGGATGGTGCGGCGAGGGGAAGTTCATCGGGACGCCAGCGAGGCGGGCCCAGTCCTTCAGCCAGGCCCAGGTGTGGCGCATCCGCGGCGAGTCCGGGTTCTCGCGCCCGGCGTAGACGGCCGGGTTCACCGCGTTGAAGACGCCACCCACCAGGAACGGCTTCCACGTCACCGTGGCGCCGGTCTCTCTGAGGATCGGCTGCACGTTATGGAACGCCAGCCGCGTCCACGGCGACGAGAGGTCGAAGAAGAATTCGAGGTGCGCCATTCGGCTATCTTACCTCCCCCGCGCAGCGGCGGGAGGGGAACCGTTCGCCGAGCGTAGCGAAGAGCGAATGGTGGAGGGGGCGAGCCTCAGGCGCGGCGGGTCGGAATGGGCTGTGTCGGCTCGGAGAAGGCCGCTCGCCCCCTCCACCACCCGCTCTACGGCCGCCTGCGCGGCCTCGGCGGGTGGTCCCCCTCCCGCCATCGCTGCCGCGATGGGGGAGGTGAGCGCGCTTAGACCAGCGCGCCGTGGCAGTGCTTGAACTTCTTGCCCGAGCCGCAGGGGCAGGGCTGGTTGCGGCCGGTGTCTTCCCAGCCGTCGGGCAGGGCCGAGACGGGAAGCGCCTGGCGCTGTTCGGCCGCCACCCCGTCGGGGACCCAGCCGCGCTCGGCCTCGTTCTCGCCGGTCAGCGGGTCGAGATGCACCTCGAACGTCGGCTGCGCGCTGGGCGGCGGCGGGGGCTCCTCGAACTGGAACTC
>NZ_JAEUMO010000111.1 GCF_016793285.1 Phenylobacterium sp.
CCGTTCAGGATGTCGGGCTCGGTCGTGGCCAGCGCCTGGGCGTTCACATGCCGCAGCAACGCCATGTCGACCCGCAGCGCCTCGTTCAGCACCGCGTCCACATCCTCAACGTCGATCTCGGGCAGGGCCTCGGACATCGGGGACAGTCAACCCTGCCCATGCGTCAGAAGCGGACGTAGATGCGTCTGCGGCGGCGCGGGAGCGGCGGGAGAGGACGGCTCGCAGCGAGTCGAGCCCCGGCCGCCCTCACCCCCGCTCGAAGCGGCGCATGGACCAGTATTTGTAGCCCTCGCTCTCGGCGAGGCGCCAGCCGAGCTTCTTCAGCGAGCGGCCGATCAGGTGGTTGAAGAAGCCATGGGCCAGGACCACGACGGTCTCGCCGCCGGCCGCGAAGCCGATCAGCATCGCGGCGGCCTGGTCGGCGCGGGCCTCGGCCTCGCTGCGGCGCTCCTGGCCCTCGTGATGGTTGAAGAACCACCACCAGAAGCGCGCCAGGAAGCCCCAGATCCGCGGCGACAGCTTCAGCCACGCCGGCAGCCGCGGCGGCGGCAGCGGCGCCTCGATCAGCATCTCGTGGCGGTCGAAGGCGCGCTCGCCCGCCAGCGCCTGGGCGCTCTCGATGGCGCGCAGGCGGGTCGAGGAGACCAGGGTCCCGCAGCGGGCGACGAAGTCCTTGAGCTGCCGCGGCGGCGTCTGGCCCGGCAGGAGGCCCAGGAGCTCGTAGTTCGCCCAGAACGCGCGGTACTCGGCCGCCGACAGCGTCACCTTGCGCGAGACGTTGGGCTCGCCGTGCCGCACCAGGACGATCGCGCCGTGCTTCAGCGACATGGCTTTGATTTCGGTGGTCAAGACGCCGGCCATCGATCCCGAATGTTCACGGCCGCGCGCCCCTAGCCTTCGCCGAGAGCCCTGACGTGCGCGAGCGCAGAACGGCCCAGAGCCTGGAGGTCGTAGCCGCCCTCGAGGGAGGACACAACCCGCCCCTTGGCGCGCCGGTTCGCGACGTCGGCGATGGCGCGGGTCGCCCAGGCGAAGTCGGCCTCCTCCAGGCTCTGGCCGCCGCCGCCGACCGGGTCGCGGGCGTGGGCGTCGAACCCGGCCGACACGATGACGAGGTCGGGGGCGAAGGCGTCGACCTTGCCCATCAGGTCCTCGAAGGCCCTGCGCCAGACCGCGGCCGGCGCGCCCTCGGGCGAGACGGCGTTGACGATGTTGGCCGGGACCGCCTCGTCCGGGTGGCCGGTGCCGGGCCACATCGGCCACGACTGGATGGAGGCGAAGAACAGGCCGTCTCGGCCGCCCAGCGCCGCCTGGGTGCCGTTGCCGTGGTGGATGTCGAAGTCCACGACGGCGACCTTGCCGAACCCCGCCGCGCGGGCGGCGTGCGCCGCCACCGCCACGTTCGAAAAGATACAGAAGCCCATCGGCAGGCCCGGCTCGGCATGGTGGCCGGGCGGGCGCACGGCGCAGAAGGCGCGCTCCGCCTTACCCGCCGCCACGTCGCGGACGGCCTGGACGACCGCGCCGGCGGCCCGGCGCGCCGCGGCGAGGCTGCCGGCCGACATGCTGGTGTCGGGATCCAGCGCCACGCGGCCGCTGGCGGGGGCGAGGCGCACGATCTCCTCGACGTAGGCCTTGTCGTGGACACGCAGGAGGTCGGCCTCCTCCACGACGGGCGCGTCGTGGGGGATCAGGTCGAGCGCCGCGTCGTCCAGGGCGTCGATCACCGACCGCAGGCGCTCGGGCCGCTCGGGATGCCGGTCGCCGGGGCGGTGGTCGAACATGTCCTGATGGGTGTAGAGCGCGACGGTCATGCTGCATCCTACCGCAACTTCGCCAAACGCACGCGAGGGCCTCGCAGGTCCCGTCATCCGCCGGGCCGGCCCCGCCGACGCCGAGGCGCTGGCCGAGCTCGGCGCGCGCACCTTCAGCGACACCTTCGCCCACCTGTACGATCCGCAGGACCTCGCGGTGTTCCTGGCCGAAGCCTACGGCCTGGAGCGCACCCGCGCCGACCTGGCCGATCCGGCCAAGGCGCTCTGGCTGGTCGAGGACGACGGCCACGCCATCGGCTACGCGCTCGCCGGCCCCTGCGGCCTGCCGCACGCGCAGGTCACGCCGGGCTGCGGCGAACTCAAGCGGATCTACTTCACCCGGGCGGCGCAGGGCGGCGGGCTGGGCGGGCGGCTGTTCGGCGAGGTCATGGACTGGCTGCAGAAGGACGGCCCGCGCGACGTCTGGATCGGCGTCTGGAGCGAGAACCTCGGCGCCCAGCGGTTCTACGAGCGCAACGGCTTCGCCAAAGCCGGCGAGTACGGCTTCAAGGTCGGCAAGACGACGGACCGCGAATTCATACTGCGAAAGCCCGCGGAGAATTTTACCCGGTAGCGGGTCACAATTCGCCGGAGTTCGACACAATCCGGCCCCAATTCGCGCCGGAAACCGGCTTTCATTGCTTCGATTTAACCTACTGCCGTCTTGGCGGCGCCACCGCCGTTTGGGACCCTCGCCGGCATTCGGCGTGTGGTTTCGCGATCGGCGGTGGGGATGCTGAGGATCGGCTACGTTCGGTCGCGGGACGCGCTTTCCGCAGAGAGGGGTTCCGCAGAGGGGGGTTCCGCAGAGGGGGGTTCCGCAGAGGGGGGCGCCCACGAGGACACCGCCGCGCTCAAGGCGGCCGGCTGCCAGGTGGTCCGCGCCGAGGCGCCCGGCGCCGAAGGCCAGACGCTGGCGTCCATCCTCGAGTTCATCGGCCCCGGCGACCAGTTGGTGGTGAGCCGGCTGGAACGGCTGGCGTCCAGCGGCCGCGGCGTGCTGGACGCGCTGGACCGGCTGGAGGCGCGCGGCGCCGCCCTCGTCGTCCTCAGCCCCGACCTGACGAGCCAGGGCCTGCCCGGCCGCGCGCTGCGCGCCGCGCTGGAGGCGGTGGCCGGGCTGGAGCCCGCCAGCGCCAACCCCAACCGCCGCCGCCGTCCGGCCGCCGCGGTGACCGAGATCCACGCCCTCCAGCGCGCCGGCGTCGGGCCCGTCGAGATCGCGCGCCGCCTGGGCGTCTCGCGCATGACCGTCTGGCGCAAGCTGAAGGCGGAGGCGGCGGCGGGCGCCTAGCCTCCAGCAGGCGGCCTGTCGGCACGCGGCCACCGGCCCGACCCGGCGGGTCGAACGCGCGGGGTCATGTCCAGGAGAGCTGGTTCTTCGGCGGCTTGCCGGTCGGGTCGCAGGCGGTGACCTTGTGAGGCAGGTCGGGCCCCCACCGCCACAGCACGCGGCTTCAGCGCCGCCGCCCGGCCTGCACATAGTCGACGAACGCCCGGAGCGCCGACGGCAGCGTGCGGCGGCTCGGGTAGTAGAGGAACGGGCCCGGGAAGGGTTCGGACCAGTCGGCGAGGACCTCGACGAGGCGGCCGCTCTCGAGGTGGGGCGCGACGTAGCCGTCGAAGAGCGACACGAACCCCAGGCCGTCCAGCGCGGCGCGGATCAGCGTCGTCGGGCTGTTGGCGACCAGCGGGCCGGTGGGCGAGACGCGGACCTCCTCGCCGTCCTTCTCCAGCTCCCACGGGGGCATCGCCCCGCTCGGGAAGCGGTTGCGCAGGCAGGGGCGCGCCAGGAGGTCGCGCGGATGCTGCGGCGCGCCCACCCGGGCGACGAGGTCGGGCGAGCCGGCCACGACGTAGCGCTGCGGCGGGCCGAGCGAGACGGCCACCATGTCCTGCGCCAGGCTCTCGCCCCAGCGGACGCCGGCGTCGTAGCCCTCGGCGACGATGTCGATGAGGCCCGTCTCGCTGACG
>NZ_JAEUMO010000136.1 GCF_016793285.1 Phenylobacterium sp.
GTCGCCGTCCGGCGCGATCACCTCCAGCGACATGTTGGCCAGGTGGAACCAGGCGCGCTTCGCCCCGCCGCCGGGCTGCAGCTCCGGCTCGCGCCCCAGCAGGCGGCGGTAGCCGCCGCAGGCGGCGTCGAAGTCGCGGACGGCGACGGCGACGTGGTGCAGCCCGGTGATCACAGGAAATCCCGCACGTCGGCGATGTGGCCGGCGATGGCGGCGGCGGCGGCCATGGCGGGGCTCATCAGGTGGGTGCGTCCGCCGCGGCCCTGGCGGCCCTCGAAGTTGCGGTTCGAGGTCGAGGCGCAGCGCTGGCCCGGCTCCAGCTTGTCGGGGTTCATGGCCAGGCACATGGAGCAGCCCGGCTCGCGCCACTCGAAGCCGGCGGCCAGGAACACCTCGTCGAGGCCTTCCTCTTCCGCCTGAGCCCGCACGAGGCCCGAGCCCGGCACGACCATGGCGCGGACGCCCTCGGCCACCTTGCGGCCTTCCGCGATCTTGGCTGCGGCGCGCAGATCCTCGATGCGGCTGTTGGTGCAGGAGCCGATGAAGACCACGTCCACCTTGGCCTCGGTGATCGGCTGGCCGGCCGTCAGGCCCATGTAGCCCAGGGCCCGCTCGGCCGAGGCGCGCTTGTCCGGCGTCGCGAAGCTCTCCGGTGTCGGCACATTGCCCGTCACCGCCACGACGTCTTCCGGGCTGGTGCCCCAGGTGACCGACGGGGCGATCCGGGCGGCGTCCAGCACGATCTCGCGGTCGAACACCGCGTCGTCGTCGGTGAAGAAGCTCTTCCAGTAGCCGAGCGCCATCTCCCACGCGCCGCCCTTCGGCGTGGAGGGGCGGCCCTTCAGGTATTCGAACGTCGTCTCGTCCGGCGCGACCAGGCCCGCCCGCGCCCCGCCCTCGATGGTCAGGTTGCAGAGCGTCATGCGGCCCTCCATCGAGAGCGCCCGCACCGCCGAGCCCGCGTACTCGATGACGTAGCCGGTGCCGCCGGCGGTCCCGATCTCCCCGATGATCGCCAGGGCGAAGTCCTTGGCGCCGACGCCCGGCGCCGGCTCGCCTTCGATGCAGACGCGGAAGTTTTTCGCCTTCTTCTGGCGCAGCGTCTGGGTGGCCAGCACGTGCTCCACCTCGGACGTCCCGATCCCGTGCGCCAGGGCGCCGAACGCGCCGTGGGTCGAGGTGTGGCTGTCGCCGCAGACGATGGTCATGCCGGGCTGGGTGCGCCCCTGCTCGGGCCCGACGACGTGGACGATCCCGTTGCGGATATCGCCCATCGGGAAGTACTCGATCCCGTAGTCCTCGACGTTCCGGCCCAGGGTCTGGAGCTGGAGGCGGGCCTCGTCGTCCGCGACGGCGTCGACGCCCAGGCCCTGGCCCTCGGTCGGGATGTTGTGGTCGGCCACCGCCAGCGTGCGGTCGGGCCGGCGCACGGCGCGGCGGTTGGCGCGTAGTCCGGCGAAGGCCTGCGGGGTCGTCACCTCGTGGATGAGGTGCAGATCGATGTAGAGGATCGCCTCGCCGTCCTGTTCAGCGACGACGTGGGCGTCCCAGATCTTGTCGTAGAGGGTCTTGCCGGGCATGGGCGGCATGTAGGGCGCGGGCCCGGCGCACGTCTAGTGCTGCGACGCCGCGAAATGTTTGCACCCGCAGCAAATTCCTGCCCCGGAGCCCTCGCGCCTTCCGGATCGGCCCGGATCGCGGGATACGCAGGCCATGGATCCGCCCGCCGTGTTCGTGGTGACGCTGGAAGCCGTCGAGGCGGGCGCCGTCGCGCCGCTGACGATCCTCGCCTTCGCCCGCGCCGACACCGAAGCCGCCGCCGAGGCCGTCGCTGCGGCGGATCTCGGCGGCCAGGGCTGGACCGCCATCCGCGCGCTGCGGACCGCCGAGGTGATCGACGTCCCCGCGCTCCCCGAAGACTTCCTTTCGACCTACGAGACGGCGCTGAAGTGGGGCTGCGCGCTGATCGTCTACGACGAGCCCTGAATGCACCCGCTCCCCCTCAGGAAGGGGTGGAGCTACGCGGCCGCTCGCACGGTCGCCGGCAGCGAGCCCTGCCCGGCCAGCGCGGCGCGCAGAGCCTCGGCGAGCGACGTCCGCGGCTCGGCGCCGAGCTTCGCGACGAGCCTGCGGTTGTCCAGCAGCACCGGGCGCTCCCAGAGGTAGCGCATCTCCAGCATCTCGCGCAGGCTCTCGTTGAACGGCGCGGCCATGTGCAGGCCCAGCCACGGCAGCCGGCGCACCGCCACCGGCCCGCCCACCGCCGCTTCCAGGCCCGCCACGAGCTGGTGGCCGTCGACTTCCTGGCCCTGCATCTGGAAGACGTCGAAGGCTGCGAGGTCGGTCGCCAGCAGGCGCACGAACGTCTCGGCGACGTCGGGCAGGTAGGCCCAGGCGTGGGGCACGTCGAGCGGACCGGGATACATCACCGACGTCGGCGGCCGCCCGGGCCTCACCAGGCCTTGCGACATCCAGTTGTTGCCCGGCCTCGGCCCGAAGAAGTCCCCCGTGCGCAGGATCAGCACCGGCACGCCGGACCCGCGCAGGAGGGCCTCCATCGCCACCCGGATGCGGCCCTTGCGGGTCGCCGGATGCTGTTCCGAGCGCTCGTCGATCCGCGGGAAGGCGTCCTCGCCGTAGTTGTAGACCGTGCCCGGGAACAGCACCCGCGCTCCGCCGGCCTTCGCCGCCGCGATGGTGCTGGCGAGCATCGGCAACTGCAGCCCGGCCCAGTTCCTGTAGCCCGGCGGGTTCGCCCCGTGGACGATGATGTCGCAGCCCTCCGCCGCCGTCGCCACGTCGGCTGCGACCATCGCGTCGCCGGCCACCCACTCCAGCCCGCCCCGGCCCGAGCGCTGCGCCGCCGTCTCCGGGTTGCGGTTGAGCGCCCGCACCCGCCAGCCGTCCGCCAGCAGCCGGTCGGCCGTGGCGCCGCCCACGCCGCCGGTCGCGCCGATCACGAGAGCCTGTCTGCGAGCCATGGGAGCCTCCGTTCGTCACCCGCAGGCTGAGGCGGCGGCGCGATCGACGGAATTGCCGTTTGCGGCAGAACGGATATTCATGTGCGAATGCCTGGAAGCCTCGACTGGGATCTTCTTCAGAGCCTGCACGCGGTGCTGGAGGCGGGAACCTTCTCGGCCGCCGCGCGGATCCGCCGCCTCACCCAGCCCACGCTCGGCCGCCATATCGACCAGCTCGAACGCCAGCTCGGCGCGCCGCTGTTCCTGCGCAGTCCGCGGGGCCTGGTGGCCACCGACCTCGCGCTCGCCTTCCGGCCGCACCTTGCCGACATGGCCGCCGCCGCCGAGGCCGCGACGCGCGACGCCTCGGGCGTGGCCAGCGGCGAGGGGGGCGTCGTGCGCGTCACCGTCAGCGAAGTGGTCGGCATCGAGGTGGTCCCGGCGATGCTGGCCCGCTTCCGCGACAAGCATCCCGGCATCTCGGTGGAGCTCACGCTCAACAACAAGAGCGAGGACCTGACCCGCCGCGACGCCGACGTGGCCATCCGCATGACCCGGCCGACGCAGAACAGCCTGGTCGCCAGGAAGGTCGGCGACCTGAAGCTCTGCTTCCACGCCACGCCCGAGTACCTCGCGCGCCACGGGATCCCGAAGGACTTCGACGAACTCCAGACGCACAGCCTGATCGGCTTCGACCGCGTGTTCCCCGAGCTGGTCAACGAGCTGTCGATCGGCAAGCCCATCACGCGCGATCTCTTCAGCTACCGAACCGACAACGACGTGGCCCAGCTCGCGGCGATCCGCGCCGGGATCGGCATCGGCGTCTGCCAGGTGAAGCTGGGGCGCGCGGCGGGCCTGGTTCCCGTGATGCCCGACGTGTTCAGTTTCGAGCTGCCGATCTGGATCTGCATGCACGAGACCCTGCGTGGCAGCCCGCGCATGCGGCTGATGTTCGACCACCTCGCCGCCGAACTCGCCGCGTTTTCCGCCGAGGGGTGACCTCTGCGCCTCCGCTCCCGGGGGCGCCGCGTGGGGCTGGAAACGAAAGCGGCGGCCGGATCGCTCCGGCCGCCGCCTCGGATTCTCAGGCCTGGGAGGCGCTCAGCCTTCCGACGCCTCGGTCGTGCGGGCGCCCGTCTGGCGCTCGGCGATGCGGGCCGACTTCCCGCGGCGGTCGCGCAGGTAGTAGAGCTTGGCGCGACGGACGACGCCGCGGCGCTTCACCTCGATGCTCTCGATCATCGGCGACAGGATCGGGAACACCCGCTCCACGCCTTCGCCGAAGGAAATCTTGCGGACGGTGAAGCTCTCGTCGATCCCCTGGCCGCCACGGGCGATGCAGACGCCCTCGTAGGCCTGGACGCGCTCGCGCTCGCCTTCCTTGATCTTCACGTTCACGCGCACCGTGTCGCCGGGGCGGAACTCGGGGACCTTGCGGGTCTCCAGGAGGCGGTCGGCCTCTTCCTTGCGCAGTTGTTCGATCACGTTCATCGGTCTGGTCCTTACTGGGCTTGCCCTTTTTTGGGATCAGGGGCGCCCTTTGCCTGTTGATTGGCGGTCCTGGCGGCCCACAGGTCCGGGCGCCGCTCCCGCGTCGTCTCTTCCCGCATCGCCTGGCGCCACTTGCGGATTTCCGCGTGGTGCCCGGAGAGCAGGATCTCGGGGATATCGACCCCTTCGAACGTCCGCGGTCGCGTGTACTGCGGATGCTCGAGGAGACCGTCCTCGAAACTCTCTTCACTCAAACTCTCGGCTTGGCCCAACACACCGGGCACGAGCCGTACGCACGCCTCGATCGCCACCATCGCCGCTGCCTCGCCACCGGCCAGGACCGCGTCTCCGACGGAGACCTCGATGAACCCCCGGGCGTCGAGCACCCGCTGGTCCACCCCCTCGAACCGCCCGGCCAGGACGATCAGTCCCGGCCCGGAAGCCCATTTCCTTACAAGCGCCTGGGTGAGAGGGCGGCCCCTCGCGCTCATGTACAAAAGCGGCCGTTCGCGCCGCTCCACGCTGTCCAGCGCAGAGGCGATCACGTCCGCCCGCATCACCTGTCCCGGACCGCCACCCGCAGGGGTGTCGTCGAGGAAGCCGCGCTTATCTTTGGAAAAGCCCCGAATGTCCACCGTTTCCAGGGACCAGAGCGCGGCCTCTCGCCACGCCGTGCCGATGAGCGAAACGCCCAGCGGCCCCGGAAACGCCTCTGGGAACATGGTCAGCACGGTGCAGTCGAACGCCATGCGCGCTCAAAGCCCCGGACGGGGCGGCGGCGTCAAGGCCGCAGCAGCACGTAGTGGCTGTAGCCGTCGCTGAGCGGCAGGCCCGCGGCGAGGCACTTCAGGCGCGGCGTCGGGCGGCAGGGCCTGGCGTTGTAGCGGACGCCGGCCTCCATGAACTGGTTGCGCGAC
>NZ_JAEUMO010000151.1 GCF_016793285.1 Phenylobacterium sp.
AAACTCGTACTTCGACAGCAACTCCCGCACTTCCATCTCGACAAGCTCCAGCAACTCCTTGTCGTCGACCATGTCGGCCTTGTTCATGTACACAATGATGTACGGCACCCCAACCTGCCGCGCCAGCAGAATGTGCTCCCGTGTCTGCGGCATCGGCCCGTCCGCCGACGACACCACCAGAATCGCTCCGTCCATCTGCGCCGCACCCGTGATCATGTTCTTCACGTAGTCCGCGTGCCCAGGACAATCCACGTGCGCATAGTGACGATTCTTCGTCTCGTACTCCACATGCGCCGTGTTGATCGTGATCCCACGCGCCTTCTCCTCAGGCGCCGCGTCGATGTCCGCATACGACTTCGCCGTCGCGCCACCAGACTTCGCCAGCACCATCGTGATCGCCGCCGTCAGCGTCGTCTTCCCATGGTCAACGTGACCAATCGTGCCGATGTTGCAGTGCGGCTTGTTTCGTTCGAACTTCTCTTTGGCCATCAGGGTCCTGCCGGCGTTGCTTAAACTTGCGTCTCAAGGAGCTGGAGCGGGTAGCGGGAATCGAACCCGCATCCTCAGCTTGGAAGGCTGCTGCACTACCATTGTGCTATACCCGCCAACCAATCCAGCGGGGCCGCCGCAACTCCTCAGTGAACTTCGAACGCGTGGTGGGGGAAGTAGGACTCGAACCTACGAAGCCATTACAGCAGGGGATTTACAGTCCCCCCCCTTTGCCACTCGGGACATTCCCCCAGCGCGCTCGGAGCCTAGTTGGGGCCCTTTCTAGAAAGAGCTTCCGCCCGAGGATCGGAGGGGCTTAAAGCGCCGGTCTCACAGTCCAAAAGCAGCGGCCCGCCGAGGGGGCCCCAAATCGGAGCGCGTCTTATAGTGGCCTCGCCTACGGAACGCAACGACGCCCGAAGGGGTCGGAAATTCGGCCCGAAAGGCCGCCCGCAAGGGGGCGGTCACCCGCGTCCGCAACGCTCGCACGCCGCGCCCGCCGACGACTGGATCTGGGGCTGGCACGCCGTCGAGGCCGCGCTGGCGAATCCGGCGCGCGGCGCGCCGGTCCGCCTCCTCGCCACCGCCGACCGGGCCCGGCAGATCGAGGCGAAGTTCGGCCGCCAGAAGGTCCTGGAGGTGGCCGACGCCCATCACATCGGCAACGCCCTGCCCCAGGGCGCCGTCCACCAGGGCGTGGCGCTCCGCCCAGGCCCGCTGGACGAGGCCGACATCGCCGACTTCGAGCCCACGCCCGGCGCCGTCCTGCTCGTGCTCGACCAGGTGACCGACCCGCAGAACGTCGGCGCGATTCTCCGCTCGGCCGCCGCGTTCGGCGTCGCCGGCGTGATCCTGCAGGAACGACACGCGCCGAAGCTCGCCGGCGCGCTGGCCAAGGCCGCCGCCGGCGCGGTCGAGAAGACGCCGATCGCCCGGGTGGTGAACCTCTCGCGCGCCCTCGACGAACTCACCGCCGCCGGCTGGCGCGCCGTGGGCCTGGCCGGAGGGGTCGAACGGGACCTGCACGAGGTCCTGGACGGCGCGCCGACGGTCCTCGTCCTCGGCTCCGAGGGCGAAGGCCTGCGCCGCCTGGTCGCCGAGCACTGTGACGAGCTCGCCCGGATCCCGATGCCCGGCGGCTTCGAGAGCCTGAACGTCTCCGCCGCCGCCGCCATCGCCCTCTACGAGGCCGCCCGTCCCCGCTGAACGGTTGCAGCCGCGCGTTCCGTGACGCATTGAGACCGCGATGTTCGAAAGCCTGTTCAGCGCCTCCGCGCTCTCCGCCCTGTTCCAGGTGCTGATGATCGACCTGGTGTTGGCCGGGGACAACGCGGTGGC
>NZ_JAEUMO010000154.1 GCF_016793285.1 Phenylobacterium sp.
ATCACGTCCGCGCCCTGGTCCGCCAGCCACATCGCGCCAAATGGCCCCGAGACCACGCCGGTAAGGTCGAGGACCCGGACATCGTGCAACGGACCGAACATCGTCCCCCCTGAACTCGGCAGACACTTCCACGCCGACTCCCTTATTAACTGACATATTCGTCATTTGCAAAGCGCTCTTGGATCAGGGTTAAGAGCGTCTGTCGAAGCTGCGGCGGAGACGAAATGGACTGACAATCGCGCCACTCGCGAGAGCCGCCGAGGGCGCGGAAGCACCGAAAGTGCAGCCTCCCTGGCCGGGATGCGGGCAGGCGCGCGCCACGCGCGCCTCACGCCTATCGCAGCCGCGAAGGCGCGTCCGCGACGCCTGCGCGATACCCGGCATGGCACGACGCGGCCTCGCGTTCGGCCGTGGCCGAGATCGTCTGGAATCGGGCTTCGAGGTCGGCGATCAGCCGGGGATCGGTGCTGCGCGCCAGGATCTCCTTGTTGAGGAAGCGCGAGGCTCCGTTGAAGTTCAGGCTGCCGAACCAGGCCGAGCGTTCGCCGTTCCGTTGGATAATCAGGAACTTGGCGTGCATCGGCAGGGCCCCGGCGGTGCAGTAGCGTCGGATGCGCGCCCCCGCCTGGTCCAGCGCGTCCACCACGCTGTGCGGCGCCCGGCGTTCGGTGTCGTGGACGATCAGTTCGACGTCGGCGCCGCGGCGGGCGGCGCCCGCCAGCGCCCGCGCGAACGAGCCGCCGTCCATGTGCGAAATCGCGGCCTGCACCCGGTCGCCGTCGCCCAGGCGCGCGACGCGGCGCTCGACGACGTCGGGGTCCAGGCGCGGGAAGTAATAGAAGCGCACCGAACTCAGGTTCACCGCACGGTTCTCCGCGGCGCTGAAGCGGCCGGCCATGCCGATCCACAGGCGTTCGGCCTGCCGGCGGAGCGCCAGCGTCGCGGCGGGATCGCGGAACGCCACCAGCAGGTTCTCCCCGCGGTCCTGGTCGCCGATCTCGGCGAGCACCTCAGGCGCAGGCGTGGCGTCTCCCGATGGGTTGAACGAGCCGATCAGGACCTCGGGCGTCGGCCCGGAGAAGGCGTAGACCTTGGCATGAAGGCGCCCCAGGCCGAACCATGCGCGGTGAACCCGCAACCCGTCGCCCAGTCCGGCGCGCAGCGTCGCGATGACGCGGTCGTTGGCCCGTTCGCGCCGCGGCCGGCCCTCCACGCGCACGAGCACCCGAACGCCGCGCTCGCGGGCCGCGACCAGGCGCTCGGCCAGGTCCTGGTCGCGGAAGTAGTAGGTGGCCCAGATGATCTCGCCGCCGGCCGGCGTGGCGTCCACCTTGGCCACCAGAAGGTCACGCAAGGCGCCCTGCTTCTTGTCCGGGCCTCCGTAGTGGATCTCGGCCGCCACAGCGACGGGCGGTTGCGGCGGAAGGTCGACCGGGGTCATCGCGGCGCTAGCTCTCTTTCCGGCTGCGGCGCGCGATGCGTTCGCCGGGCGCCAGTTCCGCGGCCAGCCGCAGCAGCCGCTCCGCCGGGATCGCGCCGACCACGCCGAAGGCCTGGCCCCGATCCTCCCAGTAGACCACCCGCTCGCCCTTGTAGGTCTCGAGGATCGGCTTCGCGCCGGCCGGGGTGTCCATCCGCATCGCCACGAAGGAGATCGGCTCTCCGCGATCGGTCGCAGCGGCGATCTGGACGATGGGGCCCCGGTTCGACGGGAATATCTGCACGTCGGCGAGGAGGAGCGTGGACGGCAGGCGCGGCACGGACAGACCCGTGGCCGCGCGGATCTCCGCCGGGTCGAACTCTCGCACCTCGGGCTGCGACTTCATCGCCGCGCGGATCAGGGTGGTTCGGTGCGACGTCACCGCCTCGTCGACGAACCCGCGCGCCTCGGCGAGAGGGGCCGGCGCCTTCTCGAGCGCCGCGTTCGCCATCCAGCCCGCGCCGGCCGCCACCGTCAGCGCCGCCGCCTGCCGCCATCCCCGGCCCCGCGCGGGCGCCGGCCTTCGGCCTCCGCGTTCCTGCGCGACGAAGCCGGCGATCGCCTCGGCCGCGCGCGCGGACGCGGGCTCGGCGGCGGTATCGAACGTACCCGCAAACCCTTCGATCTGCGGGGCAAGGAACCGCCAGTGCCCGGCGACCGCAGAGTCGACGGTCTCGACGAGCGCCGCCGGGTCGGTGACGACGGGCCCGAAGCGCCAGTGGCTATAGTTCTCGTCGGCGGCCCAGTCGACGCCATGGGCGTCCAGGAATACGCACGGCCGGGGCGTGCGGAGAAACTCGTAGACCTGGCTGCTCACGTCGCCGAGGTAGACGTCGGCCAGCGTCGTGTAGGTCATGTCGATGCAGCGGTCGCTGCCGGTGTCGAAGTGGATGTGCCGGCAGCCGGCGTAGCGCGCGGCCAGCTCGCGCCAGAGCGCCTGCCGTGCGCGGCCGTCCGTCATGCGCACGTGCGGCGCGACGATGAGGTTGTAGCGCGCCTGGCCCGCGAAGGCCGCGATCACCCGTTCGCCGAAGGCAGCCCACGAGCCCAGGCCCGAGAAGTGAGGGTTGTAGAGCACGGTCGGTCGGCGATCGTCGAACGGTCGCCAGTCCGGATCGCGGATGGCGTCGGCGGCGTCGAACTTGGGATAGCCGGCGACCGCGTAGGCGCCGTCCCGGATCAGTCCCTCCCTCGTCAGCCGCTCGCGATGCTTCTCGCCGGCCATCAGCACGAAGTCGAACTCACGGATGCGGGGATCGAATCCGGCCGCCCGGTCGCCCGCGCCGTGGTCGAGATGCACGAACAGCGGCCCGCGGACGCCCAGCCGGCGCAGCAGGATCGAGGTCCGCTCCGGGACCGCGATGGCGTCGAACCCACTGAGTCGGCGGGCGAGCAGCGCCAGGCTGACCAGCTTGGGCGGGCTCGACGCGCCGGTGGCCTGACGCAGGGCCGACAGCAGCCCGGGACTGACGGTCGAGAACACCACCGGCGCGCCGCCCAGCCGCTCGACCAGCCGGCGACCGTAGGCGACGTGCTCGGGACACGGCGACAGCAGATGCGCCTCGAACCCGGGCGTCCGCGCCAGTTGCACGGCGGTCGAGACGCCGTGCAGCATCTGGTGGCGCTGCGCATTGAAGAAGAAGCACACCCGCAGCGGGCGGCCCGGGGCCGGGGATCCGAGACTCGACATGCGACCACTGTCCGAGGAGACGTCGGACGCGAAGTCGCACGCGCTCTTATCGGCGGGGCGCCGCGAACATTTGCGCGCCGCCATGTTCTGGGGAAGGACGGGCCGTCGGGGGCAGGCCGGCGATCCCGATGGCTCAGCGCGTGCCTTTTGCGGCGAAGCCCTCGAGCTGGTCGACGTTGGAGCGGTCGACGAAGTAGGGTCCGGTCAGCACCGCCGAACCCCCGCCGATGACGTTGCCGTTCATGCGCTGCAGCCAGAGCGCGTCGACGGCGAGGTAGCCCTGCAGGTAGGGCTGCTGGTCGATCGACCATTGCAGCTTGCCCGAGCGGATGGCGGCCGGGACCTGGGCGTTCGTGTCGAAGGTGGCGATGCTGGCCGCGCTGCCGGCGTCGCGCGCGGCCTCGGCCGACGTGAGCGCGAACGGGGCCCCCAGCGCCACGACGAGGTCGATCGACGGGTCCTGCCGCAGCTTGGCCGCGACGGTGGAGCGCACGGACGGCATGTCGGTCCCGATGACGTAGACCTTGTCGAACCGGCCGCCGCCGAACCCGCGCCTCAGGCCGTCGCAGCGCGCTTCCAGCGCGACGTGCCCCTGCTCCTGCGAGACGCAGAGCAGGTGCTTGAAGCCCGAGGCCGCGGCCCGCTTGCCGGCCTGCACGCCCGCCTCGCCGTCGTCGGAGCCGAAGTAGTTCATCGCGCCGGCGGCCTTCCAGTCGTCGAGGCCGGCGTTCAGCACCACCACCGGGATGCCGGCCGCCCGCGCACGCTGGACCGCCGCGGACACTGCAGCGGGCTTGGCCAGGGTGACGGCGATGGCGTCGACGCGGCTGTCGATGGCGTTCTGCACCAGCACCGCCTGGGCCGCGCCGTCCGCGTCGCTGGCGTAGCGCAGGGTGACCTGGTCCTTGGCGGCGGCCGCCTCGGCTCCGCGGCGCACGATGTCCCAGAAGGCGTCGCCCGGGGCGGCGTGGGTGATCAGCGCCACCGTCATCGGCCCCTTGGGCGCGCCCTCGGCCCGCTTCGCCGCCGCCTTGCCGCCCTGCGAGCTGCAGGCGCCGATGGCCAGGATCGCGACGGCGGCCAACGCCGCCGAAAGGATGCGCCGCCTCATGCGCCCTGCTCCGCCAGCTCGCCGGCCATCTGGCGGGCCAGTGCGTCGACGGTGATCTCGGCGCGGCGGAACGCGCCCTGCCCGGCGCCGCGCTGGAGCACGAGGAAGCGGTTGCCGACGGCGTAGGCGTGATTGGGATTGTGGGTGATCAGGATCACGGCCAGCCCCCGCGCTTTCGCCGCCGCCACCTGGCGCAGCACCATGCCTGCCTGGCGCACGCCAAGCGCCGCAGTAGGCTCGTCGAGGACGAGGGCCCGAGCGCCGAAGTGGATGGCGCGCGCGATCGCCACGCACTGGCGCTGGCCGCCGGACAGGTCCGCGACCGGGCGGTCGACGTCCGGCAGATCGGTCCCGAGATCGGCCAGCGCCGCGCGGGTCACCTCGCGCATGCGGGCCACGTCCATGCGGCGCAGCGGCCCCCACCCGGCCTCCAGTTCCTGGCCCAGGAACAGGTTGGCCCAGACCGGCATCAGCGGCGCCAGCGCCAGGTCCTGGAAGACGGTGGCGATGCCGTGGGCCAGGGCCTCGCGGGGCGAGGCGTAGCGGACGGCATTCCCGTCGACCTCGACCACGCCGTCGTCGTGGGGGTGCAGGCCGGCGACGATCTTGATCAGGGTGGACTTGCCGGCCCCGTTGTCGCCCAGCACGCAGGTGACCTCGCCGGCATGGGCTTCGAGGTCGACGGCACGCAGAGCCTCCAGCGCGCCGTAGCGCTTGCCGACGCCGGTGAGGCGGATCAGGGGCGCGCTCATCGCCCCGCCGCCTGCCAGCGGCGCACGCCGGCGTTCAGGAGGATCACCGCCAGCAGCAGGACGCCGACGAAGAACTTGAACCAGTCGGGGTTCCAGCCGGCGTAGATAATGCCCTGGGTAGTCATGCCGAAGATCAGCGCGCCCAGCACCGCGCCCACCGCCGAGCCCTGGCCGCCGGTCAGCAGGCAGCCGCCGACCACCGCGGCGATGATGTAGTAGAACTCCTTGCCCACGCCCTCGCCGGACTGGACCGTGTCGTAGGCGAAGAGCTGGTGCATCCCGACGAACCAGGCGGCGAAGGCGGTCGTGGCGAAGAGCGCGATCTTGACGCGGCGCACAGGCACGCCGACCGCCCGCGCCGTCAGCGGCGCGCCGCCCACCGCGAAGATCCAGTTGCCCACCCGCCTGCGCCACAGCACCCACGACGCCAGGGCGGCGAAGGCCAGCCACCAGAGCACGGTCACCCGCACGTCCACGCCGCCCACGCTGAAGCTGGAAGCGAACACCGCGCGGGCCGAGGCGAAGCCGTCCATGTCGGCGATGCTGCGGGTGGCGACATTGCCGGTGATCAACCGCGTGCCCGCCAGGTTCAGGCCCGCCAGCATGAAGAAACTGCCCAGGGTGACCAGGAAGCTCGGGATGCCGGTGCGCACCACCAGCACGCCGTTGAGCACGCCCACCGCCAGCGCCACAGCCAGCGAGACGCCGACGCCGACCCAGACGTTGGCCGTCATCTCGTAGCTGAACATCGAGGCCGTCAGCGCCGCGGTGATGACCGCAACGCCAGCCGAGAGGTCGAACTCGCCGCCGATCATCAGCAGCGCGACGGCCAGCGCCGGGATGCCGTAGATCGAGCTGACGTAGAGCACGGTCGACAGCGACGACAGGTCCCGGAAGGGCGGCGCGACGGCGAAGAAGAACAGATAGACCAGCACCGCGCCCGCCAGCGCGCCGGCCTCCGGCGTCGCCAGGCGTCGGGTCTTCCGCGACGCGCCCGTCTCGCTCACCAAGCCTCCCCGCAGCCGACTTCGCCGGTCTTGCGGAAACTAGAGCCCAGCCGGGGCGGCAAGGCAACGGCGTCAGCCGCCGAAGGCGCGCTGGACGGTGACGCCGACGAACGGTCCGAAGTCCATCCTGCGGGTCTCGATGCGCCTGAGGGGCGCTGCGCCGCGCACGCCGGCGTACTGCTCGCGGCGACGGTAGACCTTGCCGTCGGTGAGGTTGTCGGCCTGGACGCGGATGTTCCAGGCCGGGGTCGGCCGGTATTCCGCGAAGAGGCCGAGGCGGGCGTCGACCCGGTCGGCCTTCACCTCGTTGAACAGGTACTCGACCTTGCCCTGCGCCAGGATCGCATCGACGCCCCAGCGGGCGCGCCAGCGCGGCAGGTCCTGGGTGAGATGGACGACGCCCTCGAAGCGGGGCTCGCCCGAGATCCCGCGCGATACGCCCGACGCCGGGTCGGTGACGCGGCTACGCCGCCAGGTGAGATCGGACTTCAGCACCACCGCGGGCAGGCCCAGGCGATCCAGCGGCGCGGTGAGCGCAAGCTGGGCCTCTTCGCGGACGCCGCGGCCGATGTTGCCCGGCGCGTCGAAGGCGTAACCCGGCCCGACGACGGGGACCCTGTCGACCACGCCGCGGATCATGTCGCGCCGCACGGTGGCGACGAGCGACCCCGCGCCCGCGAAGCGCCGCTCCCAGGTCAGCGCGGCGCGCCAGGCGCGGTCGGGCTCCAGATCGGGGTTGCCGGCGGTCACGGTGTTGGAGGTCAGCGAGGCCGAACTGACGAAGTCCTCGAAATCGAGCTGGCCCACCCGCCGCTCGACCGCCAGGCGCAGTTCGTCGTTCGCCGAGGGCCGCCAGCTCACCAGCGCGCGGGGCTTCGGATAGACGAATGTCCGGGTGAGCGAAGCGTCCCCCGACTGGGTCAGCCGCGAGACCTCGATCCGACCGCCGGCCTCCACCGTCAGGCTGGGGCGCGGCCGCCAGGTCAGGGTCGCGAACCCCTCGGCGCGGCGCTCCTCGACACGAACGCGGGCGGCCGGCAGGTCGACCTCGACGCCGTTCTCGGCGAGGCCGTTGCGGCTCGAAAGCGTGTTGAGCGCCGCCTCGCCCCCGACCTCCACGGTGGTGGCCGCGCCCGCGCGCCGGGCGACGGCGCGTGCGATGCTCTCACGGGCGTCCAGGGACACGCGGGCCACTTCGCGCTCGGCGCCCTCGTCGGCCTGGTCGCGCGCACGGGTGCGGCTCCACCGGCTGAGCGCCAGGGCCTCCAGGGTCCACGGCCCGGCCAGGGCGCGCTCGTAGTGTCCGCCGAGTTCGCCCTCGGTCACGTTCTCGCGTTCGCCCACGACCTCGGCAGAGGGCGCGGGAAACGTCGCCGTCTCGAGGATGTTGGCGCGTGTGCGCTCGGCGCGCGCTGAGCCGTCGAGGCGCAGCTTCCCCCCGGCCAGGGGCCGCTCGTAGGCCAAGGCGCCCTCGGCGACGTCGGTCCACTGGTTCTCGCGGTAGGTCGCGTCGCGCAGCGGCGCGCCCGCCGGGTCGACACGGTTGCGCGGTCCTTCGCCTTTCTCGGTGTCGATCTCCCGGGCGACCGAGGCCGAGGCCTCCAGCAGGTGTTCGCCGCTGCGTCGGCTCATCTCGCCGGCGAGCCGCGGCGCCTGCCGCCGGCCTGGATAGGCGCCGAGGCCCGCCTCGACGCGACCACGCGTCACCGCCTCGCGACGGCGCACCACGTTGGCGACCGAGGGCCGCCCCTGCAGGTCGAAGCCGGCCGCACCGGCGCGCACCAGGTCGATCCGCTCGACCGATCGCGCCGGGATGCGCCGCAGGATCGCCTCCAGGCCCTCCTGCTTGCTCGTGGGCCGCTTGCCGTCGATCAGCACATTGCCCGACGCGCCGCCGAACCCGCGCACCTCGGCGTCGCCGGGGTCGAAGGTGAAGCCCGGCAGCCGCTGCAGCATGTCGAACGCCGAATAGGGCTGCGCCGGCGCGAAGAAGGCGGCGGGATAGGCGGTGACCGGCCCCTCCTGCGCGTGAGCGGCCAGCGGAACCAGCAGCAGAGCCGCAACGGCGCAGGATCGGATCGCAGACATGAGGCCCCTCGTGCGGGGACAGCGCGTCCCCGGACCTCTTCCTGCGCCCCCGCCCCTGACGGCCCGGCCACGACGGCCGTCAGCGGCGTGTCAGCGTCGGGGCCGTAGGAGAGTGGCCATGACCCAACGCTTCCTCACTCCCCTGGCCGCCGCCGCGCTCCTGGCGCTGGCGGCCATCCCCGCCACCGCCGCCGACGGACACAAGCCCAAGGACCACGAGGCCGCCCGCGCCGCCCTCGCGCGCGGTGAGATCCAGCCGCTCACGAAGGTGCTGACCGCCGCCCAGGCCAAGGCGCCCGGCGACGTCATCAAGATCGAACTCGAAGACGAGAGAGGCCGCCTCATCTATGAGGTGAAGATTCTGGGACGGGACGGCCGCGTGCGCGAAGTGGAGCTCGACGCGCGCACCGCCGCGGTGCTGAAGGTCGAGGACGATTGATTGCGCGCCCTGGTCGTCGAGGATGATCCGCACGTCGGGCCGGACCTCGTCCGCGCCCTGACGGCGGCCGGCTTCGCGGTGGACCTGGCCCGGGACGGCGAAGACGCCTCGTTCCGGGGTTCCGTCGAGGACTATGCGGCCGTCGTGCTCGACCTCGGCCTCCCGCGGCTGGACGGCCTTTCGGTGCTGAAGCGCTGGCGCGCCGACGGCCGGGCGTTTCCGGTGCTGATCCTTTCGGCGCGCGGCGACTGGACCGAGAAGGTCGAGGGCATCGAGGCCGGGGCCGACGACTACATGGCCAAACCGTTCGAGATGGGCGAACTGGTGGCGCGATTCCGCGGCCTCATCCGCCGCGCGGCGGGCCGCCTGACGCCTGTCGTGAGCGTGGGCCGGCTCAGCCTCGACACGCAGCGGCGCTCGGCCAGCCTGGACGGCGCGCCCCTGCGGCTCTCGCCGCTCGAATTCCGCCTCCTCGACTGCCTCGCGCACAACCCCGGACGCGCCGTCTCGGCAGGCGAGCTGGCCGACCACCTCTACGGCGTCGGCGACGGTGGCGACGCCAACGCCATCGAGGCGTTGGTGGCCCGCCTGCGCCGTAAGGTCGGCGCCGAGGTGATCGTGACCCGGCGCGGATTCGGCTACGCGCTGGCGGCGGCCTGAGGCGTGGCCGCGCGGTCGCTGCAGCTTCGCCTGCTGGCCAGCGCCGCGGTGGCCGTGTTCGTCGCGCTGGCCGTCGCGTGGCTGGCGATGACCTGGCTGTTCGAGCGCCACGTGGAGCGGCGCGAGGCCGCCGAACTCGCGCGCACCGGCGACGCGCTGGCCGCCGCGCTCGCCATCGACGCCGCGGGGCGGCCGGGGCTGGAGCAGACGCCGCTCGACCCCCGCGCGATGCGCGCCGCCAGCGGTTTCTACTGGCAGGTGAGCACGGACCGCGGCGTCGTGCGCTCCCGTTCGCTTTGGGATCAGGCGCTGCCCGTCCCGGCGGAGGCCTCGCCCTCGGACTGGGCGACCGACGCCACCCCAGGCCCGTTCGGCCAGCGGCTGCTGCGGGTGGCGCGCGCGATCCGGGCGCCCGGAGCCGACGCACCGGCGGTCATCCAGGTCGGCGTGGACGTGCGCGAACTGACTGAAGCCCGCACCCAGTTCGGCCGCGAGCTGGCGCTTTTCCTCGCCGGGCTCTGGGCGGTGCTGGCGCTCGCGGCGCTCGTACAGGTCCGGCTGGGCCTCGCCCCGCTGGCGCCGCTGCGCGAGCGCCTGCAACGCATGCGCCGCAATCCGACCGCGCGGCTAGGCGAGGATCATCCCCGCGAGGTCGCCCCGCTGGTCGAGGCGATCAACGCGCTGGCCGAGGCGCGGCAGGCCGACGTGGCGCGCGCGCGCCGACGCGCCGGCGACCTCGCCCACAGTCTGAAGACCCCGCTGGCGGCGCTCGGCGCTCAGAGCCGGCTCGCACGCGACGCCGGCGCGACGGAAGCCGCCGACGGCCTCGACAGCGCCATCGCGGCCATGGCGGCTGCGCTGGAGGCGGAACTCGCGCGCGCCCGGGCTGCGGCGGCTCGGGACGCGGCGCAGGAGGGCGCCTCGTCGCCCGCCACCGTCGCCGAGCAGCTCATCGACGTGCTGGAGCGGACGCCTGCGGGCGAGCGGATCGTGTTCGCGCAGGAGATCGACCCTTCCCTCGCCGTCCCGGTGGCGGCCGACGTGCTGGCCGAAGTGCTGGGCGCGCTGATGGAGAACGCCGCCCGTTTCGCGCGCCGGCAGGTCCGGCTGACCGGCGCGCCGTCGACGGAAGCCGTGTCGGTCACCGTAGAAGACGACGGCCCGGGCCTGGACGCCGAACGTACCGAGGCGGCGCTCATCCGAGGCGGGCGGCTGGACGAGGCCGGGCCGGGTCACGGCCTGGGCCTGGCCATCGTGCGCGACCTGGTCGAGGCCACCGACGGCGCCGTGGCGCTGGACCGCTCGCCGCTGGGCGGGCTACGCGTCGTCGTGAGCTGGCCGGGCGCTTAGCCGTCGATCGGCCGAAGGACCTCGAGCAACGCCGCGTGGATGCCCGGCGCCGAGTTCAGGACGTTGCCGCCCATGATGTCGAGCGGGCCGCCCGCGGTGTTGGTGACCACGCCGCCAGCCTCGCGCACCAGCACTGCGCCGGCCGCCATGTCCCACGGGCTCACCGACTGCTCCCAGTAGGCGTCGAAGCGGCCGCAGGCGACGTAGGCCGTATCGACCGCGCCGGCGCCCAGCCGCCTCACCGAGGCCACACGGTGGGTGAGCTGGGCGATCTCATGATGGAACTGCGCCTGGCGCGGCTTGCCGGCGAAGGGGATGCCGATCGCCAGCACCGAATCCTCCAGGCGCGCGGTCCCGGCCACCCGGATCGGCGCGCCGTTCAGAAACGCGCCGCCGCCGCGCTCGGCCCAGAACATCTCGTCCATCATCGGCACGTAGGTGACCCCGGCGAGCACGTCGCCGGCCTTCGCCAGGGCGATGTTGACCGCGAAGAAGGGCACGCCGCGGACGAAGTTCATGGTGCCGTCCAGCGGGTCGACGACCCAGACGTGGTCGGGATCGGACCCGGGGACCAGCCCGCCCTCCTCGCCCAGGAAGCCGTACGCGGGTCGGGCCCGCGCCAGCATCGACTTCACCGTCTCCTCCGCGCGCAGGTCGGCCTCGGAGAAGGGATCGCCCGCACCGTTCTTGAAGCGGACGTCCAGCGACGCCAGGTCTGCGAAGTCCTGCTTCAGGCGGTCGCCCGCGACGCGGGCCGCCTCGATCATGGTCTCCAGAAGCTGCGACGGCATCAGTCCCTCAGTTTTACGCGCCACAGGCTCGACGCCAGCAGCAGAGACACGACCGACGCCCCGATCCAGAAGGTGATGGCGGGGCCGAAGTCGTAGTGGCGGACGCCCGCGACCATGGTCGTGCCGCGGTCGATCAGGATGCCCGAGATCTGTTCCTGCACCGCGGCGCCCAGATAGCTGAAGACGCCGATCAGGCCCATGGCCGCGCCGACGACGCGCTTGGGGCAGATGTCGGTGGCGAAGAGGCCGCCGACGGAGGTCACGAGCCCCGTCATGCCCAGGCCGAACAGCACCATCCCGGCCACCAGGACGAAGTGGTTCTGCGGCCCGAAGAAGATCAGGCCCAGGCCCGCCAGCTCGATGAGTCCGAAGATCAGGTTGGCCGGCGGACGCTTGGCCGCGAAGAACTTGTCCGAGATGTAGCCGAAGGCCACGGCCCCGCCGATGCCGGCGAGGGTGGACGTGAAGAGCAGGCTGCCGGCGGCGGGCAGGCTGTAGCCCCTGGCCTCCTGCAGGTAGAGCACGCCCCAGCTATTGATGGCGTAGCGGGTGACGTAGGTCATGGCGCTGGCGAGCGCGAGGATCCAGACCGCCGGGATCCTGAGGATCGAGAGCTGGGTGGCGAGCAGCGGCGTCTCCGCCTTCAGCGCGTCCGGGCCCTGCCAGTGGTCGTTGCGGTAGTCGGCGACAGGGGGCAGGCCGTAGCTCTTCGGCGCGTCCCGGACCCAGCGGAGCATCCAGACGCCGGCCAGCGCGCAGATGGCCGCCGGGACATGATAGCCCATGGACCAGCCGAAGGCGGCGACGATGGCGCCGGTCATGAGGAAGTTCAGGCCCTCGCCGATCGAGTGCGCGGTCGACCAGATGCCGTAGTAGCGGCCGCGCTCGCGGTTGGAGAACCATGACGTCATCGCCACCACGCAGGCCGGCGCGCCGAAACTCTGGAACCAGCCGTTCAGCCCCCAGAAGATCGCCGCGGCCGTGACGCTGGTCGAGAAGCCCATGCCCAGGTTGCAGAGCGCCGAACCGATGAAGCCGGCGGCGATGAACCGGCGCGCGTTGGCATGGTCGGCCAGGAACCCGTTGAAGAGCTTGCCGATGGCGTAGCTGTAGAACAGCGCCGAACCGATCAGGCCCAGGTCCGCGGCGGTGAAGATGCCACCGTCGATCAGCGGCTTCTTCACCACTCCGATGGCCAGGCGGCCGGTGTACGACAGCCCGTAGCCCAGGGTGATGGCCATCATCACCTGGAAGCGGTAGCGCCGGTACAGCGTGTCGGTGCGCGCCGGATCGTCGATCGGCGGCGCGGCGGCGGCCGGGGCGAAGAAGGCCAGCGGGTTCGGCATCGATTTCCCCCGGATCTGCCGTTAGCGCATCGTCGGAATGACGAAACTCTGGTCGGCGACCTCGCCGTCCGCGACCCGCTTCGGCCAGCGCTGGGTCACGATCTTCTGGCGCGTGTAGAAGCGCACGCCGTCCATCCCGTACTGGTTCAGGTCGCCGAAGCCCGAGCGCTTCCACCCGCCGAACGAATGGTAGGCGACCGGCACCGGTATCGGCACGTTGATGCCCACCATGCCCACCTCGACCTCGGCGGCGAACTCGCGGGCCGCATCGCCGTCGCGGGTGAAGATGGCCACGCCGTTGCCGTAGGCATGGCGCGTGGGCAGGCTGACCGCCTCGGCGAAACTCTGGGCGCGCACGATCTGCAGCACCGGACCGAAGATCTCGTCCTGGTAGGTCTGCATGGCCGGCGTCACGCGGTCGAACAGCGTGGGCCCCACGAAGAAGCCGCCTTCCGAGCCCTGGAGCGTGAAGCCGCGGCCGTCGACCACCAGTTCGGCGCCCTCGTCGACGCCCATCTGGATATAGCCTTCGATCCGCGCCTTGTGGGCGGCGGAGACCACGGGGCCGTAGTGGGCGTCGGGATCGGTGGAAACCCCGATCCGCAGGCCCTCGATCGCGGTCACCAGCTTGCTGCGCAGTATGTCCGCGGTGTCTTCCCCCACCGCCACGACCACCGGCAGCGCCATGCAGCGTTCGCCGGCCGAGCCGTAGGCCGCGCCCACGATGTCGGCGACGGCCTGGTCGAAGTCGGCGTCGGGCAGGACCACGCCATGGTTTTTGGCGCCGCCCATCGCCTGGCAGCGCTTCCCGCCGGCCGCGGCGCGCGCATAGACCGCCCGGGCGATGTCGGAGGAGCCCACGAAGCTCACGGCCTTGACCGCCGGATGATCGAGGATCGCATCGACCGCGACCTTGTCGCCGTGGACGACGTTGAGCACGCCCGGCGGCAGGCCCGCCTCGATCATCAGTTCGGCCAGCCGCAGCGGTACCGACGGGTCACGCTCGGACGGCTTCAGGATGAAGGCGTTGCCGGCGGCGATGGCCGGCCCGAACATCCACATCGGGATCATGGCCGGGAAGTTGAACGGGGTGATCCCGGCCACCACGCCCAGGGGTTCGCGGCTCGAGAAGACATCGATGCCCGGCCCCGCGCCGCTGGTGAAGTCGCCCTTCATCAGGTGCGGGATGCCGCAGGCGAACTCGATGACCTCCAGCCCGCGCTGGATGTCGCCGCGGCTGTCGGCGACCACCTTGCCGTGCTCGGAGGACAGCAGCGCGGCCAGTTCGTCCATGTGGACTTCCAGCAGCCGCTTGAACTCGAACATCACCCGCGCCCGCCGCTGCGGGTTCACCGCGGCCCAGGCCTTCTGCGCGACGCGGGCGTTCTCGACGGCGGCGTCGAGTTCGGCGGCGTTCGCGAGCGGGACGCGGGCCTGCGCCCGGCCCGTGTTGGGATCGAAGACGTCGCCGAAGCGGCCCGAGGCGCCCGCGACGGCGCGGCCTCCGATGAAATGGGGAATGTCACGCACGGGGGTCAGGCCTTCTTCGCAATCCAGTCGTGGGCGGGGTCGTTGCGGAAGATCCACTGCCGTTTCGGGCCGGCCATGACGTTCAGGTAGTAGAGGTCGTAGCCGTGCGGCGCGCCGACCGGATGATAGCCGCGCGGCACCATCACCACGTCGCCGTCCTCCACGGAGATCGTCTCGTCCAGGCTGCGGTCGTCGGTGTAGACGCGCTGGATCGCGAAGCCCTGCGGCGGGTCGAGGCGGTGGTAGTAGGTCTCCTCCAGCGCGGTCTCCTCCGCGGGCGTGGCGGTGTCGTGCTTGTGGGGGGGATAGCTCGACCAGTGGCCGCCCGGCGTGATCACCTCCACCACCAGCAGGCTCTCGGCGGGCTCGGTCTCGGGCAGGATGTTGCGGACATAGCGGGTGTTGGTGTCCTTGCCGCGAACCTCGCGGCTCATCCGCGCGGGGTCGATCAGGCGGGGCGCGCCGGGGCCGGTCCCCGGCGCAGTGCAGACGGCCAGCTCGACAGGTCCCCTGGCCGTCACCGTCCAGGCCACTCCGGCGGGGACGTACACCGCCGCTGGCGCCCGGTCCTCGAACACGCTCCCGCGGCCGCCGACGCCCGGATAGTCCGTTCCGCCGGCCTGGACGTCGGCGGTCCCCGTCAGCACCACGAGGCAGGCCTCGCGGCCCGGCGCGCCGCCGCGGGCGACGCGCCCGTCGGCCAGTTCATGCACAGCGAAACCGACATGGTTCCAGCCGGCGCTCTGCGGGCTGACGTCCAGGACCTGGCCGTTGGCGTCGGGGGCGTGCGGGCGGACGCGCAGGTCGGGCATCAGGCGGCCTCCTCTAGTCCGGCGGCCGCCGCCTCGCGTTCGAGGGTGCGCAGGCCGAGTTCGCCGTAGGTGCGCGGGTTGGCGATGGCCGGGTCCTGCTCGGCCTCCACCACGATCCAGCCGGAGTAGCGGATATCGGCCAGCGCGCGCATGACCTTGGCGTAGTCGATGCCGCCGTCGCCCGGCACGGTGAACATCCCGGCCAGCACGCCGTCCAGGAAGCTCTGGCCGTTGCGGCGCACGCCGGCGAACACAGGGCCGCGGACGTCCTTGCAGTGGACGTGGGCGATGCGGCTCGGGTGCGTGCGGATCGCCGTCACCGGATCGACGCCGCCCAGCGCCGCGTGACCCGTATCCAGCGTCAGGCCCACCGTTTCACCCGTGGCCCCGATGAAGGCCTCCAGGTCGTCGGACCGCTCGACCACCGTGCCCAGGTGGTGGTGGTAGGCGAAGCGCAGGCCGTGGCTGGTGATATGGTCGGCGAAGGCGGTTAGGCGCGCGCCGAACGTCTTCCACGCCTGCGCGTCCAGGCGCGGCGTCCCGCTGAGCGGCGCGCCCCTCTGGCCGTGGATGGCGTTGGACGTCTCGGCGTGGACCCACACGGTCGAGCCCATGGCCTTCAGCAGGCGGAGATGATCTTCGGCCGCCGCGATCTCGGCGTCGACGTCGTGGGCCAGCAGCGCGCCGCTGAACCAGCCTCCCACGAGGTCGAGGCCGTAGGCGTCCAGCTTCGGCTTCAGGACCGCCGCGTCGCGCGGGAAGATCCCCCCCAGCTCCACGCCGGAGAAGCCGATGTCGCGCGCGTCGCTGAGGATGGTCTCCAGCGGCGTGCCGGCGCCCAGCTCCGGCATGTCGTCGTTGACCCAGGCGATCGGGCTGACGCCGAAACGGATGGACATGCGCTACTCTCCGGTACGCTGCTCTTTGACGGCGGCTTCGTAGGCGGCCCGCGCGGCGCGGACGGACCCGCGGCTCGACACTTCGGGAACCGCCACGTCCCACCAGGCGCCGCCCGCCTCGGTGGAGATCATCGGATCGGTGTCGATGACGATGACGGTGGTGCGCTCGTTGTCGCGGGCGCGCGCCAGGGCGGCCTCCAGTTCGGCGATGCCGGCCACCTTCTCGGCCAGCGCCCCGAGGCTGGCGGCATGGGCGGCGAAGTCGATCTGGGGGAGCGTCTCGTGCGCCGCGTCGGCCAGCAGGTTGTTGAACGGCGCGCCGCCGGTCCCCTGCTGCAGCCGGTTGATGCAGCCGAACCCGCGGTTGTCGAGGACGGTGATGGTCAGCTTCTGGCCCAGCATCACCGACGTCGCGATCTCGGAGTTCAGCATCAGGTAGCTGCCGTCGCCGACCATCACATGCACGTCGCGCTCGGGCGCCGCCATCTTCACGCCCAGACCGCCGGCGATCTCGTAGCCCATGCACGAATAGCCGTACTCGACGTGGTAGCCGCCAGGTCGCGCCGTGCGCCACAGCTTGTGCAGTTCGCCCGGCAGGCCGCCGGCCGCGCACACGACGACGGCGTCGGGCCCCGTCGCGCGCTGCACGGCGCCGATGACCTGGGCGTCCGAGGGGAGGGCGGCGCCGGGAGATGCGGTCACCGCATCGGCCGCCGCGTTCCAGGCGATGACGGCGTCGCGGCCATGGGCGCGCCAGGCGTCCGGCGCGCGCCATCCGTTGAGGCGCGCCTCCAGCGCCTCCAGCACGACGTCCGCATCGCCTACGACGGTCGCAGCGCCGTGCTTGTGGGCGTCGAAGGCGCCGACGTTGATCTGGAACAGCCGCCGGTCCCTGGCGGCGAACAGGGCCCGCGAACCGGTCGTGAAGTCCTGGAGGCGCGTGCCGATGCCGACGACGACGTCGGCTTCCGCCGCCGCGCCGTTCGCGGCGCTGGAGCCGGTGACGCCGATCGAGCCCAGGTTCATCGGATGATCCCAGGCGAGCGCGCCCTTGCCGCCCTGCGTCTCGGCGACCGGCACGCCCAGCGTCTGGGCCAGACGCGCAAGTCGGCCCTCGGCGCCGGCGTAGAGCACGCCGCCGCCCGCGACGATCAGGGGCCGCTCCGCGGCCCGCAGCGCGGCGACGAGGTCGTCGAGCTCGCGTGCGTCCGGGCCCGAACGGCGCACGCGCCAGACGCGCCGCTCGAAGAAGGCCCTGGGCCAGTCGTAGGCCTCGGCCTGAACGTCCTGGCAGAACGCCAGCGTCACGGGCCCGCAGTCGGCCGGATCGGTCATCACCGCCATCGCGCGCGGCAGGGCCGCCAGCAGTTGTTCCGGCCGCGTGATGCGGTCGAAGTAGCGCGAGACCGGACGGAAGCAGTCGTTGGCGCTGACCGTGCCATCGGCGAAGTCCTCGACCTGCTGCAGCACCGGGTCGGGCCGACGGGACGCGTAGACGTCGCCCGGCAGGAACAGCACCGGCAGGCGGTTCACGTGCGCCAGCGCCGCGGCCGTCACCATGTTGGTCGCGCCCGGCCCGATCGAGGTCGTGCAGACCATCGCGCGGCGCCGCCGCATCTGCTTGGCGTAGGCGATGGCGGCATGCGCCATCGCCTGCTCGTTGTGCGCCCGCCAGGTCGGCAGGGTGTCGCGCAGCCCTTCCAGCGCCTCGCCCAGGCCGGCGACGTTGCCGTGGCCGAAGATGGCCCACACGCCCGCGAAGTACGGGACCTCGACGCCGTCGACCTCGATGAACTGGCGCGTCATCCAGCGGACGGTCGCCTGGGCGGCGGTGAGGCGCAGCGGGCTCATGCGGCGCGTCCCACCCCGGCGCGTGCGCGCCGCCAGGCGTCCCACAGGAACGACAGCGTCTCCGCGAGGCGACGCACCGCCACGGCGTCGTCGATCTCGCCCGCGAGCCAGGCGCGCGCAGGCTCGTGGAAGATCGTCCGCCCCACGGCGAAGCCCTTGACGACCGGAGCCTTCGCCGTGGCCTCGAAGGCCGCGACCAGCGTCTCCAGCGGCTGCGACAGGCCGAGCAGCACCACGCCGCGGCAATACGGATCCCTGCGGGCGATCACCGCCTCGATGTTGCGCCAGGCGGCCGGGTCGTCGAGCGGCTCCAGCTTCCACCAGTCGGGCTTCACGCCGAGGTCGTAGAACCGGTCGACGGCGCGGGCGATGGTCGCGGCGTCGCAGGCCATGCCGGGCGGCGCGATGATCTCCAGCAGGAGTTCGTGGCGGGTCTTGCGGCAGGCGTCGTACAGCCGCAGCACCTGACGCTCCTGGCGCTCGCGCAGGTCGGCCGGATCGTCGGGGTGGTAGAAGACCAGCACCTTGACCACCTGGTTCAGCGGCCAGGTCGCCAGTTCGGTCGCCACGTCGTCCGAGCATTCGAACTGGACCGGCCGGGAGCGAGGGACCTCGATACAGCGCCCGATCCAGTAGGGATGATCGGCCGCGGCCGCCAGGGCGTCGAAGCCGTAGCCGCCGTCGAGGAGGATGCCGAAGCGCCGGTCGCCGGCCGCCACCTGATGCAGCGCCTGCAGCGCCAGCATCTTGAACGCCGGCAGGCGGGCCGGATCCGCGCCGACTTCGACGGCCAGTTCCTCGAGCTGCACGCGGTGGTCGATGGCCAGGACGGCGAGTTCGTCATAGGTCCCCGCGCGCGTCGTGGCCCAGTGGACGTGCTCGAGTTCGGCGTCCTCGCGCAGGCGGAACGGGCGGTCGCGCTTCGTCAGGAACGCTTCCATCTCGGGCCAGGTCGGCATGGCGGGCGCGCAGCCGTGGCGCGAGACGACGATGGCGCCGGCGGCGTTGGCCAGTTCGCAGCAGCGCTCCAGCGGCAGGTCGCGCAACCAGCCGCGCAGGAAGCCGCTCATGAAGGCGTCCCCCGCGCCCAGGACATTGAACACCTCGACTTCGAAGCCCGGACCGACGACGCCGTCGTCCAGGCTGTCGGGGATCGCGCCGGGGAAGGCCGAACAGCCCTTGGGCCCGCGCTTGCAGACCAGGAGCGCGCCCGTCCGCTCGCGCACGGCTCTGAGCGCCGCGACGGTGTCGGTCGTGCCGCCGAGGATATGGATCTCCTCTTCCGTGCCGACCACGAGGTCGCACAGCGGCAGCACCTTCTGCAGGATCGCGGTGACCGCCTGATGGGCCACGAAGCGGTCCTCGCCCATGTCGCGGGACGTCAGCCCCCAGAGCACGGGCCGGTAGTCGATGTCGAAGACGACCTTGCCACCCGAGGCCTTGGCCAGTTCCGCCGCCTTCATCGAGGCTCCGAAGACGCCGGGTTGCGACAGGTGGGTGCCGTTGATCAGCACGGCGCGCGCGGCGCGCACCTGCGCCTCGTCCACGTCGTCCGTCGAGAGCGCCATGTCCGGGCAGTTCTCACGGTAGAAGATCAGCGGGAAGCTCTCGCGGTCGCGGATGCCCAGGATGACCAGCGCGGTCAGCCGGTCCGGGTCGGCGATGACTCCCGACACGTCGACCCCCTCGCGGACGAGCTGCTCGCGGATGAACCGGCCCATGTGGTCGGCGCCCACCCGCGTCAGCAGCGCACTCTTCAGGCCCAGGCGCGAGACGCCGATGGCGGTGTTGGTCGGACTGCCGCCCACGTACTTGGCGAACGACCCCATGTCCTCGAGCCGGCCGCCCACCTGCTCGCCGTAGAGATCGATGCTGGACCGGCCGATGGCGAGCAGATCGATCGACTTTTCCTCGGCCACCCGGTTCAACACGCCCTCCCCGTCGCGTTCATCGCGACGCGTCTTGGAACGTGTATTCCAATGACGGTCGGATTGCAATGTTCATTTCATGCCCGGAACGGATGTTTCAAGCCTTCCGCCGCCGGCCCTTTGCGTCTTCCCTGCGCGAGTTTTCGAAGGCGAAGCCGATCACCAGGGCCTGGGCGAGGCACATCGACGCCGAGAGCGAACGGAAGGCGCGGATCTCCGACTCGCGGACCTGCAGCGTCACGGTGGCGGGCTTGGCGATCGGGCTGACCAGGCTGTCGCTGATCGACAGCACCTTCGCGCCGCGCGCCGCCGCCGCCTCCACCGCGTGGACCGTCTCCTCGGCGTAGGGCTGGTAGCTCACGGCGAGCAGCAGGTCCCCGGGCCGGACCATCCCCACCTGCTGGCGCGCCAGGCCCGCGACGCCATCCACGAAGATCGTTCGCTTGCCGGCCTGCTGCAACGAATAGGCGAGGTAGGCGGCGATCGGGAACGCCCGGCGCACGCCCACGACGAACACGGCTTCCGCCGCCTCCACCAGCTTCACTGCGGTCGTGAGGTCGCTGTCGCTCACGGTCTGCGGCAGGTTCTGCAGCGCGATGGTGTTGCCTTCCACGAACTCGGAGAGCAACTCCGCGCCGCCCGACGCGGCGCTGTTGTCGACCGCGCGGCTGAAGTTGCGCACCCGCTCGGAGTAGCCGAGCGCCGCGTGCCCCGAGAGCAGGCCGTCGCGGAACAGGCGCTGCATCTGGCTCGCGCCATCGAACCCGAAGCTCTTGGCAAACCGCACGATGGCCGAGGGCTGCACCCCGCTGCGCTCAGCGATCACCGCCAGGGTCTCCAACGCGAGTTCGTTCGGCTCGTCGAGCACGTAGCGGGCGATCTGTTGCAGGCGCTTGGACAGCCCGTCGTAGCGTTCGAGAATCGCGGCGCGCAGCTCATCGGCCGTGGCGGGCGGGGTCTGCGCGTCGGACATGCTGCCTCGGATACGGATATTCCTAGTCTAGAATATCTGTTCCGCCCGGAACCGCAACGCGCTCGACATCGCGTTCCATTTCACTTGTGAACGGAAATTTTGTTCCATAGAACGGCGGCACGGAGGGCCCATGCACAGAATCGCCCAGATCGGCGCCGGACGGATGGGTTCCGTCCACCTCAGGAACGCCGCCGCCAACCCGAGCCTGGACCTCGCCTTCGTGGTCGACCCACGTCCCGACGTGGCCGAGGTGGCCGCGGGCGTGGGCGCCCGCCCGGCGCGCCTGGAGGATGTGCTCGCCGATCCGTCGGTGGAAGGCGTGATCGTCGCCAGTTCCACCGACGCCCACCTCGATCACGCGCTGGCGGCCCTCGACGCCGGCAAGGCGGTCTTCTGCGAGAAGCCGCTGGACCTGGACGCGCGCCGGCTGAGAGCGTTCGAAGGCGTGCTGGCCAAGCCGGCGGCTCCGCTGTTCGTCGCCTTCAACCGTCGCTTCGATCCCCACTTCCGCGCGCTCAAGGCCAGGCTGGACGGCGGCGAGATCGGCGACCTCGAGACCCTGCAGATCGTCAACCACGACCCGGCGGCCCCGCCCGCTCACTTCCTTCCGACCAGCGGCGGTCTCTTCAAGGACTTCACCATCCACGACTTCGACATGGCGGGCTGGCTGATGCCCGACGCGCCGAGCGAGATCTTCGCCTGGGCGAGTTGCCTCGTGGACCCCGCCATCGCCGCAGTGGGCGACGTCGACACCGCGCGCGTGATGCTGAAGGACGCCAGGGGGCGGCTCTGCGTGATCTCCAACACGCGCCGCTCGGGCTGCGGCTACGACCAGCGGATCGAGGCGTTCGGGTCCCGCGGCATGGCGGTGGCCGGCGACCTCGTGCAGGACACCGTGCAGGTCTGGCAGGACGACGGCGCCCGCGGCGCGGCCCTGCATCCCGGCTTCATGGCCCGCTACGCCGAGGCCTACGCCGCGGAGATGGCCCACTTCGCCGCCATCCTCGCCAGCCAGGCGACGCCCGAGACCGGATACGAGGCCAGTCTCAGGTCGCTCGAACTGGCCGAAGCCGCCGCCGAATCGGCCAAGACCGGCGCGCCGGTTCGTCTCTAGGAGTTCCGATGCACAAGATCGCTCTCATCGGCGCCGGCCGCATCGGCCGCATCCACGGCGCCAACGTCGTCGCTCATCCGGGCCTGACGCTCAGCCACATCGTCGATCCGTTCGCGGAGAACGCCCAGGCGGCCGCCCGCGACCTCGGCGGCGCCGTCGCCGACCTCGACGCCGTGATGGCCGATCCCTCCGTCGCCGGCGTCATCGTGGCCAGTTCCACCGACACGCACCTGGACTACAGCGTCCGCGCGCACCAGGCCGGCAAGGCGGTGTTCTGCGAGAAGCCCATCGACATGGACCTCGCGCGCGCCCGTGCGGCCGCCGACAGCCTGAAGGGCGCGCGGATGTTCCTGGGCTTCAACCGCCGCTTCGACCCCAACTTCCGGGCGCTCAAGGCGGCGCTGGACGCCGGTCGCGTCGGAGGGCTGGAGAGCCTGCAGATCACCTCCAACGACCCCGCCCCCCCGCCTGTGGCCTACGTGAAGGTCTCGGGGGGGCTGTTCAAGGACATGGCGATCCACGACTTCGACATGGCCCGCTGGATCCTGGGCGAGGAACCCGTCGAGGTGTTCGCCTGGGGGAGTTGCCTGGTCGATCCGGCCATCGGCGAGGCCGGCGACATCGACACCGCCCGGTGCGTCCTGAAGACCGCGTCGGGCCGGCTCTGCGTCATCGCCAACAGCCGCCGTTCCGGCTTCGGCTACGACCAGCGCCTGGAGGCCTACGGCGCGGCCGGCATGATCCGCGCCGACAACGTCACCGAGAGCACGGTCCAGGTCTGGACCGAACAGGGGTCGCAGGCCGACCGGTTCCAGAACTTCTTCCTCGACCGCTACGCCGCCGCCTACCGCGCCGAGATGGCCCACTTCGCCGACATCCTGGACGGCAAGGCGGCGCCCGAGATCGGCTACGCCGACGGCGTGGCGGCGCTCGCCCTGGCCGAGGCGGCCGCGCAGTCGCTGCGCTCGGGCAAGCCCGTCCGGCTCTGATCGCCCAGGAAAACGGCCACGTCCCGCCAGGGACGTGGCCAACAGTCGGTCGGGGAAGGAAGGCCCCGCGCCCCGGGTTGCTCAGGGCGCGGGGTGGTCCAGCTTGCGCTGGACGATGGCCCGGAACCGGGCAAGCGGGCACGGGTCCGAGGCCAAGGTCGTGCAGCCGGGAAGGGGCAGGTAGTCGTGCGCCGGCGGCGCCTCGAGCGTGAGCGGCGTCAGGTTGCGGAGTTGGTCCATCGTCTGCGCCTGGTAGAAGGCCCTGACGAACCGATGGCCCCTGGCGTCGCGGAGGAGTTCGAAGCCCAGCGCCCCGCCGGGCGGCGGATCGTCGGGCGCGTAGTCGCCGGCCTGCCAGTGCAGGTCCAGCATCCCGCCCAGTTGGGCGATGTTGGTGTCGTGGCCCACGAGCAGGGTGAGCTTGCCGGTTCCGGGTTCGCGCGTCATGGCCTGCAGGATACGGCGCGCGATCGGCGCCGCGGCCCGCTCGGCGACGTAGGGCGTCCGGGCTTCCCACTGGAACTTCGTCGCGTGGAACCCGAGCAACTGGGTCAGGTCGGCCTTGGTCGCCCGGCCCCAGCCCACCTCGGACATCGGCTTGCCCTCGACGTAGGAGAGCATGAGCGTGCTGCCCGCCGTGGAGGCCGTCCCCAGCGCGCCGGTCAGGTCGGGCCCGTCGTGCGGACTCGACTCGAACTGCGATGGGATGTCGGCGAGGTTGCAGCCCGGCGCGGCGCACTCGGCGGGCTTGCCCAGGATGCGCTGCAGCAGTGCGAAGTCCTCGGCATGGCCGGCCTGCACCGCCGCCAGCCCGCCCGCCGGCAGGCGCGCCTGCGTGGCCGCCAGCGCTCGCGCGCCGTCGATCGTCGCGCCGGAGTCCAGGGGGTGGAACACCGGGTCGTTGTTCTCGTCGACCGGATGGTCGACCTTGACGCCACAGCCCGGGAACATCGCCTCGGCGTAGTTTTTCGCGGTGTCGATCGAGCGGCTCTTGCCGCTGGCCCAGACCGCGATGTCGCCGCGCCGGGGACAGCCCTGGGCCGCCAGCATGCCGCGCGCGGCGAACGCCTGGCGGTCGTAAGCGCCCATCAGCCGGGCGCCGGCCGCGCCATGCGGCGTGAGTTCGCCGAACGGCGTGGACCACGCCGGCCAGGCCTCGGCGGCCCAGCCCGGCGGGGTCACCTTGGCGCTGGTCGGCGGACGCACGCTGTGGCGCATCAGCATGACCACGCGCTCCAGCTTGAGCGCCGCCGGCGCCGGCTCAGCGGCAGCGGCGGCGGCGGGCGTGGCGATCGCCGCCGCGCACGCCAGCATCAGGGCCCTCGCGCGCATCCTAGTAGGTCAGCGTCAGGCCCAGCCGCATCGAGCGGCCGTACTTCTCCGCTTCGCGGAAGCGGTCGGAAGTGCGGAAGAAATAGTAGTCCTTGGCGTCGGTGAGGTTGTTGCCTTCCACGAACACCTCGACGTTGCGGTTGAACCGGTACGCCGCCCGCGCATCGAAGGTCGACAGCGCGCCGAAGTAGCCGTCGGACCGCCCGGTCGGGTCGGCGACGTTCAGGCCGCCGTCCGTGTCGAGGTAGGACGAGTGGTAGGTGTAGGCCAGTCGCGCCGAGACACCGTACTTCTCGTAGTAGAGCTGAACGCTGGCGATCTTGTCCGCCTGGCCGATCAGCGGCGTCTTCACGGTCCGGCCGGGCACCTTGAGCTTGCCGTCGGTCAGGGTGAGGTTCGCGTTGACGCCGAAGCCGTCCAGCGGCGACGGCAGGAAGGTGAGCGGCTTCTGGAAGGCGAGTTCGAGGCCGGTCAGCTCGGCCGAGTCGCCGTTGCCGAACGAGTTGACGATGGCGTTCGTGAGCGCCACGCCGCCGAAGGTCCCCGTCTGGCCGGTCATGGTGGTGGCGAAGACCGGATCGTCGATCTTCTTGTGGAACAGGGCCACCGAAACGCCGCCCTCGCTCTCGAAATAGTATTCCAGCGAGATGTCGAAGTTCAGCGACTTCTGCGGCTTCAGGTTCGGATTGCCCTGCGAGACCGTGTTCGAGCCGGTGTCGACCGTGACGGTCGGAGCCAGGTTCACGAACCCGGGCCGGCCGATGGCGGTGGTGATCGCCGCGCGGCCCAGCAGGTGGTCGCTGAACTCGTACTTGGCGTTCACGCCCGGGAAGAAGTCCGTGTAGCTGTAGTGACCGAAGGAATCGAAGGTGCTGGTGAGCGTCGTCACGCCGGCGCGGTAGATGATCGCAGCGGTGTCGCCCTCGGTCCGCTCCATGCGCACGCCGGGGATGATGGTCAGCGGCCCGCGGACGATGCCGGCCATGATGTAGGCCGCGGTGACCTTCTCCTTGACCTTGTAGTCAGACGTCTTGGACTGCGAGACCTGGTCGGCCGCGTTGACCGTGAACTGCGTCGGATTGCCGAACACGAAGGCCTGGGCCGAATCGATGCTCGTGGTCGGGCCGAAGGTGAAGCGGTTGTCGAAGATCACGCCGGCGTCGCGGTCGAGGTCCGAGGCCAGGGTGCGCGTGCCCGCGGTGGCCGCGACGGCGGTGAAGGTGCGCCCGGTCTGGTCCTGGAAGCGGTCGCGCTTCAGGTACTTGGCGCCCACCTTCAGGTAGCTGCCTTCGCCCAGCGCCTCGACCGGCAGCTTGTAGTCGATGCGGACCTGGTCGAGATCCTCGCCGGCTCTGCGCGATACCTGCTTGTAGTTATTAAGGCGATAATTCCCTGCATTGAGGGCCGCGGCGTTCGCCGTGAAGGTGTCGAGCAGCCGGTCGCCGGTCGTGAAGGTGGCGCCCAGCCCCGTGGAGGCCGCCGCGCGGTACTCCACCTCGTCGCGGATCGGATCCTTCTTGTTCGATTCCGCGTGGGTGGCCTCGATCTTCAGTTCGCCGGGCCCGACGTTGAACTCGCCGCCGACGTTGATCGTGGTGGTGTCGGTGATCTCCTGGCGCTTGCGCAGCAGCCGCCGCGCGGTCGTGGAGTTGATCGTGCCGCCCGAGGCGCTCAGCGCGGAGTAGCCGGGCGGCAGGGTCGTCGTGTCGGCCGCGTTGTTGTCGGCCGGGAAGAAGAAGCGGAAGCGGTTGCGGAGCTCGCGGTCGGCGAACTGCGAATACAGCAGGCGCGCGTAGAGCTTCACGTCGTCGGTGGGCCGGTAGTCGAAGTTGGCGACCGCGCCTTTGCGGGTGCGGATGGCGGGATCGTAGATCCGCATGTCCATCTCCGCCGGCAGGTCGATGCCGTTCACGAGCTGGCGGCTCGTGGAGAGGATGTCCTCCGAGTACGAGGGCCGGCGCGAGTAGTTGCCCGCCAGCACGGCCCCGAACTGCCTGTCGGCGCCGAACAGCCCGCCGATCGAGGCGTCGCCTTCCTTCGCGTTGCGGTTGGTGTCGTCGTAGATGCCGTAGACGCCGCGCGCGCTGCCGAAGAAGCGGCCCTTGTCGAAGGCCGACAGCGTGTTGATGTCCACCTGCCCGGCGATCGCGTTGGCGTCGAGGTCGGGGGTCAGCGACTTCACCACGGTGACCGAGCCGATCAGCGCCGAGGGGATGTCGTCCAGCTTGACGTTCCGGTTCTCGGGTTCCGGCGCGGAGGCGGTCTGATTGTTGATGGTGACGTTGGCGAGGTTCGGCTCGATGCCGCGGATGATGAGATAGCGGCCTTCGCCCTTGTCGGTCGCGACCGACACGCCCGTCAGGCGGCGGACGGCCTCGGCCACGTTCTGGTCGGGCAGCTTGCCGACATCGTTCGCCGACACCACCTCGACCTGGCTGTCGGCGGCGCGCTTGGCTTCCAGCGACGCCTTGTCCGAAGCCCGCTGGCCGGTGACGACGACCTCGTCCACCTGGTCCGACGCCGCCTGCGCGAGCGCTGGGCCCGCGCCCAGACACACCGCCATCGCCAGTGCGCTTGCGCCTGCGAGGCAGCCGTTGCGCAGCGCCATTCCCCGATCGTTCATCGTCGCCTCCCCTGGCCGACGCCCTGCCCGCACGACATCCGCGAGTCTTTCAAGCGTCAGCCCGGAAACGATACGAACAAAAATTCCAAGTTTCAAGCGAAATGGAATTTCTCTTGCACGTATGGAATGGCCGACTAGTTTTGCGCTGACGCTCGACAGACAAATCGCGAGCGCGCCAATCGCATGGGGAGATGACACGCCGATGACGCCCGCCCGCTTCCGGACCCTCCCGGCGCTCGCCGCCGCCCTGGCCCTCGGCGGCGCGGCCCGCGCGGCCGAGGTCGCGCCCACGCACGATCTGCCGTTCCCCGTGGGGACGCCGGCGGTCATGCCGACACTCGAGACCGTTCCGGTCGCGCGCGCCGAGGACGCGGCCGACGATCCGGCGATCTGGGTGAACCCCAGGGACCCGGCGCTCAGCGCGGTGATCGGCACCGACAAGAAGGGCGGGCTCTACGTCTACGACCTCGCCGGCAAGCCGCTGCAGTTCCTGCCCAACGGCCGCATGAACAACGTCGACCTGCGCGCCGGCTTCAAGCTGGGCGGCCGCGACGTCGTGCTCGTGACCGCCAGCGACCGGACCAACAAGGCGATCGCGATCCTGGCGCTCGATCCCGACAGCCGCCAGCTCACCGACGTCGCCGACGGCGTCCAGGAGTCGGACCTGTCGGACCCCTATGGCCTCTGCATGTATCGCGACCGCAGGAGCGGCCAGACCTATGTGTTCGCGAACGATCCGACGGGCCTGGTGCGCCAGTGGCGACTGGTCGCCACGCCGGCCGGCAAGGTCCGCGCCGAAGTGGTCCGCTCGTTCGCGCTGAACAGCCAGGTGGAGGGCTGCGTCGCCGACGACGACAACGGCGCGCTCTACATCGGCGAGGAGGACGTGGGGCTCTGGCGCTTCGCCGCCGCGTCGAAGGCGGGCGACAAGCGCCGCCTCGTCGCCGCCATCCGGGACAATCCGAAGTGGAAGGACGACTTCGAGGGCGTCGGCCTCTGGGCCGGCAAAGGCGGCCGCGGCTACCTGGTCGTCTCCAGCCAGGGCAACAACACCTACGCGGTGTTCGAGCGTCAGGGCCGCAACCGCTACCGCGGTTCGTTCGCCATCGCGCCCGACCCGGCCAAGGGCATCGACGGCGTCTCCGAGACCGACGGCCTCGACGTCGTGAGCGCGCCCCTGCCCGGTTTCCCGCGCGGCCTGCTCGTCACCCAGGACGGCTACAACGTCAGTCCGTCGGAAAACCAGAACTTCAAGTTCGTCTCCTGGGCCGACGTCGCCGCCCAGCTCAAGCTCGACTGAAGAAGATCGCGCCGGCGTGAAAGGCCGCTCCGGAACCCCCGCTCACGGCGCCGCCTTGGGCGGGGGCGCCCGGCCGGGCCGAGTTCCCCCACACACCGTCACGGCCGCTCTAGTTGGGCGTCTTGAGCAGCTCGCCCAGCGGGATGGCACGGCCGTCCTTCACGACCGTGTCGACCTTGAAGAGGTCGGCCACGTCGGCGAGGGGATCCCCGTCCACGATCACCAGGTCCGCGAGCTTGCCGACTTCCACGCTGCCGAGATCCTTGTCCACGCCGGTGATCCTGGCCGAGTCGATCGTCGCGGACTGCAGGGCCTTGTAGGGGCCGAACGCCTCCGCAAAGTGGATCGCCTCCATCACCACCGAGAAGCCGGTCTGCACCGTGCCGCCGTCCGTGCCCGTGCCGATGAGCACGCCGGCCTTGGACATGGCGGCGAGCGACGCCTGTTCGCCGCGGGTCTGCTGCTCGTCACGTCCCCCGTAGGCTCGGCGCAGGAAGGTCATCATGTCCGCGTGCGCCGACTGGTACTTGGGTGCGAACGCCCGGAACTGCGGCGAAGTCAGGATGCCGGGATGGCGATCCATCTGCGTCAGGTACGAGGGCCCCGGCGCGCGCCCGGCCGCCGTCGGGCTGATGTACATGCCCGAGTGCGCGAGCAGTTGGACCACGTCGTCATAGGAGCGCCGACGGATTGAAGCGCGATCCGAGAACTCCATACGGTCCCGCGTGCCGAGGTGCTCGATCGCGTCGACCCCGTAGGTCGCGGCCGGATAGAGCTCGTGGGACGCCACCATCAGTCCGTGGCCGTGGGCGAAGTCCACGATGCGCTTCTGCACCTCGTGATCCATCGTCTCGTATGTCTTGATAAAGTCGTAGTCGAGATCGATCGCCCGCTTCAGTTCGCGGTTGAGGTGGCTCTCCGAGTCGATCGCCGAGTTCATCCAGTAGTAGAGGCGCGGCCCCTCCAGGATGTTGGAGAAGAACTGGCGTGGACCGAGCCGCTGGCCGCTCATCCAGGCCTCGCGCCGCTCCAGCGCCTCGTAGGGTTCGGCGCCGGGCTCGCGCACCGAGGTCACGCCGAACGACAGCCAGATGCGGCCGACCTTCTCGCCGTCGCTGACGAACTGGTGGATGTGCGTCTGGAACAGGCCCGGCACGACCGTCTTGCCCCGGGCGTCGATGACGTCGGCGCCGGGCCACGCGGCGCGACGCGGCGCGATCTCGACGATGCGGTTGTCGTCGATGACGATGTCGACGTCCTTCAGGTAGTCGGGGGACACGGCCGTGAAGACACGGCCCGCCTGGATCACGGTGCGGCCCCGCTGAGCGGGCCGGGTCCAGTTCATCCGGAAGGGGATGTCCTCCACCGCCCGGTCGGCGACGCGCACGCGGCGGAACCGATTGTTGTCGAGGTACACCAGCGAGCGGGAGTCGCCCGTCCAACTGGGATAGGAGGCGTAGTCGTCCGTCAGGCGGACGGGCGGCTTGAGGAACCTGCCGTCGGCATCCGCCTCGCCGGACCAGAGGCGGCCCTCATGCACGTAGGCGATCTGCTTGCCGTCCGGCGACCAGATCGGCCCGAACTGGCTGCGGGTCGAAACCGAGCCGTCCGTCTGCGGCGACGAGAAGACGCCCTTCCCGGTCGCCAGGTCGATCGTGAAGAACGCATTGCCGCCCTTGCGGAAGCGCGCCGACCAGGTCCTCAGGGCCAGCACCGAGATCTTCTTCCCGTCGGCCGTCCACGACGGCGGAGACGGCAGGAACAGCGCGTCGTGCGCCTTGCGCATCGCGCCCGTCTCGACATCGACGACATACAGCGTGGCCGCATGCCAGTCGTCCGCATCGCGCATGAAGACCGCGATCGAGCGGCCGTCGGGCGACCAGCTCGGCTGCATCAGATCGTCCTCGGTCGTGGTCAGCCGCCGCTCGGCGCCGTCAGCCATGTTCCGGACGATCAGGTCCATGGCGCCGGTTCCGCGGCGGTCGGAGACGTATGCCAGCCGCTTGCCGTCGGGCGACCACGCCGGGTCCACGTCGAGGAAGGGGTCCCTGGTGAGTTGCGTCGGCTCGGGGTCGCCGACCTTCAACAGCCACAGATCGCCCAGGGCGGTGAAGGCGATGCGGCCCCCGTCCGGCGACACCATCGGCCGCATCACGCCCAGCAGCGGACGCGGCCCCGTGGAGTTGAAGTCGAAGACCTTCTTCCGGAACTCGGGGCGGGACATCACGTCGAAATGCGCCTGAAACGGGATGCGGCCAGCCTCCCCGCTCGCCGGCGTCCACGTGCGCAGGCCGCCATCGGCCGCATAGAGGATGCGCTCGCCGAGCCAGGCCGCGCCGGTCGGGAAGATGTCCTCGTCGCCGCGTCGCGTGGCGACCACCTTGCCGGTCGAGGCGTCGACGACATCGATGCGCGTGTCGCCGCGCTCGGGGTTGTAGACGTTGACCGAGATCCGCGCCCCGTCCGCACTCCACAGGGGCCTGCCGAGTTGCTCGGCCGACGCGAGCAGCTCGCGGCTCCCGGCGTCGTCCAGCACCATGAGGCTGACTTTGCGACCCTCGGCCCGGATATAGGCGATCCGCCGGCCGTCCGCGGAGACGCTGGGGTAGTAGTCGTCGGCCGGGCCCGTGGTGAGCGGCCGGGCGGGGCCCCCGTCCACGGACAGCTCCCAAAGGTCGAGGCTGCGCGTGCGGTCGGAACTGAACACCAGCGTGCGCCCGTCGGGTCGCCAGGCGGGCTCGCGATCATCGACCCGACCGGTGGTCAGTTGCCGGAGCGCGGAGCCGTCGCGGCCGGCGACGGCCACCCGCCAATTGCCCTGAGCATAGTACTGGAAGGCGATCCGGCGGCCGTCGGGCGACCAGACGGGAAACCGCGCCTCGCGCATCAGCGGGGTGATGGGCCGGGCGCGCCCGCCCGCCGCCGGCAACGTCCAGATGCGCCCCTGCAGGTCCATCGCGAGCGTCTTGCCGTCGGGCGACGGGGCCGCAGCGAACATGGTGCCTTCGCTGACGTCGAACCCCACGGTCTTCGCGGCCGCCGCGGCCGCCAGCGAGGCCGCGGCCGCAAAGGCGGCGAGGAAGTGTGCCAGAGCCGTCGGCCTCATTCAGTGCGCTCCCAAGTTGGCGCCTGCCGCAAGCTCGTCGAAGCGGTAGGGCCTGCCATCCTTCATCACCAGGTCGACGTTCAGCACATCGAGCACGTCGGCGAGCGGATCGCCGTCGACGACGACCAGGTCCGCGAGTTTTCCGGGCTCCAGGCTTCCCAGCCGGTCCTCGACACGGTTCAGCCGCGCCGAATCGAGGGTCGCGGCGCGCAGCGCCTCCCCCGGGGTGAACCCCTGATCGACGTAGTAGCGCAGCTCTGCCACGATCCCGAAACCCAGGTTGAAGAACGATGTGTCGGTTCCAGGGGGCAGCGCGACGCCGGCCGCCTTGAGACGCCCGATCGGGTTGTCCGCCGCGGCGCCCGCGCTCGGATCGTTGAGGCCTTCGCCCGCGATGGCGGACCTGAGATACCGCGAGGCCCGCACCCGCTGCGGAAGCAGGCGCAGTTGCTTCAGGTCTGCGAACGCCTTGCCGTCGCGCCTGAGATAGAACGCGCCGACGGCGGGGTTGCCGCCGACCGCCGTGGGGACGACCGCGACGCCGGAGGCGACGTAGAGCTGCAGGACGTCGTCGTAGAGGCGCGCGGTGAGCGAGAGCCGGTCGCCGGCGATGATCCGGTCACCGCTGACCAGGTGCTCGATGGCGTCCACGCCGAAGGTCGCCGCCGGGTAGAGGTCGTGGGAGGTCACCGGGATTCCCCGCCGGTGCGCCCACTCGACGACATGCTGGAGGTCAGCGCTGTCGAGGCGCTCGTAGGTCTTGATGAAGTCGTAGTCCAGGCGCGCAGCCCGCTCGAGCTCGAGGTCGAGCACGGCGCGGGAGGTCACGGGCAACGACATCGGGTAGTACAGCCGCGGGCCTTCGATGAGGCCCGTCGTGAACAGGCGCGGTCCGGCGCGACGACCGCTGGCCCAGGCCTCCCTCGTCTCGACGGCTTCGCTCGGATCGGCGCCGGGCTCGCGGATGGAGGTGATCCCGAACGACAGGGCGATGCGGCCCGTCTGCTCGCCGTTCACGATGAAGTTGTGGATGTGGTTCTCGAACATCCCCGGCATCACCGTCCGCTTCGTCGCGTCGATGATCCGCGCATCCGGCCAGGAGGCCCGTCGGGGAACGACCTCGGTGATGACGTTTCCATCGATCACGATATCGACGCTCGTGCGGTAGCTGAGGGTCTTGCCGTCGAACAGGCGCCCCGCCTGCACCACCGTCCGTCCCGTGGGACGGACGGGCGACCAGTCGAGCCTGAGAGGGATGTCTTCGACGCGGCCATCGGCGACATGCACCCGCTTCAGCCGGTCGGTGGCCAGGAAGACGATGGTCTGCGAGTCGCCCGTCCAGCTCGGTTCGTCTGCGAGTTCGCGGGTGAGCCGCCGCGGCTTGCCGAACGCGCCGCCAGGACCCACGGGCGCGGTCCACAACACCCCGTCCTGCACGAAGGCGAGGCGACGACCGTCGGGCGAGAGCATTGCGCCCGCCTTCGCGCGGATGCCGAGGGTGCGGCCCGGGGTCGGGGTCGTGAACCGCGGCGGCCCGCCATCGACCGGGATGGTCAGGATCTCGTTGAGGCCGTGCCGGAAGCGCTGCGACTTGGGCTCGAGCGAGACGTAGCTCACCGCGTCGCCGCCCCTCGACCAGCTCGCGACGCTCGGCTTGAAGAGCCAGTCGTGGATCTTGCGCAGCTCGCGCGTCTCCAGGTCCAGAACGTGCGGAATGTTGGCGTGCCAGTCGCTGGAATCCAGGACCGTGAGCGCGATCCGCCGTCCGTCCGGCGAGAACACCGGGGCGCTGACGCTCTCCGAGGTGTCGGTGAGGCGCTCCTCGCGACCGGTCCGCATGTCGCGCAGGTAGAGGTCCATGGTCCCGGCGCCGCGGCGGTCGGACGTGTAGGCGAGCTTCGATCCGTCCGGAGACCAGGCCGGCTCGATGTCCACGAAGGGGTCGTCTGTGAGGCGAACGGGCTTCGGGTCGCCGATTGTCAGCAGCCAGAGGTCGCCGAGCGCCGTGAACGCGATGCGCTTCCCGTCGGGCGAGACGACCGGCCGCAGGATGCCCTTCGCCGGCTCCGGACCGGACGCCGCCAGACCCGGCGTATGGCGGCGGTAGTCGCCCGCCGGCCGGACCCGGAACTCGGCCGTCATCGGTATGGTCGCGACACCCGATGTACTGCGGCGCCTGATCCCTCCGTCGGCGGTGTAGAGCACGTCGCCCGCGCCCCAGGCGGCGCGGCCGATGAAGACGTCTTCGCCCGGCGCGGAAACCGCGGTGACGGCGTTCGTCGCGAGGTCGACCCTTTGCAGGGCCGCACGGCTCGCACGCCCGACGCGTCCCGGCATGTAGACGACCGCCGCGACGGACTTGCCGTCCGCGGTCCACGACGGCAGCGCAATCTCATCGGCGGTGCTGAGGATCGTGCGGGTGGCGCCGCCCGCCGCCATGACGCGCAGTTCCTGCCCCTTCGCCGTGTCGGCGACGAAGGCGATCGACCCGTCCGCCGGCGACTGCACGGGCTGGCTCTCGTCCACCTCGCCCGTCGTGACCTGGACCGGCTCGCGGTCGTTCAGGCCGGTGCGCCAGACGTCGAAGTTGCCCGCTCGGTCGGACGAGAAGAGGATCGTGCGGCCGTCCGTCGACCAGGTCGGCTCGCGGTCGTCGGCCGACCCTGCGGTGATCTGGCGAAGGCCGGTCCCGTCCGGGCGCACGACGTAGATGTGCCAGTAGCCGCCCTGGTAGCCCTGGAAGGCGATCCGCTTGCCGTCCGGAGACCAGGCGGGCAGGCGTGCTTCGCCGGTGAACCCCGGAATGACGACCGCCGCGCCGCCGGTGGCGGGCAGCAGCCTCAGTTCGCCCTGGAGGTCGAGGACGATGGAGCGGCCATCGGGCGAAGGCGCCGCCGCGAAGTTGGTGCCTTCCATGACGGTGACCCTGCGGGTCCCGGCCGCGTCGGCGGTGGCCGCCCAACCCGCGAGAAGCACGGCGAGAAACGCAACCTTCGCCCGGACCATACGCATCTCCCCCCGCCCCGCGGGCTCCACGCCTAGTAGCGCACGCTCAGGGTCACACCGTAGGTGCGCGGCGGCGCATAGAGAGCGTAGCCGTCGCCGGTGACGTCGGAGATCGTCGTGATCTTCAGCTCGTTCGACAGGTTCTTGCCCCAGATTTCGACGCTGTAGGGCTTGCCCGCCGGCGTGAGCGTGAGACCCGCGTCCCAGTTCTCCTGGCTCGGGATGACCTCGGACGGCAGGTTGTTGATCGAGCTGAAGAAGTCGGACTGGTGCGAATAGTCGACCCGGCCCGTCACCGTCACGGGGCCGAGATCCCGCGTGAGGCTGGCGCCCAGGAAGAGCTTGTTCTTCGGCGCGCGCGGGATCTCCTTGCCGGCGAGGTTCAGCGTGCCGCTCACCAGGCTTTTGATCTTCCCGTCGGTGTAGGTGTAGTTGCCGTAGATGTTGAGGCCCGGCAGGGGCACCGCCGTCCACTCGAGCTCCAGGCCCTTGATCGTGGACTTGCCCGCGTTGCCGCTCACGCCGGTCGGCGGCAGGCCGGGCGTGACGGTGGTGATCACCGTCACCTGCAGGTCGGTGTAATCCATGTAGAAGGCCGTCGCGTTCAGGCGAAGGCGCCGGTCGAACCACTCGGTGCGCGCGCCGAACTCGTAGTTCCAGACGTACTCCGGATTGAACGGCCGCAGCGCCGACTGCAGATCGTTGTCCGTGTCGTTGAAGCCGCCGCTCTTGAAGCCGCGCGAGATGGTCGCGTAGACGAACGCGTCGTCGGTGACCTGGTAGTTCACGGACGCGGTCGGGGTCCAGGCGTCCCACTTGGCGCGGCCTGGCGCGGTGTAGCCCGGAATGGTGACGCCCGCGTTCCGGAAGCGCGAGAAGTTCGCGCCGGAGCCGACGGTGACGTGGTCCTTCTCGTCCTGGCTCCAGCGGATGCCGGCCTGCACCTTCAGGCGATCGGTGACCTCGTAGATCCCGTTCAGGAACACCGCATAGGCCTTCGTCTCGTTCGTCGAGGCGAAGTTGAAGCGGCCGTCGAGCGGATTGGCCCCGAAGTTGTAGAAGCGATAGTCCGTCAGCCGGTTATGGAAGACGTCGTCCTGGTAGTAGTAGAGGCCGGCGACGTAGCTGAAGTTCTCGCCGATGTTCGAGGCGAGGCGGAACTCCTGGGTGAACTGCTCCGTGCTTTCGTCGTCCTGCTGGATGAAGAGGGTGTGGTGGAACACCCGCCGGTTCGCGACATCGCTCAGCGGCGCGACCAGGAGCCCGGTGGTGTTGGCGCGGTTGTGGTTCTGGGCGTTCCGGTAGGCCGAGATCGAGGTCAGGGTCCCGAGCGGCGAATCCCAGGTCGCGTTCAGGCTCGCGCCCGCGTTGTCGATGTCCGCGTAGCCGTCCTCGGCATGGCCGCGGCCGCGGCGCGGATCGGGATTGGACTTGCCCACCGAGGCCGGGCCTTCCACGGCGAGGTCCCACCACGGTCCCGTGCCGCGGCGCTGCGACCCGTCGAGGTTCAACTGGATGTCCAGGTCGTCGTTGGGCCGGAAGCGGATCGCGGCGCGGCCGGCGATCACACGCTCGTCTTCGATGTCGCGCCCGGTGGTGGTGTTGAAAGCGTAGCCGTCGTGGGACCTGGCGACCAGCGCGATCTTGGCCGAGGTGGTGTCCGAGAGCGGCCCGCTGACCGCGGCGCTCACCGCGCGCAGATCGTAGTTGCCGGCGGTGACCTTGCCGTCGAAGCGGTAGCTGTCGCCGGGGCGCCGCGTGAAGAAGGAGACGGCGCCGCCCACCACGTTGCGGCCGAAGAGCGTGCCCTGCGGCCCGCGCAGCACCTCGACGCGGTCGAGGTCCACGAACTCCGTCGAGGTCATGGCCGGGCGGCCCATGTAGACGTCGTCCACGAAGAGGCCCACGGCGCTGTCGATGCCGCCCGACCGGTTCGTGTTGCCGATGCCCCGGATGAAGTACCGCGGCTGGCCCGGCGCGAATTCGTCGAACGTCAGGCTCGGGATCCGTGTGCGCAGGTCCAGGAAATTCTCGATCTTGGACTTCTCGACGAAGTCGCCGGTCAGGCCGGTGACGGCCAGCGGCACCTGCTGCAGGTTCTGGCTGGTCTTCTGGGCCGTGACGATCACTTCCTCGACCGCCGCGGACGCCGATTCGTCAGCCGCGAACGCCGGCGCGCCGACGCCGAGCGACAACAGGACGACCGACGAGACCGTGCTCAACTGAAGCGCTTTCATTTTTCTTCCCCTCCGTCCCGGCTTGCGCAGGAACTGCATGACTTCCCCCGGCCGCCGATCCGGCCAGTCATCGGCGCGCCACGATCTGTCGAAGCGGCGCTCTCGCTTTGGTTGAACTCCGTCCATGGCCTTCCACCGACTGGACGAACTCACGCGAGACCTTCCGGAGCCGGGCCCATTACGGATTTCCATTGCGACGGTGCCATCGCGCCGGCCATAAACTCAATTCACTTCGCTTATCGCCAATATTCCAAAACCTAATGCGACGAAGCAGGTTGAAGGCGGGCCGGCGGCCGGGATTCCGGGAGGCCGTCCGCGCGGACCCGGGCGCCTAGATCGCGGGCCGGGCCGGGTCCGGCATGGCCAGCAGAACGGTGGCGTTGCGGGACGTGCGGTTCTGGACGCAGCGGGCTTCGCCGGCGGCGATCCGGCAGGAATCCCAGGCGCGCAGTTCGACCTCCGAATCGCCGTTCGAGATCACCACCTCGCCGTCCAGAACGACGTAGACCTTCTCGACCGGAGACGCGTCGAGCCCGGTCGTTCCTCCCGGCAGGAGGTGGCAGAGGTTCAGGATCAGCCCGTCGCTTGGCCCGACCTCGCGCCCCTGGAGCCGCAGGCAGCGCATGTCCACGTGGCCCGGCGGATGATAGGCCGGCGCATCTGCCAGGCGGACTACATGCATGGTTGCAGCACCACCCGATCCGGCCCGCCCTGCAGCACCAGCCGGTAGGCCTCGGTCGCGCGGCCGATGGGATAGCGCGAGGTCTCGGGAACCTCGAACGGTCGAAGCGCGCCCGTTGCGAAGCCCGGTGTCAGGGCGTCGAGGATCTTCGCCGAGGCCGCACCGTCGAGCGCGAGCGTGTCGATCCCCACGTAGGTGTGCCGCGCCCGATAGAACGCGAGGATGTCGAAGGGGACGTTCCGGTCCAGCGTGGCGATGAGGATCGCGCGGCCGCCGTGCGCGAGCGCGGCGTTGCCTGCCGCGAAGTACGGGCTGCCGACCGTGTTGAAGACCACATCGACGCCGCGCCCCCCGGTCAGGCGCCGCACGTCCTCGCCCAGATCGCCGCGCAGGCCGTCGAGCATCTCGACCGGCGCCGAAGCGTGCCCGCGGTAGCCGCCCTCCCCTCGGGCGACGCCGATGACGCGGGCGCCGAGCATGCTGGCGATCTGGCAGGCGGCCTGCCCCACGCGACCGTTCGCGCCCATGACCAGGACGACCTCCTGCGCCGCGGGCATGCCGGCGCGGCGAAAGCCTTCGTAGGCGGTGACGAAGGGCACGCCGATGGAGCCCGCCTCCTCGAAGGTCAGCGCGGGCGGCATCTCGCGGACGAAACTGCGATCGACGAGCAGGTAGGCCGCATGGCTGCCGTCGCGGGTGATGCCCACGTCGCCGCCTGTGCCCCAGACCGCCTTGCCGACCAGGTCCGGCGGGCCGGCGGCGACGACCCCTGCCCAGTCGCGACCGGGCGTTCGAGGCCACACAGCATGGGGCATCATGCCGAGGGCGGCCTTCACGTCCGACGGATTCACCGCGGCCGCCCGAACCTCCACCGCGACCTGGTCGTCCCGGACCTCGGGCATCGTCATGGGCTCGACCGGCAGATCGAGCGCCTCCAGGCTGGGCGACTTCTCGGTGATCCTGATCCTGACCATCGCGCGTCCTTCCTCAGGCCAGGCCCAGGAGGCGGCGAGCCTCCGCCGGCCGCGCCGGCTCCGCGCCCAGGCTTGCGAGGATCTCGCGCGCCCGCGCCACGAGCGCCGCGTTCGAGGGCGCGAGCACGCCCTTCGAGATGAAGATGTTGTCCTCCAGCCCCACGCGGACGTGCCCGCCCAGCAGCCAGGACTGAGCCACCATCGGAAACTCGGCGCGGCCGATCCCGAAGCCGGTCCAGACGGCACCGGCCGGGAGCTTGTCGCGGGCGTACATCATGGTCTCGGGCGACGGATCCCAGCCGTAGTTCACGCCCAGGACGAAGGAGAACAGGCCCGGCCCCTCGAGTTCGCCCGCCGCCATCAACGCCCGCGCAAGATGCAGGTCGCCGGTGTCGAACAGCTCCAGTTCGGGCTTCACGCCCGCGGCCCGGATCTCGCGCGCCATGACGGTGACGTTGCGCGGCGTGTTGATCACCACCTCGCGCCCGGAGTTCATGGTGTTGAGGTCGAGCGTGCAGATCTCGGGCCTGAGCCTGGCGATATGGGAGACCCGCACCTCCGGTCGCACCAGGGTCGTGCCGGGCCCGGCCACCTTCGGATCGTCCTCTCCGGGAACGAAGCGGCCGCCCGGGCCCGTCGTGATGTTGAGGATCAACTGCGGGTTCCGCGCGCGGATCAGTTCCACGGTCTCGCGGTAGTATTCGAACGCCATCGAGGGCCGCCCCGTTTCGGGATCGCGCACGTGAAGATGGACGACCGACGCCCCCTCCTCCGCCGCCAGCAGGGAGGCCTCCGCGATCTCCTCTGGTGTCACCGGCAGGTCCGGGTGCTGCTCTCGCGTCGTGATGTTGCCGGTGACGGCGCAAGTGATGACGACCTTGGGATGCATGTCTTCTGTCCGGCTAGAGGTGGCGGCCGCCATCGACCTGGATGACGCTGCCGGTCGAGAAGCGGAGCTGCGTCGCGCAGGCCAGCACCGCATCGGCGACGTCCTCGGGAGTCGCGAGACGCCTGAGCGGCGTGGAGGCCGCGATCTTTTCGGACGCCGCCTGGTCGCGACCCGGTACGAAGGCCGTGTCCACCGCGCCGGGCGAGACGTTCAGCACGCGGATGTCCGGAGCCAGCGCCCGGGCAAGGGCCGCGCCCATGGTGTCCATGCCCGCCTTGGCCGCACAGTAGGCGACGTTCGAGCCGACCGCCGTGGATGCGGCGATCGAGGAGATGTTCACGACCAGGCCGTCGCCGTGCGCCCGCAGTGCGGCCTCGAAGGCGCGGATCGCGGCGAACGGGGCCCGCACGTTGTGGATCAGGAGCAGGTCGATCGTGGCGTCGTCGAGCGCGGCCAGGTCGCGATGAGCCACCGCGGCGGTCACGCCCGCACTGTTGACCAGGATGTCGGTCCGGCCGAGGTCCGCAGCGACGGCGCGCGCGACCTGCTCGACCTGCGCGCTGTCGGCGATGTCGGCGACGTAGGCGCGATGCCCCTCGCCGGGCAGGCTCTCCACGACCTGGCGGGCGCGGGCCAGGTCATGCCCGGCCGACACGGCCACGGTGGCGCCGGCGCCGGCCAGTGCGCGCGCCGACGCCGCGCCGATTCCGCCCGAGCCGCCGAAGACGACGGCGACCTTCCCCGCGAGGGGGCCATGCATTGCGGACGACATCGGGCTCACGGAATCGGAGGGGTGGGGACGCGGGACTCGCCTTCTTCCAGGACGAAGTCGTAGGCGAGGCGGAAACCCTCGGGGCCGGACGCCAGTCGGCCCACGAGCGAGCGCACGACGCTGAAGGTGACATCGGTTTCGAGGTGCTCCCCATCGTCCGCGAACACCTGGGTCACGAGAGTCCGGTAGCCGGGCGCCGTGACCATGAAGTGGATGTGGGCCGGACGATACGGATGCCGCCGCTGCGCGCGCAGCAGGTCGCCGACCGGACCGTCCGTGGGTACGGGGTAGCCGGCAGGCCGCACCGTTCGGAGGGCGAAGCGGCCATCCCCGTCGGCCGTGAACACGCCGCGCAGGTTCATCGTCGGCTGGCCCTCGTCCTGGTTCTCGTAGAGCCCGACGGGCGACGCCTGCCAGACGTCGACCTTGGCCCCGGCGATCGGCCTGCCAGCTCGGTCGCGCACCTGGCCGGACACCGTGAGCGGCTCTCCCGGCGTGTTGTCGCGCGCGATGCAGTCGCCGGACGCGCAAGCCGGCGCATTGAGCCGCCAGAACGGGCCCAGGAGCGCCGTCGCCGTGACGTCGTCGCCCAGCGGATTGTTGAGCAGATCGACCAGCGTCGAGACGCCGAGGACGTCGGCGGCGAGCACCACCTCGTTCGTGGTTTCGCCGGTCGCATGCCCGAGCGCGATCAGGAAGCCCAGGCCGCGCTCGAACTCGGCGTCCGTCGGCCGCACCTCGCGGACGAAGGCGTGGGCGTGGCGAACGAAGGCGGACATCACTTCGCGGAGCCGTGGATCAGGCGTCGCCTGCATGGCCTGTTCGACGGCCAGGGTGAGGTCCGACTGGTGCTCGACGATCATGCGGAAACCTCCGGGGCGCGCTGCGAACGCAGGGCCAGGAAAAGGACGGTGCTCACGAGGGCCGGCGATGCGACCGCGGCGAAGATGCCCTGCACGGCGAGGCCCGACGCCAGCAGCGCCCCGCCGGCGACAGGGCCGATGACGGAGCCGATGCGCCCCACGGCGAGGGCCGACCCCAGACCCGTCGAACGAACCGACGTGGGATAGAGGCTGGCCGTGAACGCGCACAGCGCGGTCTGGGCGCCGACCGAGCAGAAGCCCGCGCCGATCACCGCGAGGGTCAGCAGCCACGGCTGGTCGGCCACCATCCCGATCGCGAATATGCACGCGGCGCCGACGCCGTAGGCGCCGCCCAGCACGGTCACCGGATTGTACCGGTCGACGAACCGACCGAGGATGACGCCGCCCACGGCCCCGCCGAGGTTCAGGGCGACCGAGGCGCTGATCGCGCCCTCGATCGTGAGCCCGCGCTGCTTCAGGAGCAGCGGCAGCCAGCTCAGCAGGAAGTAGATGACCAGCAGGCTGAGGAAGAAGATCGGCCAGAGCGTGAGCGTGCGGGCCGCCCGCCCCCCGCGAAAGAGCTCGATCAGCGGAAGCCGCTCCACCTTCGCCTCCTCCGCCGTGAAGCGTGTTCCGGCGTCCAGATCGCGTCCCGTGATGCGCCGCATCGTCGCGATGAGCGCAGCCTGACGGTTCGGCCGTTGAACCAGGAAACGCGGCGACTCCGGCAGCAGGATCAGCAGCAAGAGGGTCAGCACGACCGGCGCGATACCCCCCAGGAAGAAGACCGACGGCCAGCCGTGCGTCGGGAGCATCAGGATGCTGAGATACCCCCCCACCACGGCGCCCAGCGGAAAGCCCGCGAAGACCAGGGCGATCAGCGTCGCCTGGTGTCTTCGCGGCGCGAACTCCGAGGTCATCGCCATCACGTTGGGAATGGCGCCGCC
>NZ_JAEUMO010000169.1 GCF_016793285.1 Phenylobacterium sp.
GCTCCCGGAAGGCGCGATCGCGCTCATCGAGACGGTGGAGGACGCGCAGGCGTTCACCCCCAGGGATCCCGGAAACGTGGCGTTCGTGACCCAGACGACGCTGTCGGTGGACGACACGGCCGAGATCGTGGCGGCGCTCCGGGCCCGCTTCCCGGCCATCGCCGCGCCCCACAAGGAGGACATCTGCTACGCCACCACCAACCGCCAGGAGGCGGTAAAGGCGATCGCGGCGCGCTCGCAGGTGCTGCTGGTGATCGGCAGCGCCAACTCCTCGAACTCGGTGCGGCTGGCCGAGGTCGGACGGCGCTCTGGGGCGCAGGCCTATCTGATCGACGACGCCTCGGCGCTGGACCTGGCATGGCTGGACGGCGCGCGGACGGTGGGCGTGACGGCGGGCGCCTCGGCTCCGGAAGTCCTGGTCCAGGGCGTGATCGACAAGCTGGCCGCCGCGTTCGACGTCAGCGTCGAGGAAGCCGACGCGGCGCGCGAAACCGTGACCTTCAAGCTGCCGCGGGCGGTGGCTTAGAGGCGGAGCGGACCCAGAGTTCGTGAGCGCAACCAGTCGGTCAATTGTTCGATATCGACTTCGCCCTTCGCCACCCCGAGCATGATGGTGGTCGCGTCGTCGACGCCGGCCGTGAGCACGATGCCGTTGTCGGCGAGAAACTGACCCAGGGCGATGAAGGCGACGCGCTTGTTGCCGTCGATGAAGGGATGATTTGACGCGATAGCCACGGCATAGGTCGCGGCCAAAGCGATGATCTCGCGCGCCTCTTCGTAGTGGTAGCGCTGCTGCGGCCTCGCGAGCGCCGAGGCGAGCAGCCCAGCGTCACGCACGCCAAAAGCGCCGCCGCTCGCAGCGACGACGTCCTCGTACAGGGCGAGCACGATTTCTTCGTCTAACCAAGTCGGTTCGACCATCGCCCTACTTGGCTAGAGACTGGAAGGTCTTGTCGTAGCGCTTCAGAAAGGCTCGACCGCGCGCGCGGCGAGCCTCGAACGACATATCGAGGCGGCCGATCGTGAGCTGACCTTCCTCGGAAATCTCGAAGCCGAGATCCTGGCCCGCGGTCGCGCCCAGCAGTTCCTGCGCCTCGGACGTAAGGACGATGGCAAGTCCCTTCTCCGTCTCTTCGATCTTCAGAACGATCATGGCTCCTCCGCCGACCAGGATAGCACGGCCGCCAGTTCCCCGTCTCTGCGGGTCCGCGGCGCTCTTGACCCGTCCCGCGACGTACAGCACTGGCCTGCGCATGGCGGTCTACACCGACATCACCGACGAGGAGCTGGCGGACCTGCTGGCCGATTTCGACATCGGGCAGGCGACGTCGTTCAAGGGCGTCGCCGAGGGGGTGGAGAACTCCAACTTCCTGCTGGAGACCACGACCGGCCGCTACTTCCTGACCGTCTACGAGAAGCGCGTGCGGGAAGAGGACCTGCCGTTCTTCCTGGGCCTGATGCAGTGGCTGGAGCGGCACGGCTTCCCGAGCGCGGCGCCGATCGCGGACCGGAACGGCGAAATTCTGAAGCGGATGCGGGGCAAGCCCTGCGCGCTGGTGAGCTTCCTGAGCGGGCTGTCGGTGCGCCGGCCGAGCGTGGCGCACTGCCGCGAGGCCGGCGAGAGCCTGGCGCAGCTGCACATCGCCGGCGAAGGCTTCCCGATGCAGCGGGTGAACGACCTGGGCCAGCCGTACTGGGCGCCGATGTTCGCGGACCTGACGGGCGACGCGGAGAAGCTGAAGCCGGGGCTCGCGGCCGTCATCGCGGGCGACCTGGACCTCCTGGCCCGCAAATGGCCCTCGGGGCTGCCGCAGGGCGTGATCCACGCGGACTACTTCCCGGACAACGTCTTCTTCACCGGCGGGACGTTCGCGGCCGCGTTCGACTTCTACTTCGCCTGCACGGACGCGCTCGCCTACGACATCGCCGTGGCGCTGAACGCCTGGTGCTTCGAGCCGGACGGCAGCTTCAACATCACTGCGGCGCGGGCGCTGGTGGGCGGCTACGAGATCCGGCGCAAGCTGTCGGACGCCGAGCGGGCGGCGCTGCCGGTGCTGGCGCACGGCGCGGCGATGCGGTTCTTCCTCACCCGCCTGCACGACTGGCATGCGACGCCGGCCGGCGCGCTGGTGAAGCCCAAGGATCCGCTGGAGTACGAGCGCAAGCTCGCCGTGCATCGCAGCTCGCCCGACCTGGTGCTGTTCGGCTCGCCCGCATGACCCCGGGCGTGGTGATCTACACGGACGGCGCGTGCTCGGGCAATCCGGGTCCGGGCGGCTGGGGCGCGATCCTGATGCACGGGGCGAGCGAGAAGGAGCTCTCGGGCGGCGAGCCGGCGACCACCAACAACCGCATGGAGCTGATGGCGGCGATCCAGGCGCTGGAGGCGCTGAAGAAGCCGTGCAAGGTCGAGCTGCACACCGACAGCACCTACGTGATGAAGGGCATCTCGGAGTGGATCCATGCCTGGAAGCGCCGGGGCTGGAAGACCGCCGACGGCAAGCCGGTGAAGAACGACGATCTGTGGCGGCGCCTTGACGAAGCGCGTTCGCGTCACGACGTGAGCTGGAGGTGGGTGAAGGGCCACGCCGGCCACGAGCTCAACGAGCGGGCGGACATGCTCGCCCGTTCGGGGCTCAAGGCGGCGCTCGAGGCTGCGTCGGACTGATCGTTCAATCTTGAAGCATCGAGGTTGACGGCTAGACTCCTCCCATCGGCGATTCGGAGAGAGGCGGCATGGGCGCGGTCATCGAGGAACATCCCGAAGTCCAGGTCTTCGACGAGATCAGCATGATCGAGCACGGGGTGCGCACGGCGATCACCCGCGCGCTCCCGGTCGGCCTGACCTACCCGCAGTACGAGGTGCTGAATCTGATCGCGCGGCGCGGCGACGACCTGACGCCGGCGCAGATATCGGATGCGCTGAAGATGACGCCGGGCGCCATCACCAACACGCTGCAGCGGCTGGAATGCACCGGGTTGGTGTCGGTGGAGCCCTGCACGAAGGACCGGCGGCGAAAGCGCGTGCGCCTGACGCCGCAGGGCCGCGAGGCCTATAACCGCTCGATGGCGGCGATCCGGCCCAAGGTCGAGAAGCTGCGCGACGGCTTCACGCAGAAGGAGTTCCGCGAGGCGCTCCCCTTCCTGCGCGCGCTCCGCATCTGGATGAGCGAGGTGGGGTAGGCCGGTCAATCCTCTGCGATCTCGCTCGTGCGGCGTGTCTCGGGCATGCGGAGGTAGACCAGCAGCGAGATCGCGATCAGGGCGGTCACGTACCAGTAGAAGCCCCGTTCGACGCCGATGCTCTTGAACCATAGGGCGACGTACTCGGCGGTGCCGCCGAAGATGGCGTTGGCCAGGGCGTAGGGCAGCGCGACGCCCAGCGCGCGGATGTGGGCGGGGAAAAGCTCGGCCTTAACGACGGCGTTGATCGAGGTGTAGCCGGTCACGATCACCAGAGCGCCCAGCGCCAGCAGGAAGGCCGTGAAGGAGCTGCTCGCGGTCTCCAGGGTGCGGAAGATCGGATAGGTGAGCAGCGCCCCGGCCGTCCCGAAGCCGATGAGCAGCGGACGGCGGCCCACCTTGTCCGACAACCAGCCGGCCACAGGCTGAAGCAGCATGAAGACGAACAGCGCCGCCGCGGTGATCTCGGTGGCGGCCTCGCGGCTGAAGCCCGAGGTGTTGACCAGGAACTTCTGCATGTAGGTCGAGTAGGCGTAGAAGGCGAGCGTGCCGCCGGCGGTCAGCGCGATCACCAGGAAGGCCTGCCGCGGATAGTGGCGGAACAGGATCCAGCCGCCCGAGCCCATGCTGGCGGTGGCCTTCACGTTGGTGAAGCTCTCGGTCTCGGCCAGGCCGCGCCGGATGTAGAAGACCACCACGGCCAGCAGGCCGCCGATGGCGAACGGGATGCGCCAGCCCCAGGCCTCGAGATCGGGCGCGGGCAGCACGGCCTGCAGCAGGAGGAGCACGCACAGCGCCAGCAACTGGCCCGAGATGAGGGTCACGTACTGGAAGCTGGAGAAGAAGCCGCGTCGGCGCTGGCCAGCCATCTCGGAGAGGTAGGTGGCCGAAGCTCCGTACTCGCCGCCGACCGAGAGCCCCTGCAACAGCCGCGCGAGCAGGAGAATCAGCGGCGCGCCGGCGCCGGCCTGCGCGTAGGTGGGCGAGAGCGCGATCGCCAGCGAGCCCACGCACATCAGCGTCACCGACAGCGTGAGCCCCGCCTTGCGGCCGTGCCGGTCGGCGTAGACCCCCATGATCCACGCGCCCAGGGGCCGCACGATGAAGCCCACGGCGAACACCGCAGCCGCGCTCAGAAGCTGGGCGGTCGGATCGTCGGACGGAAAGAAGGCGGGCGCGAAGTAGAGCGTGAAGGCCGAGTAGACGTACCAGTCGTACCACTCCACGAGGTTGCCGGTGGAGCCACCGACGATGGACTTGAGGCGCGCGCGTCCCCGCAAAGCTTCCGACACCACGCGTTCCTCGCCTATCCGTTTGCGCTGCCCCTTGAACGGTCGGGCGCCCGTGGTTCCGCCATCGCCGTGATCGCTGGCCTCCGTGGGGTAGGGCTGGACGGCGCCGGCCAACCGTGCGTCGATTGTCGTCTTCGATGTCGTCGACCGCTGGGGGCGCGGGATGAGCGAGCTTGTCGTTCGGCTGGAATGGTTCAAGGCGGTGGTGTTGCCGCACGAGGCGGCGGTCCGCGCGCGCCTGACGCGAATCTGTCCGCCGGGCTTCGACGTGGACAACCTGGTCGCCGAAAGCCTGGCGCGCGCCTATCAGGCGCACGACATCGCGCGGATCACCGCCGGCCGGTCGTACCTCTTCGCGATCGCCCGCAACCTCCTGATCGACGCGCTGCGCCGAGAGGCCGTCGTGTCGCTGGACTTCGTCGCCGACCTCGACCTGCTGCGTTCGGACGACTTCGTGACCGAGCGCCAGATCCAGGCCCGCGACGAGCTGCGCTGGCTGCAGGGCCTGGTCGAGCGCATGCCCACGCAGTGGCGCCGGGTGTTCCTGATGCGCCGGGTCCACGATCTTTCGCCCGCGACCATAGCGGGAGAGATGGGCTTGTCCGTTTCAACGGTTGAGAAGCACCTTGCCAAGGCGCTGAAGCTCGTGGCTCAGGCGCGGGCGG
>NZ_JAEUMO010000180.1 GCF_016793285.1 Phenylobacterium sp.
AGGGTGGCTTCCTCTCCGTCCACCAGCGCGACCACGATGTCGCCGGAGACGGCGCTGTCGGTACGGCGGATGACCACGAAGTCGCCGTCCAGAATGCCGGCGTTGATCATCGAGTCGCCGGAAATCTCGAGGACAAAGTGCTCGCCCGCGCCCAGGATCGTCTCGGGCACCGGGATGCGGTCGCGCTCCTGCTGGATCGCCTCGATCGGCGTGCCGGCGGCGATGCGACCCAGGATCGGCAATTCGCGGGTGTCGTTGGCGGCGGCCGGCATCGCGGCGCCGGCTTCCACAAGTTGGGGCTTGAAGGGGGCGCGCCCTTTGGGCGGCGCGGCGGCCGTGGCCTGCTGCGGCAGCTTCACGACTTCCAGCGCTCGGGCCCGGTGGGGCAGGCGACGCAGGAAGCCGCGCTCCTCCAGCGCCGTGATGAGCCGGTGGATGCCGGACTTGGAGGCCAGGTCCAGCGCCTCCTTCATCTCGTCGAACGACGGGGAGACGCCCGTTTCCTTTATCCGCTCATGGATGAACATGAGCAATTCATGCTGCTTGCGGGTGAGCATCTCGGGTCCTCGCAGAACAAATCGCCAACTTCTGCCGATGTTCTCCAGGTGTTCCGCGTCAATGTCAAGTTACGGCGCCGGCGCCCGCAAAAAGCGCTGCCGGAACAAGGAGATCGGCGGGAGGCTCGGAAGAGAATCGCGGCCCGACTCAGCCGGTCAGGGCGCGAGTCGCGGCGGTGACGTCGGCCTGCCGCATCAGGCTCTCGCCCACCAGCATCGCCTTGGCGCCGGCGCGTTCGAGTCGGGCGGCGTCGCCGGGCGTGAAGACGCCGCTCTCGGTGACGAGCAGCGCGCCGGGCGGCGCGGCGGCGGCCAGGCGTTCGGTGATGCCGAGATCGACGGTGAACGTGCGCAGATCGCGGTTGTTGACGCCGACCAGATCGGCGCCGAGGCGGCCGGCGCGGGCCATCTCGTCCTCGTCATGGACTTCGACGAGGGCGTCCATTCCGAGGCGGCATGCTTCCGACACCAGTTCGGAGGCCAGGGCATCGTCGACCATCGCGAGGATGACGAGGATGGCGTCGGCGCCCAGGGCGCGGCTCTCGGTCACCTGCCAGGGGTCGACGAGGAAATCCTTGCGGATGCAGGGCAGGGCGCAGACGTCGCGTGCGGCGGTCAGATAGGCGTCGGCGCCCTGGAAGCTGGGACCGTCGGTCAGGACGGAGAGGCAGGCCGCGCCACCGGCCTCATAGGCCCTGGCCAGGGCCGGCGGATCGAAGTCCTCGCGGATCAGGCCCTTCGACGGCGAGGCCTTCTTGATCTCGGCGATGAGGGCGAGGCGGCCGGGGGCGTGAGCGCGTTCCAGCGCCGCGCGGAAGCCGCGAGGCGCGGACACGCCGGCGACGGAGACGCTGGGCCGCGCCGCCTTCCGCGCCGCCACATCCTCGCGCTTGTACGCCGCGATCTTCTCGAGGATGTCGGTCATGGGCCGTCGCGCACCAGGGGGGCGATCTCGACCAGCTTCGCGAGCGCGGCCTGCGCGCGGCCGTCGTCGATGACCTGCCCGGCCAGTTCGACGCCCTCGCGCAGGGTCTCGACCTTCTCGCCGACCAGGAAGGCGGCGGCGGCGTTCAGCATCACGATGTCGCGGTAGGCGCCCGGCTCGCCCTGCAGCAGGCGACGGATCGCGTCGGCGTTCTGGGCGGGTGTGCCGCCCGTGAGGTCGGCCAGGGCGGCGCGAGGCAGGCCCACGGCCTCGGGCGTGATGGTGAAGAGCCGCACCTGGCCCTCGCGGAACTCCGCGACGCTGGTCTCGCCGGTCGTGGTCATCTCGTCCATGCCGCCACCGTGGACGACCCAGGCGCGCTCCGAGCCCAGCGCGCCCAGCACCTGCGCCAGCGGCGCGACCCACCGCTCGGCGAAGACGCCCACGACCTGCCGCTTCGCGCCCGCGGGGTTCGTGAGCGGCCCCAGCAGATTGAAGATGGTCCGGAAGCCGAGCTCGGCCCTGAGCGGCGAGACGTGGCGCATCGCGCCATGGTGGGCGGGGGCGAACAGGAAGCAAATGCCGGCCTCGTCCAGCGCTTTCTGCTGGCGCTCCAGCCCCGCGTCGATCGCCACGCCGAGTTCGGACAGCACGTCCGCGCCGCCGGACTTGGACGACAGCGCGCGGTTGCCGTGCTTGGCGACCTTCAACCCGCCGCCCGCGGCCACGAAGCCCACCGCGGTGGAGATGTTCAGCGTGTGCAGGCCGTCGCCGCCGGTGCCGCAGACGTCGATCGTGGGGTAGGGCGGATCGAGGTGTATGGCGGCCTTGCGCATGGCCCGCGCGCAGGCGGTGATCTCGCCGAGCGTCTCGCCGCGCATCCGCATGGCGGTCAGCGCCGCGCCGACCTGGGCCGCCGTCGGCTCGCCGCGCAGGCAGGCGGCGAAGAACTCCTGGGCGTCGTCCTCGGAGAGGGTCGCGCCGTCGGCGAGGCGCATCAGGAGCGGCTTGAAGGCGTCGGACATGATCGGCTCAGGCGGCGGCGTCAGACCTGGGCGAGCCGTTTCACGCCGGCGAGGTCGAGGAAGTTGGCCAAGAGGTCGTGGCCGCATTCGGTGGCGATCGACTCCGGGTGGAACTGTACGCCATGGATCGGGCGGGTCCGGTGGCGCAGGCCCATGATCTCGCCGTCCTCGGTCCAGGCGTTGGCCTCGAGGACCTGCGGCAGAACGTCCTTCTCAACCGAAAGGGAGTGGTATCGGGTGGCCGTGAACGGATTCTTCAACCCGGTGAACACACCGGTGTCGTCGTGACGGATCGGGCTCGTTTTTCCATGCATCAGGGCGCGCGCGCGGACGACCCGGCCGCCGAACGCCTGGCCGATCGCCTGATGGCCGAGGCAGACGCCCAGGATCGGCAGGGTTTCCGGCGCTTTGCCGATGAGGTCGAGACAGATGCCGGCTTCGTTGGGGGTGCAGGGGCCGGGGCTGAGCAGCACCGCATCGGGCCGAAGACCCAGCGCCTCGTCGACGGTGACCGCATCATTGCGATGCACAACCGTCTCAGCCCCCAGCTCGTTCAGGTAGTGAACGAGGTTGTAGGTGAAGCTGTCGTAGTTATCGACGACGAGGATCATGGACGCTCCATAGGCTTTGCCGCGCCGCGCGCCAAGCGGGATGCTCCCCCGATGGCGTTGCGCGATTCGGCCATGGACGCCTCCGAGGTGGCCCGCGCCCGGGCGCTGCTCCAGCCCCCGGCGCGCCGCGATCCGATGTGGCCGGCGCTGGTGGCGGCCACCGCGCTGGCGCTGACGTCGGTGCTGTTCGCGACGATCATGGTGCTGGCCCCGCCGGTGACGACGCAACACACCGCCGAGAGCGCGCCCGACTAGGCTCGCTCAGACGAACCGCCAGCTCTCGACGGCCGCGTCGCGGAGCGCGCGGGCCTTGTGCAGGGTCTCGTCGTATTCCGCGTCCGGATCGCTGTCGGCCACCACGCCGCCGCCGGCCTGGATGTACATGACCCCGTCCTTGAAGAGCGCGGTGCGCAGCACGATGCAGGTGTCGACCGAGCCGTCGGCGCCGAAGTAGCCGACCGCGCCGGCGTAGGCGATGCCGCGCTTTTCGATCTCCAGTTCGTCGATGATCTCCATGGCGCGGACCTTGGGTGCGCCCGAGAGCGTGCCGGCGGGCAGGGCGGCCATGACCACGTCGACGGGGTCCAGGCCGTCGGGGGCGTCGCCCTCGACGTTGGAGACCAGATGCATCACGCGGGCGTAGCGCTCGACGAAGAAGCTGTCGGTGACGCGGACGCGGGGGCCTCTGGCGAGCGGCTGCGGCTCGTTGGCCCCGGCCTGCTTCAGCATGGCGACGCGGCCCACGTCGTTGCGGCCGAGGTCGAGCAGCATGAGATGCTCGGCGCGTTCCTTCGGATCGGCGATCAGCTCCTGTTCGAGACGGCGGTCCTCCTCGGGCGTCGCGCCGCGGGGACGGGTGCCGGCGATGGGGCGGATGGTGATCTTGCCGTCGCGCAGGCGGACCAGGATCTCCGGGCTGGAGCCGGCGACGTGGAAGCGGCCGAAGTCCAGGAAGAACAGGAACGGCGAGGGGTTCGAGCGGCGCAGCGACCGATAGAGCGCGAACGGGTCGCGGGCGAAGGGCGCGCGGAAGCGGTGGCTGGGCACAACCTGGAAGATGTCGCCGGCCTCGATGTACGCCTTGGCCTTCGCCACGATGCCCTTGTAGGTCTCGCGGTCGACCGGCGTGGTGAAGCGGTCGGGCTCGGGCGTGGAGTCGCCCTTGAGCGGGGGCGTGGGCTTCTTCAGGTCGTCGGCAACGGCCTGGATGCGCTTGCGGGCGGCCTCGTAGGCGGCCTCGGCGGCGGACCCGTCGGGCCGCACCGGCGTCACCACGAGGATCTCCTGCGCGATGGCGTCGAAGATCGCGACGATGGACGGGCGGGTCAGTACGCCGTCGGGCAGGTCGAGCGGATCGGGATTGACGTTCGGCAGGCGCTCGGCCAGCCGGATCGTGTCGTAGCCCAGGGCGCCGAAGACGCCGGCGGCCATCGGCGGCAGGCCCGCCGGCATGTCGATGCGGGCGCCGGCCAGCAGGTCGCGCAGCGAGTCGAGCGCGCCCCCCGCCTGCGGCGCGAAGCGGTCGGCGGCGATGTCGGCGCCCGTGGCGATCTCGGCCTGGTCGCCGCGACAGCGCCAGACGAGGTCCGGATTGAGCGCGATGGCCGAATAGCGCGCGCGGAAGGCGCCGCCTTCGACGGACTCGAACAGGAACGCGTAGGGCTTGCCGTGGCCGATCTTGAGGAACGCAGAGACCGGGGTCTCCAGGTCGTCGATGAGGCGCGTCCAGACGACCTGGGGGGCGCCGCCGTCGTAGGTCGATCGAAAGGCCTCGAACGGCGGCTCCAGGATCACTTCTTCTTCTCCGCCGCGCCCTTCTTCTCCAGCGGTTCGAAGCCGGCGGCGGCGCGGGCGCGAGCCGCATCGACCTTCACCTTCATCTTGGCGCGGGCGTAGGTCTGGGCCGCTTCGGCCATTTCGCGGAACAGGGCCTGGGTGAGTTCGCCGCGCTGCTGCTCGGCGATCTGGGCGGCGGTGGGGCCGGCGTCCATGCGGACGTTGCCGACCTGGCCGATGGCGATGCCGTTCGGCGCGCGGCCGACCCAGGACTCGCCGGGCTTCGAGGCGAAGGCGCGGGCCAGGATCTCGCGGCCGAGTTCCGGATGCGACTGGGCCGTCTGGCGGGTCAGGCCGGCGACACGCACCACGGAGACGCCGGCCGAGGCGGCGGCGGCGTCGAGGCTCTCGCCCTTCTTGATACGGGCTTCGAGGTCGTTGGCCTTGGCCTCGAGCGCCTTGACGATCTCGCGCTGGGTCCAGGCCTGGGTAAGTTCGCCGCGGATCTCCTCCAGCGGGCGCACATGCGGCGGGAGGATCCGATCGACCTTCACCGCGAAGTAGGCGCCTTCGCCCAGGTCGGTGATCTCGCTCTCGCCGCCCGGAGGCAGGCCGAACGCGGTCTCGAGGATCTTGGGCGGGAAGCCCTGGAGCTGGCGGCCCTGGTCGTCGACGCCCTGGGCGCTGACGGGACCGATGGTCTGGGCGGCCACGCCGGCCTTGGCGGCGGCCTCGGCCAGGGTCGCGCCGCCCTGGTGGGCGTCGTCGTAGGCCTGGGTCTGGGCGTAGACCTTCTCGGCGACCATGTCCTTGCGGATCTCGGCTTCGAGCATCGGGCGGGCTTCCTCGAGGGTCACCTCGCGGCCCTGGGTGATGGTCACGACCTTGACGACGGCGAGGCCCAGGTCGCCCTGGACGGCGGCCACCTGGCCGGCCTGCATCTTGAACGCGGCCTGGCCCACCTTGCGGTCGGCGACGGCGGTCAGCGGCTTCTCGTCGTAGGTGACGGCGTCGACGCCGAGCGACTTGGCGACCGCGGCCGGCGCCTCGCCCTTCTGGAGCCGCGCGGCGGCGGCCTGGGCGGCGGCCTGGTCCTTCACCGGAATCTGCACCAGGGTGCGGGTCTCGGGCTTGGAGAGCGTGTCCTTGCGGAACTGATAGCGCTTGGCGAGTTCGGCCGGGTCGATCGGCGCCGTCGACGCCGCCTGCGCGCCCTGGGGCGTGAACGGCACGACGGTGATGATGCGGGTCTCCGGCACCGTCAGGGCCTGCTTGTTCTCGGCGATGAACGCCTGCAACTGCGCGTCGGTCGGCTTCGGCGGCGCCGGCACCGAGCCCGGTGTCAGCACGAAGTAGGACAGGTCGCGGCTTTCCAGCGCGAACACCGAAGCCAGCGCGCCGTAACTCCGCGGCACGGCCAGCCCGTTCTGGACCGAGACCGCCCAGTGCTGGGTCGCCATCTCGTCGCGGAGCACGGCGTCGAACTCCTGCGGACGCAGGCCGTTCTCGCCCAGCCGCTGCTGGAAGGTCTTCTTGTCGAAGCGGCCCGAGATGGGGTCGAAGAACGCCGGAATCTTCTCGATCTGGTCGAGGACCAGCTTGTCGGAGGGCCGGATGCCGGCCTTCTGCAGCAGTTCCGAGAACGCCTCACGCGTCGCCACGCCCTGCAGGACCATGGTGTCGAGCTTGTTCTGCTCCGCGATCTCGGGCGTGATCGGCTGGCCCTGCTGCTGCTCGATGCGCTTCTTCTGGTTGTCGTACTCGCGCTTGAACGCCTGCGAGTCGACGGTGCGCGAGCCCGCCTTGACCACCCAGTCGCCGGCGACGGCCGACACGCCCACCTGGTTCGCGCCCCAGCCGACGAAGCTGATCGCCAGGAGGCCCATCAGGATCCTGGCGGGCCAGGACTTCGCGAAGTTTCGGATACCGGCGAGCATTAGGTGGTGGTCCTCGGAACAGGCTAGCGCGCCGGTATAGGGGAGACGCCTTCGCTGGGGCAAGCGCGTGACAGCGGGGCCGGCATGGCTTAACCGCGCGGCTTCACGTCATGCGAGGGTACGGAATGACTGCGCCGCGGCCGCTGATCGCCGGAAACTGGAAGATGAACGGCCTGGCGGCCTCGCTCGCGGAGGCGAAGGCGGTGGCCGCGGGGCTGGGCGACACGGCCGCCCGCGTGGCGCTCTGCCCGTCGGCCACGCTGGTGGCGCAGATGGCCTGGACGCTGAAGGACAGCGCCGTGCTGGTGGGCGGGCAGGACTGCCACGCGCAGGCCTCCGGCGCACACACGGGCGACGTGGCGGCGGAACAACTGGCGGACGCGGGTGCGAAGCTGGTGATCGTCGGCCACTCCGAGCGGCGGGCCGACCACGGCGAGACGGACGCCGCCGTCGCGGCGAAGACACTGGCGGCGCTGAGGGCCGGACTTGAGCCGATCGTCTGCGTGGGCGAGACGCTGGAGCAGCGCAAGGCGGGCGACACCCTGGCGGTCGTGACCGGGCAGGTGAGGGGCTCGCTCCCGGCGGAACTGGCCGGCAAGGCGTTCTCCGTGGCCTACGAGCCGGTCTGGGCGATCGGCACCGGACTGACACCCACCACGCCGGAGATCGAGGACGTCCACCGGGCGATCCGCGCGACGCTGACCGAGCTGTTCGGCGAGGCGGGCCGCGCCGTCCCGATCCTCTACGGCGGCTCGGTGAAGCCCTCGAACGCCGTCGAAATCCTCCACGCAGACGAGGTGGGCGGCGCCCTGGTCGGCGGCGCCTCGCTCAAGGCGGACGACTTCCTGGGCATCATCCGGGCTCTCTGAAGTCGAACCACGAAACGCGGTTCGTGGTTCCTCGGACTTCCGACCTCAGAGCAGAAGGCCGTAGAGGCGGCAGTCGCGGCGTTCGCCGTCGCGCAGGACGTGGCCGCGGAGCAGGCCTTCCTCGGCGAACCCGAGCTTAGTGAGCAGCGCCTCGGAGCGGCGGTTGCCGAGGTGGGTGCGGGCGACGAGCTTGCGGATGCCGTTGGCGCCGGCGAAGGCCACGACGGTCTGCATGGCCTCCAGCGCGTAGCCCTGGCCCCAGGCCTCACGGCCCAGCATGAAGCCCACCTCGGCCCGTCGGTGCCAGCGGTCGACGTCGGAGAGGTCGCAACTGCCCAGGAAGGCGTCGTCGGCGAGCCGGCGCATGGCCCAGTAGACCGACCGGCCCGCCTGCATGCCCCGGACCTGGCTCCCCACGATCTCCGCCACGATGTCCGGGTCGTCGATCTCGGCGACGTCCCAGTAGGCCATGACCTCGGGATCGCCCATGATCGGGAAGAGTTGGTCGGCGTCGGAGGCGAGCAGCGGTTCGAGCCGCAATCGCTCGGTCTCCAGGATCGGGAGACGCGTCAGGTCGAGAATCATCACAGCCCCAGCCGCACCATTGATCATGAGGTGCGACGCACTAGCTATGGCGTTCAGCCGGGCGCGGTGATAGAGCGCGCGCTTCATTTCGGCGGGGTGTGTCTACCGAAACGCACCCGGCCCGCGGAAAGTCGAACCTGATGCTGCTCAACCTGCTGCTGGTCATCGAGATCATCGTGGCCTTCTTCCTCGTGGTGGTCGTGCTGCTGCAGCGCTCCGAGGGCGGCGGGTTCGTTTCGGGCGGCACGGGTTCGCTGATGTCGGTCCGCGGCGCGGGCGACCTCCTGACCCGCACCACCTGGATCCTCGGCACCATCTTCTTCGTGCTGGGCCTGCTGTTGACCATCGTGGCGGGCCGCGAGCGTGGCGCGGCGTCGGTCGTCGACCGGATGAAGGTCAACGCGATCAACCCGGCCGAACTCAACAAGTCGATGCCGCAGCAGCCCGCCGGCGGCGCGCCCGCGCCGTCCGCGACGCCGGCGCCGACCGCGCCGGGCCCGCTGAGCGCGCCGACCCCCAACATCAACAGCCCGTTCGGCGCCCTGCCGTCGGCCGAGCCGGCCGCCCCGGCCCAGCCCGCCAAGAAGTAGCCCGGGCTCGAAAGAGACTGGGGACAACGCGAATCACTGAGTCCGCCGCGTGCGAATCGCGGCTAATCTGAACGCCCATGGCCCGGTACATTTTCATCACCGGCGGCGTGGTCTCCTCACTTGGCAAGGGTCTCGCGTCGGCTGCGCTCGGCGCGCTTTTGCAGGCGCGGGGCTACAAGGTCCGCCTCCGTAAGCTCGACCCGTATCTGAACGTGGATCCGGGCACGATGTCGCCCACCCAGCACGGCGAGGTGTTCGTCACCGACGACGGCGCCGAGACCGACCTGGACCTCGGCCACTACGAGCGCTTCACGGGCGTCAACGCGACCAAGAACGACAACATCACCACCGGCCAGATCTACAAGAAGATCATCGAGAAGGAGCGTCGCGGCGACTATCTGGGCGCGACGGTCCAGGTGATCCCGCACGTCACCGGCGAGATCAAAGACTTCGTGCTCGGCGATCCGGGCGAGGGCGTCGACTTCGTGCTGGTCGAGGTGGGCGGCACCGTCGGCGACATCGAGGGCCTGCCGTTCTTCGAGGCTATCCGCCAGTTGGGCCAGGAGCTGCCGCGGGGTCACGCCTGCTTCATCCACCTGACGCTGCTGCCCTATATCAAGACCGCCGGCGAGATGAAGACCAAGCCGACGCAGCACTCGGTGAAGGAACTGCGGTCCATCGGCATCCAGCCCGATATCCTGCTCTGCCGCTGCGAGATGCCGATCCCGGAGGGTGAGCGGAAGAAGCTGGGCCTGTTCTGCAACGTGCGCCCGAGCGCCGTCATCCAGGCGATGGACTCCGCCAGCATCTACTCTGTGCCGCTCGACTATCACCGCGAGGGCCTCGACACCGAGGTGCTGGACGTCTTCGGCATGCGCGACGCACCGGCGCCGGACCTGACGAAGTGGCAGGAGATCGACCACCGCCTGCGCCATCCCGACGGCGAGGTGAACATCGCCATCGTCGGCAAGTACACGGCGCTGACCGACGCCTACAAATCGCTGATCGAAGCCCTGGTCCACGGCGGCGTGGCGAACAACGTGCGCGTGAAGTTCGATTGGATCGAGGGCGAGGTCTTCGAGAAGGAAGAGGCGCTCATCAGCGAGCGGCTCAACAGCGTCCACGGCGTGCTGGTGCCCGGCGCGTTCGGCGAACGCGGCTCCGAGGGCATGATCCGTTCGGTGCAGTTCGCCCGCGAGCACGCCGTGCCCTACTTCGGCATCTGCTTCGGCATGCAGATGGCGATGATCGAGGCGGCGCGGAACCTGGCCGGCATCCGCCAGGCCTCGTCCACCGAGTTCGGGCCGACCTCCGAGCCGATCGTGGGCCTGATGACCGAGTGGGTGAAGGGCAACGAGAAGGAAGTCCGCGCCGAGGGCGGCGAACTGGGCGGCACCATGCGGTGCGGCGCCTACGAGGCGGTGCTGACGCCGGGCAGCCGGGTGGCCGAGATCTACGGCGCATCCAACATCTCGGAGCGCCACCGTCACCGCTACGAGGTGAACATCGCCTACCGCGACGCGATCGAGAACACGGGCCTGAAGTTCACCGGCCTCTCGCCCGACGGCATTCTGCCCGAGTTGTGCGAGCGCCAGGACCATCCGTGGTTCGTAGGCGTGCAGTACCATCCGGAGCTGAAGAGCCGCCCGTTCGACCCGCATCCGCTGTTCGCGAGCTTCGTCGCCGCGGCGCGCGACCGGAGCCGGCTCGTCTAGGAAACGCAGCGCCGCTCTGCGCGCCTGCACGGAAGCCGTGTTGACACCCACGCCGTAACTCCAACTGCTAGCCGACTGCGGCTGGCTTGCGGGAGGCTCTCGTGGCGACGTTCAACTTCTCGACCATCACGGCGATGCAGGCGATGGCCATCACGGCCGCCGACACGCTCGTCCTGGACCAGGGCACGGGGGCCACGACGACGGTCCTGTTCACCTCGGCCGAGCTGACCACGATCATGATCGGCGACCGGTCGGTGATGTTCGGGTCGGCCGTCGCCGGCGCGACGAAGACCTTCACCGGCGGCGGCGTGCTCTTCATCGGTGGCGCCGCGAACGACCAGACGACCACCGGAGCCAACGGCGACGGCCTCTACGGCGGGCCGGGCGCCGATACGCTGAGCAGCGGTGACGGCCTGAACCTGCTGCAGGGCAATCAGGGCAACGACAGCCTCGTCGGCGGCGGCGCCTACGACATCATCTACGGCGGCCAGGACGACGACCGGATCGTCGTCGGCGACAGCCCGACACCGGGCGGGACCAACTTCGGCCAGGGCAACCGCGGGAACGATACGATCTCCGGCTCGGGGACCGACAACGACACCTTGCTGGGCGGCCAGGGCAACGACGTGATCAACATCACCGATCCCGGGACACCGCGGGAGCTCGGTCTGCTGGACAACCGGCAGGGGTTCTCGGGCGGCGGCAACGACTTCCTGAACGGAAACCTCGGCAACGACACCATCTTCGCAGGGCAGGGCAACGACCTGCTGCTCGGCGAGGGCGGCGACGACTTCCTGCAGGACGGCGGCGGATCGAACACCCTCATGGGCGGGGACGGCAACGACACCGTCATCGCCCGGGAGACCAACACGATCGACGCCGGCGCCGGCAACGACGTGGTCGGCATGGATCCCGGCACGTTCGTCGTCCAGCTCGGCGATGGCGACGACCTGTGCCTGCCGCTGGATCCAGCGGCGAGCGGCACGGCCACCGTCGACGGCGGCGCGGGCAACGACGAGATCACCGGAACCGGCGGCAGCGACAGCCTGCTGGGCGGGATCGGGACCGACACCCTGGACGGCGGCTCGGGCGCGGACACCGTGACGGGCGGCGCGGGCGGCGACCTGTTCCAGTTCTTCCAGAGCGCGGTCCCGGCGGCCGCCTCGGGTCTGGACCGCATCACCGACTGGGCCGGCGAGGATCGCCTGTTCTTCGCGGACGGCAGCAACCAGCCGGCGGGGGCGGGCACGGCGGGCAACTACGCGGAGTCGACCCAGGCCGACTACGCCGCCGCGCTCGGCTTCGCCAACGGCCAGATCGCGGCGGGCACGATCAACTACGTGGCGGTGCAGGTGGGCGCAGACGTGATCGTGTTCGCCGACAGCGCCGGCGACAACGGAAGCGCAGACTCGGCGGTCATGCTGGTCGGCCGCTCGCTCGCGGACATCGGCTTCGACGACTTCGAGTAGGGCGGAACGCCGCCCCTAGATGAAGAACATCAGCCAGAAGGCCATGAGCACGGCGTTCGAGACCGCGTACACGGCCAGCCGGTGCATGACGTTGTTGTAGGTCAGGTGGATCGCGGAGTGGACGACCCGCAGGGCGACATAGGCCCAGGCCACGATCAGCGCCGCCTGGTCCAGTCGGCCGGCGACGTAGTACATGAGCCCCGCCACGTAGAAGAGCACCGGCAGCTCGAGCAGGTTCATGAAGTTGCGGTTGGGGATCGAGACGTCGCCGGGCACCGCCGCCGATTCGCCGAACTTGAAGTCGTCGCGGGTCACGCGGCCCGCGAAGGCGGCGCGGAACCGCCGCGCGGGGATGAAACCGAGGACGATGAAGGTCAGCAGCGCCATCGCGCCCATCGGGGGGAAGATCAGTTCCTGCGGCATGGCGGCCCTCCATCGCGCTTACGTCGTAAGGCGTAGTCCTGGCGGCTTGATCATGCACGGGGTTTCATGCATAAGCCGCCGCTCACTTGAGGCGGCCCATCCGGCCGCCGCAGACATTTCACGCCGCAGAGATCTTCCGATGGCTGTTCCTAAACGCAAAACTTCGCCGTCGCGGCGTAACATGCGCCGGTCGCACCACGCGCTCGGCCCCAACACCTTCCACGAAGACAAGGAAACGGGCGAGTTGAAGCGTCCGCACCACGTCGACCTGAAGACCGGCATGTACAAGGGCCGTCAGGTCCTGACGCCGAAGGAAGACTGACCGCTTCACGCGCGTCGTCCGACGATATTCGAAGCGCCGGCTCCAGGGCCGGCGCTTTTGCGTTTCCGCCCTCCTCGTGAACGGGAGGGAAGGTTACTGGCTGCGGCCGCGGGCCTGCACGTTCTCGCGGCGCTGGGCGACCATTTCGGGGGTGACCTCGCGGTTGTGAACGACCGAGCGCTCGTGCTCCAGCTCGAGCCCGGCGCCGAGGGTCGTGGCGTAGCCGTCGTCGATCATCGCCTTGTAGGTCACCAGCATGTCGGCCTCGATGGAGGCCATCTCCGAGGCGAGCTTGAGGGCGGCGGGCATCAGCTCGGCGGCCGGCACCACGCGGTTCACCAGCCCCCAGTCGTAGGCCTGCTGCGCCGACAGGAAGTTGCCGGTCAGCGAAAGTTCCTTGGCCCGGTAGGGGCCGATGGCGCGGCTGAGCTTCTGCGAGAGGCCCCAGCCGGGCGTGATGCCCACCCGTGCGTGGGTGTCGGCGAACCGGGCGTTTTCGGAACAGAGCAGCACGTCGCAGGCCAGCGCCACCTCGAAGCCGCCGGTGATCGCCACGCCGTTGATCGCGCCGATGATCGGCTTGGAACACGACAGGACGGCGCGGGCCGGGTTCTCGGCGGGGTCGGTGGCGTTCGCGGCGCCCATGCCCAGCGGGTCGGTGGAGAGTTCCTTCAGGTCGAGACCGGCGGTGAAGGCGCGCTCGCCGGCCCCGGTCAGGACGATGACCTTCACGCTGTCGTCGGCGTCGAGTTCACGGATGGCCCGCTGCAACTCGGCGCGCAGGGCCTTGGAGAGTGCGTTCATCGCCTCGGGGCGGTTCAGGGTGACGACGGCGACGCCTTGCGACGGCTTTTCTACCAGCAGCATGGGAACTCCTCTTCGGCCGCCGCATGGGCCCGCTCGCGCCGCGGCAGTCAAGCCACGCGTGGGGCGCGACATTGCCCCTGCCATCGAAGCTGGCTAAGGGTCCGGCCCGCCGCAGCGCCGCAGAGGACCCCATGACCGAGATCGTCGACATCATCGCCCGCGAGATCCTGGACAGCCGCGGCAACCCCACGGTCGAGGTCGACGTGATCCTCGAGGATGGCTCGATGGGTCGCGCAGCGGTGCCGTCGGGCGCGTCGACCGGCGCGCACGAGGCGGTCGAGAAGCGTGACGGCGACAAGGGCCGTTATGGCGGCAAGGGCGTTCTCGAGGCGGTCGAGGCGGTCAACGGCGAGATCTACGACGCGCTTTCGGGCAGCGACGCGGAGGACCAGCGCCGGATCGACCGGATGCTGATCGACCTCGACGGCACGAAGAACAAGAGCCGCCTGGGTGCAAACGCCATCCTGGGCGTCAGCCTGGCGACCGCCAAGGCGGCGGCCGGCTCGGCGGCGCTGCCGCTCTACAAGTACGTGGGCGGGGTCTCCGCGCGGGTCCTGCCGGTCCCGATGATGAACATCATCAACGGCGGCGCGCACGCCGACAATCCCATCGACATCCAGGAATTCATGATCCTGCCGACCGGCGCTGCCACCTTCGCCGAGGGCCTGCGGGCCGGCGCCGAGATCTTCCACGCGCTGAAGGCCCAGCTCAAGGCGGCCGGCCACAACACCAACGTCGGCGACGAGGGCGGCTTCGCCCCGAACATCGGGTCGGCCGAGGCGGCCCTGGCGTTCATCGTGAAGGCGGGGGAGAGCGCGGGGTACAAGGCAGGCCAGGACTTCCACCTGGGCCTCGACGTCGCCTCCACCGAGTTCTTCAAGGGCGGCAAGTACGTGATGGAGGGCGAGGGCAAGACGGTGGATCCGGCCGGCATGGTCGACTACCTGGCCGACCTCGCCGCCAAGTTCCCGATCGTCAGCATCGAGGACGGCTGCGCCGAGGACGACTTCGAGGGCTGGAAGCTGCTCACCGACCGGCTGGGCGGCAAGGTGCAACTGGTCGGCGACGACCTCTTCGTGACGAATCCCGAGCGCCTGGCCATGGGCATCGGCAAGGGCCTGGCCAACTCGATCCTGGTGAAGGTCAACCAGATCGGCACGCTCAGCGAAACTCTGGACGCCGTCGATATGGCGCAGCGCAACAGCTACACCGCCGTGATGAGCCATCGCTCCGGCGAGACCGAGGATTCCACGATCGCCGACCTCGCGGTGGCCACCAACTGCGGGCAGATCAAGACCGGGTCGCTGGCCCGATCGGACCGCACGGCCAAGTACAACCAGCTCCTGCGCATCGAAGAGGAACTGGGCGACCAGGCCGTCTACGCGGGCCGCGGCGCGCTCAGGCGGCTCGCCTGAGCATGGTTAGCGGGCCGTTAGGGAATTCGGCGGGATAAGGGCCAAAGCCCGTTCGAGAATCGCCGTGCTCGCAAGTCTGCGTCCGTACCTGTCGACCGCCTTCCTGGCGCTGCTGATCTTCTACTTCGGCTTCCATGCCTTCACGGGCGACGCCGGTCTGCTGCAATCCGACAAGCGCGACGCGACCCTGATCGCCAAGACCCAGGAACTGAAGCGCCTCGCCGCCCAGCGGCACGACCTCGAAGTCCGCGCCCAGCTCCTGCGCGACGAGAGCCTTTCGGCCGACCTGCTCGAGGAAAGAGCGCGGTCCCTGCTAGGCTTCGCCGACCCAAGGGACTATGTGATCAGGGTGAAGTGACGGATCGTCGCAGGCGGTCCTTCGATATCAAACGATCACGGGGTGATGCATGGCGCGTCAGGCGACGGCGGCGGCCGGTCGGCGGAAGTCGGGCGGGGCTGAAAAGCCCGCGGCCGGCAAGGACGAGCTCCTCGAATACTATCGCCAGATGCTGCTCATCCGCCGCTTCGAGGAGCGGGCGGGCCAGCTCTACGGCATGGGTCTGATCGGCGGCTTCTGTCACCTCTACATCGGCCAGGAGGCGATCGCCGTCGGCTGCGAGGCCGCCAAGCGCCCGGGCGACCAAATGATCACCGGCTACCGCGACCACGGCCACATGCTGGTCTGCGGCATGGACCCGAGGGAGGTCATGGCGGAACTGACCGGGCGCTCGGGCGGGTCGTCCAAGGGCAAGGGCGGGTCGATGCACATGTTCTCGACCGAGGCGGCGTTCTACGGCGGTCACGGTATCGTGGGCGCGCAGGTCTCGCTGGGCACGGGCCTCGCGTTCGCCAACGCCTACCGCGGCGACGGCAAGGTGTGCTTCACCTACTACGGCGACGGCGCGGCGAACCAGGGCCAGGTCTACGAGAGCTTCAACATGGCCCAGGTCTGGAAGCTGCCGGTCATCTACTGCATCGAGAACAACGAGTACGCGATGGGCACCGCCATCGACCGCAGCTCGTCCGAGACGAAGCTCTTCAAGCGGGGCATCTCGTTCAACATCCCGGGCGAGGAGGTCGACGGGATGGACGTGCTGGCCGTGAAGGCCGCCGCCGAGCGCGCCTGCGCCCACTGCCGGGCGGGCAAGGGTCCCTACATCCTGGAACTCAAGACCTACCGCTACCGCGGCCACTCGATGAGCGACCCGGCGAAGTACCGGACGCGCGAGGAGGTGGACGAGGTCCGCAAGACCCGCGACCCCATCGACCATGTCGAGGAACTGCTGGAGAAGAACGGCTGGGCCGACGAGGCCGCGCTGAAGGCCATCGACGCCGAGGTGAAGCGGATCGTCGCCGACGCCGCGGAATTCGCCCGCACCAGCCCGGAGCCGGATCCCTCCGAGCTCTACACCGACGTCTACATCCAAGCGTGATGAGGGCCTGAGCCGTGACCGACATCCTTATGCCGGCCCTCTCTCCGACGATGGAAGAGGGCACGCTCGCCAAGTGGCATGTGAAGGTGGGCGACACGATCCGGTCGGGCGACGTGATCGCCGAGATCGAGACCGACAAGGCCACCATGGAGGTGGAGGCGGTCGACGAGGGCGTGGTCTCCGAACTGCTCGTGGCCGAGGGCACGGAAGAGGTGAAGGTCAATACGCCGATTGCGCGCCTGGGAAGCCAGGAAGGGGCCGGCGAGGGCGGGGCGGCCCAGCCGCCCTCTGCGCCCAACGCACAGGCGCTGCCCGAGCCACAAGCCGCCGACCCTAATCCGCAGCCGGCCTCGCGCGCCGAGGCCAAGGGCGATCCGGCCCGGACATCGGCGCTGGCCGCGCCGGCGCCCGCGTCGTCGCTCAGGGACCCGGACCTTCCCGAGGGCGTGAACCTGGTGAAGGTGACCGTCCGCGACGCGCTCCGCGACGCCATGGCCGAGGAGATGCGCCGCGACCCGGACGTGTTCCTGATGGGCGAGGAGGTCGCGCAGTACCAGGGCGCCTACAAGGTCAGCCGCGGTCTGCTGGACGAGTTCGGTCCCAAGCGCGTCATCGACACCCCGATCACCGAACATGGCTTCGCCGGCATCGGTGTCGGCGCGGGCATGGCCGGACTGAAGCCGATCGTCGAGTTCATGACGTTCAACTTCGCCATGCAGGCCATCGACCACATCATCAATTCGGCCGCGAAGACGCTCTACATGTCGGGCGGCCAGATCAAGACGTCGATCGTGTTCCGCGGCCCGAATGGCGCCGCCGCCCGCGTGGCCGCCCAGCACAGCCAGGACTACGGCGCCTGGTACGGCCATGTGCCGGGCCTGAAGGTCGTGGCGCCCTACGACAGCGCCGACGCCAAGGGCCTGCTCAAGGCCTCGATCCGCGACCCGAATCCCGTGGTCTTCCTGGAGCACGAGATGCTCTACGGCCAGGAGTTCGACGTGCCCGAAGGCGTCGACTGGGTCGTGCCGATCGGCAAGGCCAAGGTGCGCCGCGCCGGGACCGGCGTCACGCTCGTCGCCTATTCGCGCATGGTGGGCTTCTGCCTGGCCGCGGCCGAGGAACTGGCGAAGGACGGCATCGAGGCCGAGGTGGTCGACCTGCGCACCATCCGCCCGATGGATGTCGACACCATCGTCGAGAGCGTCAGGAAGACCAACCGGCTGGTCACCGTCGAGGAAGGCTGGGGGCCCATGGGCGTCGGCGCCGAGATCGCCGCCAAGGTCACCGAACTCGCCTTCGACTACCTGGATGCGCCGCCACTGCGGGTGCATCAGGAAGACGTCCCGCTGCCCTACGCCGCCAACCTGGAGGCGCTCTCGATGCCCTCGGTCGAACGCATCGTCGCAGCGGCCAGGGCGGTTTCCTACAAATGACCTCGTCCCGCTCATCCGCTCATGCCGGCGAATGCCGGGGCCCCAGATCGCAGAAGTCGGCGGTGGGCTGGAGAGGCGCGGTGCTTGTCGAACCCGTATGTGAGTCAGTCCATCTGGGTCCCGGCATTCGCCGGGATGAGCGGGGTGGAGGATGAGTGATCCCTTTACCTGGCGGGCGGGCGGATGCCACTGCGGGGGCGTCCGCTTCGAGGTGGCCGTGCCCGACGCGATCGAGGCGCAGAGCTGCAACTGCTCGATGTGCGCCAAGACCGGGTTCGTGCATGTGATCGTGCCCGAGAGCCGATTCCGGCTGACCCGGGGCGCGGAGCGGCTCAGCGAGTACAGCTTCAACACGCGTGTGGCCAAACACCTCTTCTGCTCCGAGTGCGGCGTGAAGAGCTTCTATCGACCGCGCTCGAACCCGGACGGCTGGAGCGTCAACGCGCGTTGCCTGGACAGCGTCGACGGCCTCACGATCGAGATCGAAGCGTTCGACGGCCAGAACTGGGAAGCCAACGCGCACGCGCTCTCGCACCTCTCCAAGGAGCCGGCATGAAGCGGCTGCACGGGCAATGCCACTGCGGCGCGGTCCGCGTCGAGATCGAGGGCGTCGAGGCGGCCGAACTGCCGCTGCGCGCCTGCCAGTGCGGCTTCTGCCGCCGGCACGGGGCGCTGTCGACCAGCCACCCGGACGCTACCATCACCTTCATGGGCGGCAAGCTGCTCCACTACCGCTTTGGCCACCGCAGGTCGGACTACATGATCTGCGCCCAATGCGGCTGCTATGTGGGCGCAGCGGTCGAGATCGACGGCGCGCGCTACGCCATCCTGAACGTGACGGGAGTCGACCTGCCGGGCTTCGAGGGCCGCAAGCCCGAGCCCTGGGTGTTCGACGACGAGACCCAGGAGGAGCGGGCCAGGCGCCGCAAGGCCCGCTGGTCGCCCGCCGACCTCACTGAACTGCAACCGAGCGCCTAGAGCCCGGAGACCACATGTCCATCGACATCCTTATGCCCGCGCTGTCGCCGACGATGGAGGAGGGGACGCTGGCCAAGTGGCACGTGAAGAAGGGCGACACGATCAAGTCCGGCGACGTGATCGCCGAGATCGAGACCGACAAGGCGACGATGGAGGTCGAAGCCGTCGACGAGGGCGTGGTCGAGGACCTGCTGATCGCGGAGGGGACGGAGGGCGTGAAGGTGAACACGCCGATCGCCAAGCTGGCCGGGGAGGGCGAGGCTGCGCCCGCGCCGAAGGCGGAGGCTCCGAAGGCCGAGGCCGCCGCGCCCGCCAGGGCGGCTGAACCTGCGGCCGAGGCGCCGAAAGCGGCTCCGGCCGCGGCCCCTGCGCCGGCGCCGGCGAGGGCCGCCGACGGGAACCGCGTCTTCGCCTCGCCGCTGGCCCGCAGGCTGGCGGAGCAGAAGGGCATCGACCTCTCCGCCGTCCAGGGCTCGGGCCCGCACGGCCGGATCGTGAAGGCCGACATCGACAAGGCCCGGCCTGCTTCGCCGCAGGCGGCGTCGCAGGCTGGGGCCCCGGCCCCGGCGGCTGCGCCGGCCGCCGCCGCGCCGCGCGAGGCCAAGACGCTTGAGCAGATGGGCATCGCGCCCGGCAGCTACGACCTGATCCCGCTGGACGGCATGAGAAAGACCGTGGCGCGGCGGATGACCGACAGCTTCCGCGACGTGCCGCATTTCCCGCTGACCCTCGACATCGAGATCGACGCGCTGCTGGCGGCGCGGACCCGGATCAACGGCCTGCTCGAGACGTCGAGCGTGAAGGTCAGCGTCAACGACATCGTCATGAAGGCGGCGGCCATGGCGCTGATGAAGGTTCCGGAGGCCAATGCGTCCTACTCGCCGGACGGCATCACGATGCACCACCACGCCGACATCGCCATGGCGGTCGCCATCCCCGGCGGCCTGATCACGCCGATCATCCGCAGGGCCGAGACCAAGGGGCTGGCCCAGATCGCCACCGAGGCCAAGGACCTGGCGGCCCGGGCGCGGGAGA
>NZ_JAEUMO010000181.1 GCF_016793285.1 Phenylobacterium sp.
CACTACAGCACCTCGGGCGCGGTCACGACCTGGAAGGTCGGCGGCAGCTACAAGCCCGTGCCCGACCTGCGGATCCGCGGCACGCTCTCGCGGGATATCCGCGCGCCCTCGCTGTTCGAGCTGTTCGCGGGCAAGCAGCAGACCACCAGCCCCCTGACCGACCTGCACACCGGCCTGTCGCGCACGGTCAACGTGATCTCGTCGGGCAACCTGGGCCTCAAGCCCGAGAAGGCCGACACCTTCACGGTCGGCGCGGTCTTCGCGCCCGCCATGCTGGCCGGCTTCCAGGCGTCGATCGACTACTACCGGATCAAGATCGACGAGGCGATCGCCCAGCCCTTCACCTACATCCAGATGGACGACCTCTGCGAGGCCAGCAACGGCACGAGCGAGCTCTGCGCGCAGATCATCCGGCCGCTGCCGTTCAGCGACCGCTCGGCCGCGAACTTCCCCACCGAGATCCGGCTGCAGAACCTGAACCTGGCGCGCGTGAAGACGGCCGGCATCGACTTCGAGGCGAGCTGGCGGGGCGATCTGCTGGACGGTTCCGTGAGCGTCCATCTGCTCGGGACCCGGCTGCTGGACTACAAGCAGCAGAATTCGCCGCAGTCGCCGGTGCGCCAGTACGCCGGCAACTCCGATTTCATCCAGGGCTTCTACCCGCTGCCCATGCCCAAGTGGCGCGGCAACCTCGAGGTCGGCTACAAGCGCGGCGACCTCGCGGCGAGCGTGCAGGAGCGCTACATCGGCGCCTTCGACAAGTCGGCGCAGTTCGTCTGGGACGACAACCGCGTGAAGGCGACCTTCTACACCGACCTCAACGTCACCTACTCTCCGAAGACCCTGGGCGCCGACACCGACATCTACCTGACGGTCAACAACCTCTTCGACCAGAAGGGCCGGCTGTTCCTGATCAGCCCGGTGCCGGGCCTGAACATCCCCACGTCGCGCAACGTCTACGATGTGATCGGCCGCTACTACACGCTCGGCGTCCGGGCGCGCTTCTAGCCTGGCCAGTCGGGGCGAGCCGAACGGGCGGGTCCGGGTTCGCAACCCCCGGACCTCGCCTGTCGTCCCCGTGCGGAGAGGCCTTACGGCGTCGGGCAGGCGCGGACGGCGAAGCGGACCGTCCCGAGGGGCCCGTAGTCGGCCGCATAGGCGCCGGGCGGCAGCCAGCCGCGGTCGCCGATCTTGCCGGTGATGACGACGTCGCCCGGCGCGATGCTCCGCCCTGAGGCGTGAAGCTGGCGCACCACGGCGAGCAGGCTCTCCCACTGGCCCCCGAGCGACTCGCGGCCGAGCCCGCTGGTGAGCGGCTGGCCGTCGCGGGTCATGGCGACCCTCAGGCCGTCGAGGTCGAGACCCGCGCCCGGGCGGCCATCGCCCCGCACATAGCGGGCGGCGGAGACGTTGGCGGCGACCATGTCGACGGCGCCGTACCTGTCCGGATCCCGGTAGCCGATGTCGGGCAGGTCCACGACGGGCAGCACGTCGGAGACGCTGCGCGACAGGGCCGCCACGTCGGCGGGCGGCGTTCGGACCGCTTCGCGGAACACGAAGCCCAGCTTCATCTCGAAGGACGCCTTGCGATAGCTGCAGAGCGAGATCGTGTCGCCGCTCTGCGTGCGGCCGGAGGCGAACATCGCGCCCACCAGCGGCGCGGTGACATTGCGCGCCTTCAGCGACGCGGCCGACATCAGACCGCCCTTCCAGCCCGCGACGCGGTCGCCGCGCGAGACGCGGCGCGCGATCAGCCGGCGCTGCAGGCCGTAGGCCTCGTCCAGCGTCATGGAGGGCAGGGTGTCGGTCACCGGCGCGAAGGGCCGGGCGGCGGCCTCGGCCTGGTCGAACCCCCTCAGGTAGGCCGCCTCGGGGGTCTGGGGCGTGGCGCACGACACCAGGCCGCCGGCGATGGCCAGGGCCGCGGCGGCGGCGCCGAAGCGGGGCGCGCTCATCCCGGGATCACGCCGGGGAAGAGATACTGCTGCGCCATCACGATCAGGCCCAGCAGCAGGGTGAGGAAGATGCTGTGCTTGAAGGTGCGCGCGAGGATCGCGCCCTCCTGGCCCTTGAGGTCGGTCGTGGCGGTGCCGGTGGAGATGTTCTGCGGCGAGATCATCTTGCCCAGGACGCCGCCCGAGGCGTTGGTCGCCGCCATCAGCACCGGACTGAGGTCGAGCTGCCGCGCGGCCACGACCTGGAGGTTGCCGAAGAGCGCGTTGCCCGAGGTGTCGCTGCCCGACAGGAAGACGGCCAGCCAGCCGAGGAAGGCCGAGACCAGCGGGAAGAGGAAGCCCACGGAGGCCACGCCGACCCCCAGCGTATAGGCCATGCCCGAGTAGTTCATCAGGTAGGCGAGCCCGACGATGGTCATCGTGGTGGCCAGCGGCAGGCGGATCTGGCGCAGCGTGCCCGCCACGGCGCCGGCAAGCTGCGAGAACGTGAGCCGCACGACGAGGGCCGTGACCAGGGTCGCGACCAGGATGGCGGTGCCGGTGGCCAGCGGCTGGAACGTCCAGATGGCCGCGTAGGGCTTGCCGTAGGTGGTGATGAACACCTGGTTGTGCAGGCCGGGCCAGGGGATCTTCTGCTCGCCGATCAGGTTCACCTTGAAGTGGACCCAGACGATGACGGTGACCGACAGGATCACCCAGGGCAGCCAGCCCTGCCAGCCGGAGAGGGCGCTCGCGCTCCGGGCCGGCGCGGCCTCGCCTTCGAGCGCGACGGGGCGCAGCGCGAATTCCGGATCGGGGGCCGTCCGCCAGACCTTCACGAAGACCAGGGTCGAGCCCAGGGATGCGAGCGAGGACAGCACGTCGGTCAGGGCGTAGCCCAGGAAGTTGGACGACAGGAACTGCATCAGCGCGAACGAGCCGCCGGCGACGAGCAGGACCGGCCACACGCCTTTCAGCGCCCGCAGGCCGCCATAGATCGCGATGACGTAGAAGGGCAGCAGCAGCGCGATGATCGGCAACTGGCGGCCGACCATCGCCCCCAGGGTCGCGTCGTGCAGTTGGGTCACCGCGCCGAGCGTGGTGATGGGCGACCCGAGCGCGCCGAAGGCCACCGGCGCGGTGTTGAACATCAGGGTGAAGACCACGGCGTCGATCGCGCGGAAGCCCAGCGCGATGAGCAGGGCGCTGGTGATGGCGATCGGCGTTCCAAACCCTGAGATGCCCTCGAGCAGGCAGCCGAACGAGAACCCGATGACCACCAGCACGACACGGCGATCGTTGGGAAGGTGTTCGACCATCCAGGCGCGAAAGGCCTCGAACCGGCCCGAGGCGACGGCGATGTTGTAGAGGAGCAGGGCGTTCAGGACGATCCACATCACCGGCCAGGCGGCGAAGGTCGCGCCGGCGGCGATGCTGCTCACCGCCAGGCCCACCGGAAGCTGCCAGACCGCGCACGCGAGGACGAGGGCGACCGCGAGGCCGGCGACCGACGCCTGCCAGGCCGGGCGGCGCAGGATGCCCAGAAGCACCAGAACGACCGCGATCGGCCCGGCGGCGACCAGGAAGGAGAGCGCCAGGTTGCCGGCGACCGGCGTGACCAGCTGGTGAAACATGCTTCCCCCTCGTGCGCGTGCGTCGATCGCCGCTGCTCGTTTGGATAGCCGATGCGGAGGGCCGTTTCAATTGGTCAGTAAAGTTATCCATATATGCGGACCACCTCTTAGGCTTCCCTATCCACACCGCGGCTCCATGGCGCTCTGAGGGGACGGCACGTCCGCCCGCCGACGGCGCCGACGCAAGTGGCGCGCGACGCAGCGTACTCGTCGGAGATCGAAGCTCGCCATTGTCCTATCTGGTAAAAAAGATTATCCAAATATGGCGACGACGCGCGAGCGGGTGTCGAAGGGCCGAGGGAGGGTACTGTGGCGCATCTCGATACGACGGAGCGCGCGTCCGAGGGGCGCGGCGGCTGCGTCCAGTCCCTGGTGCGGGCGCTGGGCCTGCTGGACGAGATCGCCGAGCGCGAGGACGGGCTCACCCTGACCGAGGTGGCCGCCCGGGCCGAACTCCCGCGATCCACGGCGCACCGTCTGCTCACGACGATGCAGAGCATGAGCTATGTGGCGTTCAACACCTCGACGAGCCGATGGATGGTCGGTCTCCGTGCGATCGCGGTGGGGGCGTCGGCCGGCCCCACGCGCGATGTCGCCCGACTGGCGCGGCCCCTGCTGCAGGCGCTCGCGCGCGGCGCACAGGTCACCGCGTTCGTGGTCACGCCCGCCGGACGGGAGGTCCACTACGTCGGCCACGCGCAGCGAACCGCCGGCGACCCGTCGCTGGCGTGTCCCGGCGACCGGCTCGACATGCACACGACCGCCGCCGGCAAGGCGATCCTGTCCTGCTGGGACGAGGCCGACCTCTGCGCGTCGCTCCCCGCCTCGGTCGAGCCGCAGCGCCTGCGGCATGAGCTGCAGGTGATCCGCCGGCGGGGCTACGCCGTCGACGATCCCGGCCTCGATCCTGCGCTGCGTTGCCTGGCGGCGCCCGTGATCGACCGCCGCGGCCGTGTGCGCGCCGCCATCGGCGTCTGCGGTTCGCCGCTGCAGGTCTGCGACGCGCGGCTGCCCGCCCTGGGCGCCATGGTCCAGGTCTCGGCGCGCCGGCTGGGCGAGGGTTTCGGTCTGGCGGTCGCGGCATGACCGTTGACGATCGCACGGACACCTGGACCGACGCTGCGGCCCGCGCTGTGCTGCGCCGGATGTTCGACGCCGCCGTCGGCGCTGCCGATCCGGGCAAGGTGCTGGCCGCACACCTGCCCGAGCCGCCCAAGGGGCGCTGCGTGATCGTCGGCGCCGGCAAGGCCGCCGCCGCCATGGCTGCCGCCGTCGACGCCGCCTGGCCCGACGTGCCGCTCGGCGGCGCGGTGGTGACCCCATATGGCTACGCCCTGCCGGCCGGCCGCATCGCCGTGCGTGAGGCCGCCCATCCGGTGCCCGACGCCAACAGCGAGCTGGCGGCGCGCGAGATGCTGGACCTGGTCGCCGGGCTCACGCCGGACGACCTCGTGCTGGCGCTGATCTCCGGCGGCGGCTCGTCGGTGATGACGCTCCCGGCGCCCGGCCTCACCCTGGCGGACAAGCAGGCGCTCAACCGCGCGCTCCTGGCCTCGGGCCTCGACATCCGCTCGATGAACGCGATCCGCCGCCGCCTGTCCGGCGTGAAGGGCGGCCGCCTCGCGGCCGCGGCGCAGCCCGCGCGGGTCGTCACGCTGGCGATCAGCGACATCCCTGGCGACGACGCCGCCGCCATCGCCTCGGGCCCGACGATCCCCGATCCCGACGCCCGCCGCGACCTGCGCAGCTTCGCCATGAAGCTGAAGCCCCACATCAGCGAGGCCGCCTACCGCCGCCTTGTCGAGCCGCCGGCGCCCCAGCCTGAGCAGCCCGAGCCCGACGTGCGCCTGATCTCCACGCCGCGCGGCTGCCTGGAGGCCGCGGCCCGGGTGGCCCGCGCCGCCGGCCTGGAGGTCGAGCTGCTGGGCGACGACCTGGAAGGCGAGAGCCGGGTGCTGGGCGAGCAGATGGCCTCGTGCGCCCGCCGTCCGGCGGCGCATGCGCGGGTGCTCCTCTCGGGCGGCGAGACGACGGTCACCTTGACCGGCAAGCGCGCCGGGCGGGGCGGCCGCAACACCGAGTTCGCCCTGTCCCTGGCGCTTGCCCTGCAACGGACTCCGGGGGTCTGGGCCCTGGCGGCCGACACCGACGGCGAGGACGGCGCCAGCGGCGGCGCGGCCGGCGCCGTGATCGCGCCCGACACGCTCGCCCGCGCCAACGCGGCGGGCCTCAGCGCCTCGACGCACCTCGATGGTCACGACAGCGGCGGCTTCTTCGAGGCGCTCGGCGATCTCCTCGTCACCGGGCCGACGCACACCAACGTCAACGACTTCCGCGCGATCCTGGTGGCTCCGGGCGCCGCGTGACCCCGGCCCCGCGGCCGGGCCGCCCCGCGCGCTGCGTGGGACGGCCCGTCGCCGGCGGGCCAAGGGGATGAACGGCCCTTACCGGACGAGGATGTTCTCACCACGGCCCATGGCCGGGTCGGCGTCGTCGGAGAACATGATCACGGCCATCGCCCCCGTGTGGGCGTGCGGCATGGCGTGGTCGACGATCACGTTCGCACCGGCGACCGGCGAGATCAGGTCGAAGGTCGCCCCGTCGCCCGGCCCGACGACGAAGCTCTGCAGGCCCGACTGCTTGTTCTTCGGATTGCCGCTGGGATAGACCGCGTCCCAGATGCCGGCGATGGGATGGAACGAGGAGAATTCGTTCGGGCCGGCGTTCACGAAGTAGACCCGTACCCGCTCGCCCGGCTTGGCGACCAGCATCTTGGTGGCGGCCGCGTCGTGGACCGGGTCGTACTTGAAGGCGACGCCGTTGAAGACGACGTGCTTCCAGTCGCTCTTCATGATGGAGTGCGTGTCGTCCGGGTTGTTGTAGACCTCGGACTGGACGAGGACGTACTCGCGGTCGGCCTTGGGCAGGGCCTTGGCGTCCTTGGGGTCCACCAGGATCATCCCGAACATGCCGCGTGCGATGTGCTGATACATCGGGTCCGCGCCGCAGTGGTAGTAGAAGGCGCCCGGATAGTTCGCGATGAAGCTGAAGGTCTTGGTCTCGCCCGGCTTGATGGACTCGAAGTCCTTGACCACGTCGACGCGCGCGGCGTGCAGGTCGATGGAGTGCGAGTTCTTGTTGTTCGGGTCGTTGGTCAGGGTGATGTTGACGCGGTCGCCCTCGGTGATGCGCAGCAAGGGGCCGGGAGTCTGCCCTTCATAGGTCCAGGACGCCTGCATCGTGCCCTTGTTGTCGATCGGAAGGTTCACTTCCTTGGCGGTCAGGTGAAGGTTCACGTCCTTCGCCAGCGCCGGAAACGCCGCCATGACCGCGAGGATCGAAGCGGTGATCGAGGCCGCTCTCCTGAAGCTTGAAGCCCCCATAGTTCATTTCTCCTGGTTGGTTTTGCCGCACTTGCAGACGTGGCCGAGGTAGTCGGCCATCTGCTCGATCTGGGCGTCCGTGAAGACGGAGGACCAAGGCGGCATCAGCGCCGACTTGTTGACGGAAGCGCCGCCGTCGCGGATCGCCCGCACCATCTGATCCCGCGGGAGCGAGGCCATGGCGGCCGCGTCGCTGTGGTCCCGGGGCTGGACGGAAAGCCCCACCGTGTTGACGCCCTTGCCGTTGCGGTTCAGGCCGTGGCACTGGGCGCAATAGGTGTCGTAGAGGCGCGCGGTGTCCTTGAACTTCGGGTCGTCCTCCGCCGAGGCGGCCTGGGCGGCGAACACGACCGCGACGGCGGCGATCGCGCCGAGGGCGAGGCTGATCCTGATCATTGTCCGGCCTTCAGGGATGCGATGTAGGCGGTGATCCGTTGCAGGTCCGGCTCGGACAGGCCCAGGCGCGGCATCCAGACGAAGCGGTCGAACGCCTGCGGATCCTTGGTGTAGGCCAGCACGTAGTCGGGCTGCAGCCGTTGGCCGCCGTCATAGAGCCGCGGACCGGAAAGGCCGCCTTCGCCCGGCTTCTCCTGGTGGCAGGCGACGCAGCCGCGCAGCTTGCTGAACGCCATCTTGCCCATGGTGAGGTTTGCGCCCTCGGCCTTGAAGGCCCCCGGCGCCACGACGCCGTCGCCCTTCAGGGCCATCAGGGCGTCCGCGAGGCGGGCGGCCGCCGCCGCGTCGACGGCAGGGTGGGGCGGCACGCCGGCCGTATCGAGGGTGTCGCGCGGCTCTCCCGCCTTGGCGTGGGCGAACCACAGGACGCCGCCGGGACGGATCGGCGTCGGCTTCTGCAGCCATGCCACCAGCCAGTCGCGGTTGAACTTCGCGCCGGCGTACCAGAGGTCGGGGCCCTTGCGGCTCCACAGGCGCGCCACCGTCGGGTCGGCGGGCTTCTCGAGCGCGTGGCACCCGCCGCACTGACCCTTCAGGTCCGCGGCGCCCTGGGCGGCGGCCGGTCCTGCGGCGAAGAGCGACAGGGCGGCGGCGAGGATCGCGGCAGGTCTCATCGCGGGCTCCTCAGGCGATCGCCTTGCCCTTGAAGCCGGGATTGGGGTGGACCCCCAGCGGCTTGCGCAGGCTCTCCTCGTAGTAGAAGTCGGCGACGAACGCCTTGTGGGCCCAGTGGTAGTAGGGCTGGTCCCGGGGAACGCCGTCGTACTCGATGACGGTCATGACCCCGCCGTGCGGCGTGTGGCCGTTCATGGTGTGATGATCGATGTGGTCATGGATCATCCAGCGGCCGGGATTGTCGCAGCGAAGGATGATGTCGTAGCGCTCGCCGGGGCCGACCAGCACCGTGTCGGCGTCGATCGGGGCGGGAAGCGCGTGGCCGTCCTTGAAGGCGATCTGGAAGACATGCCCGTGGATGTGGATCGAATGGAATCCGCCCCCGGCGCCGAAGAGCCGCAGGCGCAGGACGTCGCCCTCCTTGACGCGGATCGGCTGGGTGTCGGGGAACGACTTCCCGTTGATGGTGAAGTAGTCGAACACGTCGCCGGGAACGCCGCCCTGGCCTGGCTTGTCCGCCCATGCCGAGGCCCACTCCGAGAACATCAGGATGTAGTCGCCGGTGACCTGCTTCTCGATCGGCTTCGGCGAGCGTGGCTCGACGATGAAGGGTCCCCACATCCCGCGCGTGGCGACATGTTCGTTCACGTTGACGTGGCAGTGATACCACATGGTCCCGGCGGGCTCGGCGACGAAGCGGTAGGTGAAGCTGTCGCCCGGCTGGATGCCGAGCTGGGTCATGTCCGGCACGCCGTCCATCTGCCAGGTGCCCCGCTGCAGGATGCCGTGCCAGTGGATCGAATGGGGCAGGGTGGTGAGGTTGTTGACCACGACCTCGACCTGGTCGCCCTCGCGGACATGGAACAGCGGGCCGGGAACCTGGCCCCCGAACGCGAAGGTGTGGAACGTCTGCTCGCCGACCAGGGTGATGCGGGTGTCTTCGATGTTCATCTCGAACCGGTGCGCCTGAGCCGCGCCGCCCGAGGCCTTGGCCGCCGTCCGCCGCCCCGGCGCGGTGTCCGCCAGGGCCGGCGCCGCCGCGGCTGCCCCAAGGCCCGACAGCAAGGCCGAGCGTCTCGACAGGTCTCGCATCCCCGCCCTCTCAATGAAGTATCTGAGAGGCATGTTACGAACCGGCAAAGCTTAAAGCAATAGACAAGATACTGCTTTGGCTGCACACGTCGCCGGGGCAGCCTGCGGACCTGCGGAAAGGGGCTCATGGATCTGATCGTCGCGCGTGCGATCCACGTTCTCGCCGTCGTCGTATGGATCGGCGGGGTGGGGTTCGTGACGACGGTGGTCTTTCCGTCGTTTCGCGCCCGTGCGCCGCAGGAGCGGCTGGCCGGCTTCGTCCGGTTCGAGGAGCGGTTCGCGTTTCAGGCGCGCATCACGGTCGCGCTCGCCGGCCTCAGCGGGCTCTACATGGTCGCGAAGCTCGACCTCTGGGCCCGGTTCGCGTCATCGCATTTCTGGTGGATGCACGCGATGCTGGGGTTGTGGCTGGCGTTCGCGGCGATGCTGTTCGTCCTCGAGCCGCTGGTCCTGCGTCGCCGGCTGCACCGGGCGATCGACGGTCCGGACGGCCCCCGGCTCTTCGCGCGGATGGAACGGCTCCATCAGGTCCTCTTCGCGCTCGCCGCGATCACCATCCTGGGCGCGACGGCCGGGGCGCATGGCCTCTGAGGCGGCGCTTCAGCCGGCCGCTTGCCCCGCGGGTGCGGCCTCGCGCTGGAGAAAGTCCTTCAGGATCCCCTGGTTCTCCGTGAGGTCGGCCAGGGTGTAGGTGTCGAGGACGGCGAAGAAGGCGCCGGTCGCGTGCTGCAGCGCGCGCTTGAGCTTGCAGGCCGGCGAGATGACGCAACGGCCGCCCCCCGAGGCGAGACACGGCACCAGCGAGGTCTCGGGCTCGGTGCGCCGGATGACCTCTCCGAGGACGATGTCCTGCGGCGGCCGCGCGAGCCGGATCCCGCCCTGCTGGCCCCGGACGGTCTCGATGTAGCCGGCCACGCCCAGCTCGTAGACCACCTTCATCACATGGTTGCGCGAGATGCCGTAGGCGCTCGAGATCTCGCTGATCGTCGTCAGCCGCCCGGGATGCAGCGCGGCGTACATCAGCACGCGAAGGGCGTAGTCGGTGTAGACCGTGAGACGCATTCTCGACCCGGGCTGCCGCGAGGCGAAAGGCGCCTCGCCGACGCATCTTACCACGACCCGCCGGCGCTTCGCACGCCCGCGTCCCGGTTCGCCCGCGCCGCGGCGGCGGCTCAGATCAGCGAAGGCGCGGTCCGCTGAATGACCGATCGCAGCGCGAAGCTGGACTGAATGTGCGCGACGCCGGGCAGGCGCGTCAGCGTGCGGGTCAGGAACTGCTCGTACACGTGCAGGGAGGGAACGACGACCCGAAGCAGGTAGTCCGAGCCACCCGTCATCAGGAAGCAGCTCATCACCTCGGGCGCCTTGACGATCTCGCGCTCGAACGCGCCGATGACGTCCTCGGACTGCGTCGACAGCGTGATGGCGACAAAGACGCTGATGCCGAGGCCGAGCTCCGCCTCGTCGAGCCGCGCGCCGTAGCCCAGGATGACGCCGTCCGCCTCCATGCGGCGGATCCGGCGAAGCAGCGGCGTCTGGGACAGCCCCACGATCTCGCCGATCTCGCGCAGGCTCGCGCGGCAGTCCGCGGTCAGCGCCGCCAGAATCCGCCTGTCGCAGGCATCCAGTCCGTTGGGTGAGTGCATTTCAGCCGATTTTTCCGAGATCGTGGAGAGAAAGCACTCAATTGCCGGAAATGTCTCAGCGAATTTGGCAAATTTCGCTTCTCCGGAGGTCGTATACGACGGCCTCAAAGGAGACGCCATGGACAAGGCCCGTCGCCACCGGGGTAACGAGCATCGCGAGCTGATGCGCGAACTCGACCGAAAGGTGCATTGGCTCTCCGCCTGGACGATCCATGCCGCGAACCACCTGCGCGAGAGTCACGACGGCCTGAAGGTGGGCGGGCACCAGGCGTCGTCGGCGTCCCTGGCGACGACCCTGTCGGCCCTCTACTTCGGGGTCCTGCGCCCGGAAGACAGGGTCGCGGTCAAGCCGCATGCGAGCCCGGCCTTTCACGCGATCCAGTATCTCTACGGCCGGCAGACGCGCGAACAGCTCGAGCGGTTCCGGGCGCTCGGCGGGGCCCAGTCGTATCCGTCCCGAACCAAGGACAAGGACGGCGTCGACTTCTCGACCGGCTCCGTCGGGCTGGGGGTGGCGGTCACGGCCTTCGCGGCGCTGGCGCAGGACTACCTGTTGTCGCACGGTCGCCTGGCGCCCGAGGCGGCGGGCCGGATGGTGGCGCTGCTGGGCGACGCCGAGCTCGACGAGGGCAACATCTACGAGGCCCTCATCGAGGGCGCGAAGCACGACCTGCGCAATTGCTGGTGGATCGTGGACTACAACCGCCAGAGCCTCGACGCGACCACGTCGGACCGCATGTTCGAGCGCTTCGACGACATCTTCCGCGCCTGCGGCTGGGAAGTGGCCACCCTCAAGTACGGGCGCATGCTGGAGGAAGCCTTCGCCGAGCCGGGCGGCCCAGCGCTCCGGTCGTGGATCGAGGCGGCGCCCAACGACCTCTACGCCGCCCTCAGCTTCAAGGGCGGCGCAGCCTGGCGCGAGCGGCTCATGTCGGACATCGGCGGCGTCCCCGGCGTCTCCGACCTGCTCGCACGGCGCGACGACGCCGCGCTGGGCGCGCTGATGACCAACCTCGGCGGGCATGACCTCGACGCCCTGCTGGACCTCTTCCAGGGAGTTCGCGACGACCGTCCGCGCCTGTTCATCATCTACACGATCAAGGGCGTGGGGCTCCCGTTCCAGGGCCACAAGGACAACCACTCGGGCCTGATGACGCTGGCCCAGATGGACGTCTATCAGCGAACCATGGGCGTGGCCCCCGGCGAGGAGTGGGAGCCGTTCTCGGGTCTGCCGAGGGACGCCGGCGCCTACCGCGCGTTCCTGGCCGACACCCCGTTCGCGGCGAAGTCCGCGCGGCCTGCCGTCGAGGCCATTGCGCCGCCGGATCGCGCGACGTTTCCCCGGCCCGCCGGACGGCAGTCCACGCAGGTGGCGTTCGGCAAGATCCTCAACGACCTCGCCCGCGCCGGCGGCCCCCTGGCCGACGCCCTGGTGACGACGTCTCCCGACGTGACGGTCTCGACGAACCTGGGGGGCTTCGTCAATCAGCGGGGCCTGTTCGCCAGGAACGCGCGATCCGACACCTTCCGCGAGAGCGTCATCGCATCGCCCCAGCGCTGGGCGGCGCGGCCCGACGGCCAGCACATCGAGCTCGGGATCGCCGAGCACAACCTGTTCTTGAACCTCGCGGCGCTGGGCCTTTCGGACAGGCTGTTCGGCCAGCGGCTCATCCCGATCGGGACCATCTACGATCCCTTCATCAACCGCGGCCTCGATGCCCTGAACTACGCCTGCTATCAGGACGCCCGGTTCCTCCTCGTGGCGACGCCGTCGGGACTGTCGCTCGCGCCGGAGGGCGGGGCGCACCAGTCCATCCACACGCCGCTGATCGGCATGGCGCAGCCGGGGCTGGCCTACTTCGAACCCGCCTTCGTCGATGAGCTGGCGGAAGTCATGCGATGGGCGTTCGCCCACCTGCAGGCGCCGGAGGGGGAGTCGGTCTACCTGCGGCTGTCGACGCGCCCGCTGGACCAGCCCGACCGGGAGCTGAGCGAGGCGCAGGTCGCGGATCTGTTGAAGGGGGCCTACTGGCTTTCGCCGCCCACGCCCGGGACCGACCTTGCGGTGGTCTACGCCGGCGCGGTCGCGCCCGAGGCCATGGAGGCGTTCGAGCTGATCCGCGAGGACGTGCCCGGCGCGGGACTGCTGGCCATCACCAGCCCGGACCGCCTCGAACGGGACTGGACTCAGGCCCAGGCGGCCCGCGCGCGCGGAGAGCCGCGGGTGTCGCACATCGAAAGGCTGCTGTCGGATGTTCGGCCGCTCGGCGCCCTGGCCACGGTCATCGACGGGCCGCCCGTGACGCTGTCGTGGCTGGGCGGCGTGGTCGGTCACCGCGTCTCGCCGCTGGGCCTGCACCAGTTCGGTCAGTCGGGGGACATCCCGGACCTCTACCGGACCTACCGCCTCGATGCGGAGGCGATCCTCGATGCGGCGGCGACCGCCCTGGTCGGGAGCGTGGGATGACGGAGATCCTTATGCCCGCGCTGTCGCCCACCATGGAGGAGGGGACGCTGGCCAAGTGGCACGTCAAGAAGGGCGACACGATCAAGTCCGGCGACGTGATCGCCGAGATCGAGACCGATAAGGCGACGATGGAGGTGGAGGCGGTCGACGAGGGCGTGGTCGAGGACCTGCTGATCGCGGAGGGGACGGAGGGCGTGAAGGTGAACACGCCGATCGCCAAGCTGGCCGGGGAGGGCGGCGCCGCCCCCGCGCCGAAGGCGGAAGCGCCGAAGGCGGAAACCCCGAAAGCTGAGGCCGTGCCGGCCCCGGCGCCTGAACCGGCCAAGGCGGAGGCGCCCAAGCCCGCGCCGGCGAAGGCCGCCGACGGGAACCGGGTCTTCGCCTCGCCGCTGGCCCGCCGGCTGGCGGAGCAGAAGGGGATCGACCTCTCCGCCGTCCAGGGCTCGGGCCCGCACGGCCGGATCGTGAAGGCCGACATCGACAAGGCCCGGCCTGCTTCGCCGCAGGCGGCGTCGCAGGCCGGGGCCCCGACCCCGGCGGCTGCGCCGGCCGCCGCAGCGCCGCGCGAGCACAAGACGCTTGAGCAGATGGGCATCGCGCCCGGCAGCTACGACCTGATCCCGCTGGACGGCATGAGGAAGACCGTGGCGCGGCGGATGACCGACAGCTTCCGCGACGTGCCGCACTTCCCGCTGACCCTCGACATCGAGATCGACGCGCTGCTGGCGGCGCGGACCCGGATCAACGGCCTGCTCGAGACGTCGGGCGTGAAGGTCAGCGTCAACGACATCGTCATGAAGGCGGCGGCCATGGCGCTGATGAAGGTTCCGGAGGCGAACGCGTCCTACTCGCCGGACGGCATCGCGATGCACCACCACGCCGACATCGCCATGGCGGTCGCCATCCCCGGCGGCCTGATCACGCCGATCATCCGCAGGGCCGAGACCAAGGGGCTGGCCCAGATCGCCACCGAGGCCAAGGACCTGGCGGCCCGGGCGCGGGAGA
>NZ_JAEUMO010000184.1 GCF_016793285.1 Phenylobacterium sp.
CGCGTGCTGCGACAGGGGCAGCAGGCCGTCGGCCTGGGCGGCGACCGCGACGCCGTCGTCGGTGTGCAGGTGGATCACGCACTGCGCGTCGTCGCGCGCCATGTGCAGCGCCGAGTGGATCACGAAGCCGGCGGGGTTCACGGGGTGCGGGCTGGGCTCGACCGGTTGGCCGTCGAGGCCGACCTTCACGAGGTTGGACGCCGTCACCTCGCAGAAGCGCAGGCCGAACGGGTTGATCAGGAAGTGGTGCTCGGGCCCCGGCACGCGGGCCGAGATGTGGGTGAAGATCAGGTCGTCCCAGCCCTCCAGAGCGGCGAGGCGATAGACGGCGGCGAGGTCGCGGCGGACCTCGGCTTCGGTCTGAACGGGGGCGTCGTAGGCCATGGGGTCGGCTCCGGGTCAGGCCACGCGGTCGCGCACGGCGCGCCGGGCGGAGAGGAAGAAGTGCAGGCCCGCCCAGACAAGGGCGACCGTCGACATCAGCAGCGCATAGCGCAGGCTTTCCTTGCCGAATGCCGGCGCGAGCGCGTCGCTGGCCTCGCCCACCAGCCAGGGGCCCAGGCCCAGGCCCAGCAGCGACGACAGGAAGAGGGTCAGCGAGATGGCCGTGGCGCGGCGGTGCGGCTCGGCGAACGACTGGATGGCCGACAGCGCCACGCCGCCGCCCGAAGCCGCCAGGAAGGTCGCGAACAGCTTGATGCCGATCGCGATCCACGGCGACGGCGCCAGGAACACCGCGGCGTAGAGCGGCGCGGAGCCGCCGTAGGCGATGGCGGGCAGCCAGAGCTCCCAGCGCGGGTCGCGCGGGATCAGCCGCATCCCGAGCCAGCCTCCGAGCATCACGCCCGCGATGCCGCCGAGGCCGCTGACCGTGCCGGAGAAGAGGCCGATCTGGGTGAGCGTCAGGCCGTGGATGCGGATGAAGAAGGCGGGCAGCCACTGGGTCAGGCCGTAGGTCCCGAAGGCCCCGATCGACAGCGCCAGGACGAGGTGGCGCAGCGCCGGGCGGCGGAGCAGGGCGGCGATGGCCTGCGTCGCCGGCTCGATCGCGGCCTCGGCGACGTGACCGCGCCGTGGCGGCTCGCGCAGCGTCGCGAAGATCAGCAGCGCCAGCGGGACGCCCATCAGTCCGACGACCCAGAGCGCCGCGCGCCAGCCGACGTGGTCGGCCAACAGGCCTGTGATCACGAGCCCGGCGCTCAGGCCCGCGAGGCCGCCGGCCTGGAAGATCGAGATGCCCAGCGCGCGCCGCGCGGGCGGCAGGTAGTCGCCGATCAGCGAGTGGGCGGCGGGCACGCAGCCGGCTTCGCCGACCCCGACCCCGACGCGCGCCAGGAACAACTGGCCGAAGCTGCGGGCCAGGCCCGTCGCGGCGGTCATCACGCTCCAGAGCGCCAGGCACGCGGCCAGCAGGCGCACCCGCGACGACCGGTCGGCGAGGCGGGCCAGCGGGATCCCGAGCGTGGCGTAGAAGGCGGCGAAGGCCAGCCCCGACAGGAGGCCGAGCTGGCCGTCCGAGAGCCCCAGCTCGGCCTTGATGGGCTCGAGCAGCACCGCGAGCACCATCCGGTCCATGTAGTTGAAGAACGAGACCGCGGTGAGGACCGCGATGGCGTACCGGGCGCCGAGGCCGATGCCCGCGTCGTCCGCCTCCGCAGGCTCGGTCATCGTCGGCGCCGCGCCAGCCATCGGTCCTCCCCGTCGCCCGCGCCTTGCCGACGCTGAACATGCGGCCACCATACGGTTGAGGCCTGGACTAATCAAATGTTCAGTGCTTATTTCGCCGCGAAACAGGGAGAAGGGCCCGTGAACGTCGCTGAAGCGATTCCCGTCCGGCGCATGGACTTCGAATTCCCGGACGACCTCGACCTCGTGTTCATCGAGGGCGACCCGGCGATGTCGTACTTCTTCGTCGGCGCCTGGATGATGCTGCCCTACCTGGAGCCGTTCCTGATCCGCACGGTTCAGGCCGCGATGCCCGCGATCCGCGACGAGAAGCTGCGCGAGGAGATGAAGCGGTTCTGCGCCCAGGAGGGCCAGCACTTCCGCCAGCACGCGAAGCTGAACGAAGTCGTGCGCCGCATCCACCCTTCCGGCCCGGCGCTCGCCGAGCTGGAGAAGCAGGTCGCCGCCGAGTTCACGGCCTGGTCGGCCGAGAAGCCTCTGAAATTCAACCTGGCCTACGGCGAGGGCTTCGAATCCATGACCTGCGCGGGCGCGCGGACCCAGATCCAGACCGGCATGTTCGGCTGGATGAAGGAGCCGATCCGCAGCCTGATGTACTGGCACATCCTGGAAGAGATCGAGCACCGCACGGTCTGCTTCGACGTGTACGAAGACGTGGTGGGGGACTACGCCTACCGCACGCGGATGAGCGTCTGGTTCCAGAAGCACTACTACGCCTGGTGCCGCCGGTTCGCCGCCGCGATGATCGCCGCCGACCCCGCCGCGATCGCCCGCTACGACACGCCCGAGTGGGCGGCCGTGCGCAAGCGGCGCATGCGCGCCTACCGCGCCGACTACCTGCCGCGCCTGATCGGCACCTTCATGCCCTGGTACGACCCGGCGAAAGTCCGCCTGCCGCCCGGCTTCGAGGCCGCGCGCGCCGACTTCACCGCCCGCGCCGCCAGCGTCCAGTAGACCTTCCGGAGCCCCGACCCATGGATGACGCCCCCGCGCTCGACCCGCGCCTCGCCGCCTTCGCCCAGGCCCGCATGAACCGGCCGATCGTGCCGGCCGACGGCCTCTTGCCCACGCTGCACATCGGCGACGACGACCTGCCGTGGATGGAGGCGGGCGACGGCTCGGCGTTGCAACTGCTGCACGTCGACCTGAGCCAGGGCCTGTGGATCTCGAAGACGCGGCTGCCGCCCGGCTATCGCGTGGCGACCCACTACCACACGGGCATCGTCTTCGCCGTGACGCTGGAGGGCGCCTGGTACTACCTGGAGAGCCCAAAGGAGGTGAGCCGGCCGGGCTCCTACCTCTTCGAGCCGGCGGGCTCGCGCCACACGCTCTGCACGCCGCCGGACATGGAGGGGCGGATGGTGACGTGGTTCGCCATCTACGGCGCCAACATCAACCTCGACGCCGACGGCGCCATCACCTCGGTGCTGGACGCGCGCGCCGTGCTCGACCTCTACCGCGGCTACTGCGAGGCGCTGAGCCTCGATTGCTCCAAGCTGATCGTCGTCGGCGGATGAGCAGCATGCGTGCGGCGGTCATGCGGGGCGACCGGTTCGAGGTCGAGGAGCGCCCGATCCCGAAGCCCGGCCCAGGCAACGTGCTGGCGAAGGTGCGGGCCTGCGGCATCTGCGGATCGGACCTGCACTACTTCCACCACGCGCCGGAGATCATCTCGCGGGCGCGGTCGTTGGGCGCCGACACGAGCGGCATGGAGCGAACCCTGCGCGAGGGCCCGGTGCTGGGCCACGAGTTCGTCTGCGAGATCGTCGACTTCGGGCCGGAGACGTCGAAGGCGCTCAGCGCCGGCGACCGCGTCGCGTCCATGCCCTTCGTGATGCGGGGCGGCGCGCCGGTGCTGGTGGGCTCGCGGGCCGACACGCCCGGCGCCTACGCCGAGTACATGGAGCTGACCGAGGCGCTGCTGCTGCCGGTGCCGGACGAGGTGTCCGACGAGGCGGCCGCGCTCGTGGAGCCGTTCGGGATCGCCGTCCACGCGGTGACCAAGGCCGCGCTGCGCGGGGACGAGGCGTGCGTCGTCGTCGGGTGCGGTCCGATCGGGCTGGCGATCGCGGCCGTGCTGCGCGCCCGCGGGTTCGACACCATCGTGGCCGGCGATCTTTCGCCGACGCGGCGACGGCTGGCGTCGGAGCTGGGCGCGACGGCGGTGGTCGACGCCCGCAGCGAAAGCGTGGTCGCCCGCGCGGTGGAGGCGGCGCCCGGCCGCCCCGTGGCGATCTTCGAGAACACTGGCGCGGCGGGGATGCTGCACCGCCTGGTGATCGAGGCGCCGAAGGATGCGCAGATCCTGGTCACCGGCATCGCGGTGGGCGACGAGAGCCTGACCCCGATGGCGGCGATCACCAAGGAGCTGAAGCTCCAGTTCGTCATCTACTACGCGGCCGAGGAGTTCGCCGAGGCGCTGGAGCTGATCCGGAGCGGCCGCGTGAACTGGGCGCCGCTGCTGACCGGATCGGTCGGGCTCGGCGGCGTGACCCAGGCCTTCGCCGACCTCAGCGATCCCGAGCGGCACGCGAAGATCCTGGTCCGGCCGTGGGAGAGCTGATCGCGCGCGCCGCGGTCCGGACGCTCCAGGTCGGCGCGCTCGCGTTCACGGCCTACGAGATGGGCGAGGGGCCGCTGGCGCTGCTGGTGCATGGCTTTCCCGACACGCCGGCGACGTGGCGCCACCTGGCGCCGGCGCTTGCCGCCGCGGGCTTCCGCGCCGTCGCCGTCGCCTGCCGCGGCTACGAACCGGGCTCGACGCCGGCGGACGGCGACTTCGGCCTCGCCGCGCTGGTCGACGATGTGATCGGCTGGCTCGACGCGCTGGGGGCGGAGCGCGCGCACCTGGTCGGCCACGACTGGGGCTCCAGCCTCGTGCAGCTCGCCGCCGCCAGGGCCCCGGACCGGGTCGTCTCGCTGACGGCGCTGGCGGTTGCGCACCCGGCCGCCTTCGCCGCCCTCCTGCCCACCGACCTCGAGCAGGTGGAGCGGTCCTGGTATCTCTACCTGCTGCAACGCCCGGACCTGCCCGAGCTGCTGATCGCGCAGCAGGGGCTGCTGGAACACTTCTGGCGCCGCTGGTCGCCCGGGTGGGAGCCCGACGCCGCGGCCCTGGCGGCCATGCGCGCCGCGTTCGCCGACCCCCAGGTCGTGGACAGCGCGCTCGCCTGGTATCGCCGCGCCTTCGATCCCGCCCATCGGCGCTGGCCGGAGGCCGCCACCCTGCTGTCGGCGCCGATCGCCGCCCCGGTCCTGGGCCTGGCCGGCGCCCGCGACGGCTGCGTCGCGGCGGAGCTCTTCCTGCGCGCCATGCCGGCGGAGATCTTCCGCGCCGGCCGTGAGTTCGCCGTCATCCCCGACGCCGGCCACTTCCTGCACCTCGAGGCGCCCGAACTCGTGGGGGCGCGCGTCACGCCCTGGATCGCACGCTGGCAGGCTTCCGAGTAGGCCGGTCAGGCGCGGTTGGCGGCTTCGATGGCCAGCCTCAGTCGGTCGAGGCTCTGGGCGACCTCTCGAAGCCGTCCGAGGGTGATCGGCGCCAGCGCGTCGTCAGGATCGCGGCAGACGACCTCAGCTTCGCCGCCGTGGCCGGGCTGCGCCTGAATCTCGCAGAGCCCGTGGGCCAGCAGATGACGGACGGCGGTAGCGGCGTCGATCGCCTCGACGACCTCCACGTCCGGCTTGGCCATCTCCTGCCAGCGCTGGACGATGCGCTTGCGTGACGGGTCGCCGAGGGCCTTCAGCATCGCGGTCTCGAGATAGCCCCAGCGCAGCATCACCTCGCCGACGGCGGCGAGCAGGTCGCGGGCGACGATCTTGTCGGGCGGGTCGGTGTCCATCGGCGCGGATCCTACGCCCAGATGGCTGCGGCTCTTTCCATGACGGGTTCGGGATCTGCCCGACGGCCGCGGGCGTCAGGCCGTTCGGGGGAAGATGGCGCTCACGAGGCCGCCGCCGAACGGGGCGCTGCCCAGGCGGGCGTAGCCTTCCAGCGTCTCGGCGAGCGCCTCGACGAGCCCGGCGCCGCCGGGCGGGGTCCCGGGAAGGTCGGCGATGCCCTGGCCGTCGTCGCGGACCGTCAGCCGCCAGCGCGGCCCGTCTTCGGCGAGCCGGATCCAGACGTGTCCCTCGCGTCCGGCCGGGAATGCGTGCCGCAGCGCGTTGGCGATCGCCTCGCACACGATCATCCCGATGGCCGGCAGTTCGTCGAGGGAGAACCGGTGTTCGGGGGCGCAGTCCACCGATATGCGGTGCGCCGAGGCCGGATGGGCGGCCGCGATCGCGTCCAGGACCGCGCGCGCGGAGATCGCGGGGCGGCCCGCGCGACCGGCGAGGACGGCCGGGTCGCGGGCCAGCGCGGCCACCTGGCCGCCGAGGCCCTGGACCAGTTCGGCGGCCGCGGGCCCACGCCGGGCGCTGGCGACGCGCAGCGCCTCTGCGAGCCGGGCGAGCGCGCCGTCGGCGGGCGTCGCGACGGCGGCGGCAACGGTGGCGGTGTCGTTCACGGCGGGATCTCCAGGCTGTTCCGTTTCAGGGTTGCGGCCGCCCGGGCGGGGCGGGACGGCTCGAGCCGCCCCGGCGCAGGGGGGGCGCAGCGGCCGCGCATCGTCGCCGAAGCGCGACCGGCCGCACGCCTGCGCCGGAACGTGGGTCTCAGAACCGGTAGCCGACGCCACCGGACAGGACCCACGGGTTCAGGGTGACCTTGGTCTTGATGCCCCGCGCGCGGTCACGGGCGTCGGTCTCGAAGAACACCTTCTTGGCGTCGAGGTTGACGGTCCAGCGGCCGGTCGTGGCCACGTCGACGCCGGCCTGGAGGGCTGCGCCGAAGCCGTCGTCGATCTTCAGGTTGAAGCCGTTCTTGTTGTCGCCGCCGTAGAACAGCATGTAGTTCACGCCGGCGCCGATGTACGGGCTGACCTGGGCCTGCGGCGCGAAGTGGTACTGCAGGGTGACGACCGGCGGCAGCACCCAGGTGTCCTTGACGGCTACGTTGGTCGCCGGGCCCTTGGCCTTGACGGTGTGCTTGGTCGTGCCCGCGATCGCTTCGACCGCGACGTGGTCCGACAGGAAGTAGGTCAGCCCGACGGTCGGCACCGCGTCGTAGTTGGCCTTGGCGCGCAGTCCGGTGGAGGCGCCGGCGAGGGTGGTGATGGGATCGCTGCCCGACGGGACGACGGCGGTCGCCCGCACGTTGAGCACGATCAGGCCTTTGGCCTTCGGCGTGACGTCCTGGGCCTGCGCCACGCCGGCGACGGCGAGGAACGCCGCCCCGAGGGCCGCGATGTTGCGGATGGTCATTGGTATATCCCCTATCGTTGCGGCTAACGACGCCGCGTGCGCGTGTTCTGAAGGGGGGCGGCAAGCTCGGCCTTGATCTGGAGCAAACCGAAGTTTCGAATTCCCGGGCTGGCGGCAGCCGGCCTTGCGGACAGCCTTCGGGCGGCGCGGGCCCGGCGGCCGGACGACGACGGCCTCAGACTCTGTCGAATGTCCGATGCGGGGCGGCCTGCACCGTCGCGCTGCGGGGGCCGCGCCGCGCCCCCGTAAAATCGACGAGCCCCCCCCGACCGCGGCGCGCCGCTCCGAAGCACCAGCCGCAATGGGGGTCGGGGCCGGCGCCGCAGATCGATCCGATGGCCGCCATGTGCGCGCGGGCGAGGTCGCCGGCGAGCCACGCACTGGCCATCAGGAGGACGCCCACGGCAAAGCTTCCCAGACGAAGGAACTGGTCTTCTCTCGGCACGGCCGGGCGTCTCATTCGGTGCGTCTCCGCTTGCCGCCGCAGCTAGGCAGACCGGCGCGGACCCGGCCTTGAGCGAGATCAAAGTCGGACTTGCTGCGATGCGGCAAATGCTCGAAATCTCGCCCAAAACGAAGCGACCTGGGGATCGATGACAGAGGCTCAAGCCCGAAGCGACGAGGCGCCGTTCGACGCCGTCGTGCTCTACACCTTCACCGGCGTGGCGGCCCTGCTGTCGCTGCTCGCCACCGCCTTCACCAAGGATCCGTCGTTCCGCTTCGCCGGCTGGACGATGCTGGTCGCCTTCCTCGCGGGCTTCCTGGCGCTCAGCGTCGGGATGGCGTCGGGGCGCCTGCGCAGCGACCCGACGCGTTACGCGGACGGCGTGATCCGCGCCGGGGTGATCGCGACCATGTTCTGGGCCGTCGCCGGCCTCACCGCCGGCGTGCTGGCCGCGGCGCAGTTGAGCTGGCCGGGGATCTTCTACTTCCCCGACGCGCCCTGGCTGAACTTCGGGCGCCTGCGCCCGCTGCACACGTCGGCGGTGATCTTCGCGTTCGGCGGTAACGCGCTCATCTGCACCTCGTTCTACGTCGTTCAGCGCACCTGCAAGGCGCGGCTGGCCGGCGGCGTGGCGCCGTGGTTCGTGTTCTGGGGCTACCAGCTCTTCATCGTCCTGGCCGCCACCGGCTATCTCGCCGGGATCACCCAGTCGAAGGAGTACGCCGAGCCGGAATGGTACGTGGACCTGTGGCTGACCATCGTCTGGGTCGCCTATCTGCTGGTCTTCCTGGGCACGATCTGGAAGCGCAAGGAGCCGCACATCTACGTGGCCAACTGGTTCTACCTGGCTTTCATCGTCACCATCGCGATCCTGCACCTGGTCAACAACGCGGCCCTGCCGGTCGGCCTGCTAGAGGCCAAGAGCTACTCGCTCTACGCCGGTGTGCAGGACGCCCTGATCCAGTGGTGGTACGGCCACAACGCGGTGGCGTTCTTCCTGACCGTGCCGTTCCTGGCGATGATGTACTACTTTGTGCCGAAGCGCGCGGAGCGGCCGGTCTATTCGTACCGGCTGTCGATCGTCCACTTCTGGTCGCTCATCTTCATCTACATCTGGGCGGGCCCGCACCACCTGCACTACACGGCGCTGCCGCAGTGGGCGCAGACGCTCGGGATGACCTTCTCGATCATGCTCTGGATGCCGTCCTGGGGCGGCATGATCAACGGCTTCATGACGCTCTCGGGCGCCTGGGACAAAGTCCGCACCGACCCGGTCATCCGCATGATGGTGGTGGCCATGGCCTTCTACGGGATGGCCACCTTCGAAGGCCCGTTGATGAGCATCCGCGCGGTCAACGCCCTCTCCCACTACACCGACTGGACCGTCGGCCACGTGCACTCGGGCGCGCTGGGCTGGAATGGCTTCATCACCTTCGCCTGCGTCTACTGCCTGGTCCCGTGGCTCTGGAAGAAGGAGCGCATGTGGTCCAGCGCCCTCATCGAGTGGCACTTCTGGATCGCGACCACGGGGATCCTGCTCTACATCTCCTCGATGTGGGTCTCCGGCGTGATGGAGGGCCTGATGTGGCGCGAGTACACCCCGCAGGGCTACCTCGCGAACGCCTTCGTCGAGACCGTCGCGGCCAAGCACATCCCCAACATCATCCGCACGCTGGGGGGGCTCATGTTCCTCTCGGGCGCGCTCATCATGTCCTACAACGTCTGGCGCACGATCCGCATGCCCGGCGACGTCAAGGCGGAGCTGCCGGCCGCGGCGCCCGCCCCCCTCCCCGCAGCGGCCGAGTAAGGGCCAAACCCCATGTGGAAGCATCACGCCAAGTTCGAGCGCAACTCGATCATCCTGACGATCGGCATCATCATCGCCGTCTCGATCGGCGGCCTCGTGGAGATCAGCCCGCTCTTCTACCTGGAGAGCACCATCGAGAAGGTGGAAGGGGTGCGCCCCTACACGCCGCTCGAGCAGGCCGGCCGCGACATCTATGTCCGCGAGGGCTGCTACGTGTGCCACTCGCAGATGATCCGCCCCCTACGCGACGAGGTGGAGCGCTACGGCCACTACAGCCTCGCCGCCGAGAGCATGTACGACCACCCGTTCCAGTGGGGCTCGAAGCGGACCGGGCCGGACCTCGCCCGCGTCGGCGGCAAGTACTCCGACAGCTGGCACGTGGACCACCTGACCGACCCGCGCGCGGTGGTGCCGGAGTCGAACATGCCGCCCTACGCCTTCCTGGCGAAGCAGGAGCTCGACTACCACGCCATCGAGAAGCACCTCGCCGCGCTGCAGCGCGTGGGCGTGCCCTACACGAAGGCGCAGGTGACCAACGCGCGCGCCGACCTCGAGCAGCAGGTCGATCCGTTCGCCGGCGAGGCCTCCGACCTGAAGAAGCGCTACGGGAGCAAGGTGCAGCAGCGCGACTTCGACGGCGATCCGTCGCGGCTGACCGAACTGGACGCTCTCATCGCCTATCTCCAGGTGCTGGGCACGATGGTCGATTTCCGCACCTACAAGGCGGAAGACCCGGAGAACCTGCGATGACCGGCCTCGTCTACGAAGACGTCGCGCGCTTCGCCCAGCAGGGCGGGACCATCTACTTCGGTCTGGTGTTCGCCGCAGGCCTGATCTACGCGCTCTGGCCCCACCACAAGGAGGACTTCGATCGCCTCGCCCAGCTCCCCCTCGAAGAGGACCGTGACGATGTCTGACCGCGAACGCGACGACCATTCGGGCACCGAGACGACCGGCCACCAGTGGGACGGCATCAAGGAGCTGGACACCCCGCTGCCCCGCTGGTGGCTGTGGATGTTCTACGGCTGCATCGCCTGGTCGGTGGTCTACTGGGTCCTGATGCCGGCCTGGCCCGGCATCACCGGCTATACCCACGGCATGCTCGGTAAATCCGACCGTGCGGCCGTCTCCGGCGAACTCGCCAGCCTGGAGGCCCTCCGCGGCCACGGTCTCGTCAAGCTCAAGTCGGCCTCGCTGGAGCAGATCGAAGCCGATCCCCAGCTCCAGGCCTACGCACTGCAGGTCGGGCAGTCGGTGTTCGGCGACAACTGCGCGACGTGCCACGGGTCCGGGGGCGCGGGCGGGAAGGGCTATCCCAACCTGCGCGACGACGTCTGGCTGTGGGGCGGCTCGCTGGAGGACATCCGGCACACCATCCAGGTCGGCGTCCGCTCGGGTCATGCCAAGGCCCGCGGAGAAACCGTCATGCCCGCCTTCGGGCGCGAACGGATGCTCAACACGGGGCAGATCTCGGACCTCACCGAGTACGTGGTGGCGCTTTCGCACCGCAAGGCCGACGGCGCCGCGGTGGCGCGCGCCCGCCAGACCTTCGCCGACCAGTGCGCCGCCTGCCACGGCCCCGCGGGCACGGGCGACGTTGCGCGCGGCATCCCCAACCTGACCGACGCGGAATGGCTCTACGGCTCGAGCCGGGAGGCGATCACCGATCAGATCATGAACGGGCGCAACGGCGTCATGCCCACCTGGGAAGCGCGCTTCTCGCCCGAGACGATCAAGGCGCTCGCGGTCTATGTGCACGCCAACGCCGGGGGCGACGTCGGGCCTGCCGCCGCGGCGCCCGTGGCCGCCGCGCCGAGCCCGGCCCCGGCAGGCCGATGACTGTCGTCATCGATCGCGCCAACCGGCCGGCCGCCTCCCGCAGCGCGGAGTCTGCCGCCGACCATGCGCGCCAGCGCGGCGACGCCGGCAACAGCCTCTACAAGCCGCGGACGCCGATCTACCCCAAGCTGGTCCACGGCCACTGGCGGCGGATCAAGTGGGCGCTGCTGATCGTGATGCTGACGATCTACTACGTCACGCCGTGGATCCGCTGGCCGCGTCCGCACGGCCTGCCGCAGCAGGCCGTGCTGGTCGATTTCGAAGGTGCGAGGTTCTACTTCTTCGGCCTGCAGCTCTGGCCGCAGGAGGTCTATTTCATCACCGGCCTCCTGGTGATGGCGGCGCTCGCGCTCTTTCTCGTGACGGCCCTCTTCGGCCGGCTCTGGTGCGGCTACGCCTGTCCGCAGACAGTGTGGACCGATCTCTACATCTACGTGGAGCGGATGTTCGAGGGCGACCGCAACGCGCGGATGCGGCTAGACGCGGCCCCCTGGTCGCTCGACAAGCTCTGGCGAAAGGGCGGCAAGCACCTGGTCTGGCTGGGCGTGGCCTTCGGCACCGGCGGCGCCTGGATCTTCTATTTCCGCGACGCGCCGACGCTGCTGCACGAGTTCTGGACCCTCCAGGCGCCGATGAACTCCTACGTCTCGTGCCTCCTGCTGACCGGGACGACCTACCTCTTCGCCGGGCACATGCGCGAGCAGGTCTGCACCTACATGTGCCCCTGGCCGCGGATCCAGGGCGCGATGCTCGATCAGCATTCGGTGCAGGTCACCTACCGCTACGACCGGGGCGAGCCGCGCGGCGCGCACAAGAAGGGCGCGACCTGGGAGGGCCGCGGCGACTGCGTGGACTGCAATGCGTGCGTCGTCGCCTGCCCGATGGGGATCGACATCCGCAACGGGCCGCAGCTCGAGTGCATCAACTGCGCCCTCTGCATCGACGCCTGCGACGAGATCATGGGCCGCGTCGGGCGTCCGACGGGACTGATCGCCTACGACACCGACGCCGCCGTCGCTGATCGCGAGGCCGGAGTTAAGCCGCGCTACAAGTTCCTGCGGCCGCGGACGGCCTACTACGCCGTGGCGCTGGCGCTGGTCAGCGGCCTGATGGTCTGGGGGCTCGCCACGCGCGCGCCGCTCGAGCTGCATGTCCTGCGCGACCGCAATCCCACGTTCGTGCGGCTGCACGACGGCGCAATCCGCAACGGCTACACCCTCAAGATCGCCAACAAAACGTTCGCCGACGCCCCCGTCGAGGTCCGTTTTGCCGGGGTGCCTGGCGCACAGCTCTGGACGCCCGGCGAGCCGGCCGGCGGCGCCGTGCGGGTCGTCGCCACCGCCAACGAGATCACCGCGGTGCGGGTGTTCGTGAGGACGCCGCCGCAGGAGCTCCCGGCCGCGAGCCAGCCCGCCGTGTTCGAGGTGCGCGGGCCGCGCGCCTCGGTCGCCGCCAAGACCGTCTTCCTGTCCGGAGCCGCCAATCCATGACCGCGACCGACAACGCGCCCGGCTTTCGGCTCACCGGCTGGCATGTCCTGGCCGGTGTCGTCGGCTTCTTCGCCGTGATCATCGCCGTCGACGCCAGCTTCCTGGTGGCGGCCTACCGCACCCACCCCGGCGAAGTGTCGGTGACGCCCTACGAGGATGGCCTTGCCTACAACCGCCGCCTGGAGCAGTTGCGGGCGCAGGAGCGCCTGGGCTGGAGGGCGAGCGCCGCGGCGGCCGAGCGGGCGGTGGCCATCGAGGTCCGCGACGCCGCGGGGCGCCCGATCCAGGGGCTCGCCCTGACCGCGAAGCTGGAGCGGCCCGCCACCGAGGCCGGACGCCTGACGCCGGTCTTCCGCGAGGTGACACCGGGCCGCTACGTCGCCCGCGAGCCGCGCCTCAGCGGCGCCTGGGACCTGACGGCCGAGGGACGCGACGGCGCGGGCCGCCGCTTCCAACTTGAGCGGAGGCTCACGTGGCCCTGACCTACGACGTCGGCCCGCTCGACCTCGCCGCCTTCCTGCGGCCGGCGGGGAAGGGGCGTTCGCGCCTGGACCTGCTGGTGCCGGACGCGCGCTGCGCGGCGTGCCTCAGCAAGGTCGAACGCGAGGTGGGCGCGCTCCCGGGCGTCGCCTCGGCGCGCCTCAACCTCAGCCAGAAGCGCCTGAGCGTGGAGTTCGCGAGCGAGGGCCCGGACGCCGCGGCGGTCGTGGCGACGCTGGGCCGGCTCGGCTATCCGGCGACGCCGTTCGACCCCGGCGCGGCGCGCGACGCGCACGACCGCGAGGGGCGGCGGCTGTCGCTG
>NZ_JAEUMO010000189.1 GCF_016793285.1 Phenylobacterium sp.
GTCGATGTTCGGCGTCTTCACGACGGGATCGCCGAACGCGCCGATGCGCATGGACAGGTCGTCCGACATGATCAGCAGCACGTTGAGCGGCCGCTTCGCCGCCGGCGCCGAGGCCGCGGCGGTCTTCGTCCGCGCCTGCGCCGACATGGGCGCGACCGTCAGCGTCACCGCCGCCAGGGCCGCCGCCGAGACCGCCGCGGGGCCCGTCATCCTGCGCATGCTCAAGTCACTCCCTTCCGGTTCGCGCCGAGCCGGGTCACCGCGCCCGAGCGCGCTTTCGGCCGACAGCGCCATAAAATGGCAGCGCTGTCAAAGCGCGAGGACGGCGGCTGCGGGGAGGGGCCGTGAGCGCGCGACGGTCGGACGCCCTTGAGTCCGGACAGCGGTCGCGACATACTTAGATATCGAATGACTTCGACCGACGGATATCGCCGGGAGGACGACGGCGCGCATCCGCCGCACCTCTCCGAGGCCTACGCCTCGACCGCGTTGCGGTCGCCGAAGCAGCCGCTCGTGCGGCTGCCGCACACCCTGACCGAAATCCACGGGCCCGCTGGCGGAGGCGCGCAACTGTTCGGTCCCGCGATGGCCGACCTGACCCGCCAGCACGGGGGCGAGCCGCTGGGCCAGCGGATCATCGTGGCGGGCCGGGTGCGCGACGAGGACGGCCGGCCGGTCCCGGGCGCCATGATCGAGATCTGGCAGGCCAACGCGGCGGGGCGCTACATCCACGCCCGTGACCAGTGGAACGCGCCGATCGATCCGAACTTCACCGGCATGGGGCGGGTGATCACCGACGAGGCCGGCCGGTACAGCTTCACGTCGATCCGGCCGGGGGCCTATCCCTGGGGCAACCATCCCAACGCCTGGCGGCCGGCGCACATCCACCTGTCGCTGCTGGGCCCCGCCTTTGCGACCCGCCTGGTGACGCAGATGTACTTCGAGGGGGACCCGTTGATCGCGCTGGACCCGATCGCACAGGCTGTGCCGGCCGACGCGCGCGAGCGGCTGGTGGCGCGCTTCGACCTGTCGCTGACCGAGCCCAGCCACGCGCTCGGCTACGCGTTCGACATCGTGCTCCGCGGCCGCGACGCCACGCCGATGGAGCCGTGAGCATGGGCCGCGCGCGCCTGGGGCAGACCCCGTGGCAGACCGTGGGGCCGTTCTTCCACTACGCCCTGCCGCAGCCCGGCGGCGCCGACCTCGTGGAACTGTCCGAGGCCGGTGCGCGGATCGACCTCACGCCGGCGGACCACTTCCTGCTGACGCCGCCGCCCCGCTTCAGGCCGCCGGGGGAGATCATCGAAATCGTCGGCCGCGTCGTGGATGGCGCGGGGGCCCCGACACCCGACGCCCTGGTCGAGATCTGGCAACCGGATGGCGAGGGGGTGTTCGGAGAGCTGTTCGGCCGGTGCGCGACGTCCGACGACGGCGGCTACGCCTTCCGCACGGTGCTTCCCGGCCGCACGTCCGGCCCCGGCAACGCCCTGCAGGCCGCGCACATCGACGTGGGCGTGCTGGGCCGCGGGCTGTTGCGCCGCCTGGTGACGCGCATCTACTTCGAGGGCGAGCCGGGACTGGACGAAGACCCCGTGCTGGGTCTCGTCCCCGACGAGCGCCGCGCCACGCTCGTCGCGCGGCGGACCGGCCCGGGACGCTACCGTTTCGACATCGTCCTGCAGGGGGCGGGCGAGACGGTGTTCTTCGACTGCTGATGACCTCGCGCATCCTCGACCTGGCGGCCGGAACCGCCGAGATGCTGGCGGTCTTCGACGACGCGGCGCTGCTGGCGGCGGCGCT
>NZ_JAEUMO010000190.1 GCF_016793285.1 Phenylobacterium sp.
CCCGCTGTCCGGCCCGGACCAGCAGACGTTCACGCAGGGATTCGCCGCAGCGCGCCGCGGCGACGTCGGCGGCGCGCGCTCGGCGATCTCGCGGCTCCAGGATCCGATCGCGAAGAAGCTGGTGACCTGGGCGATGGTCGACGTGAGTTCGGCGTCGCTCGGCTTCTACGAACTCGATGCGGCGCGGCGCGACCTGACCGCCTTCCCGCGCGCGGCGCGCCGGCAGGCGGCGGCCGAAGCGCTCCTGGAGACCTCGGGCAAGAGCCCGTCCGAGACTGTGGCCTGGTTCGGCGGCCAGCCGCCGGCGACGGCGCAGGGCGCGATGGCGCTGGCCTCGGCCTACCGTTCGCTGGGCCGCGCGGCCGAAGCGGGCGAGCTGATCCGGACCTGGTGGCGCACCAGGACCTTCGAAGCCGAGCCTCAGCGACAGATGCTGACGCGCTTCGGCGACATCCTAACCGTGGACGACCACGTTCGGCGCGCCGACATCCTGCTCTACGGCGCGCAGGGCCCCGCCGCGCGGGACATGATCAACCTCGTTCCCGCCGACCGGCAGGCGGCGGCGCTGGCCCGCATCGCGCTGAGGTCCGGCGGGGGCGACAGCGCCTATGCGGCGCTGACCTCGGACGACCAGGCCTCGCCGGGCGTGGCGTTCGAGCGGGCCGCGGCGCTGCGCCGCAAGAACCGGGAAGGCGAGGCGATAGCCCAGTTGGCCTCGTTCCCGCGCGACATGGTCACCGCCGAGAGCGCCGACCGCATGTGGGACGAGCGCAAGCGCCTCGTCGCCTACGCAATCAAGCTGAACGACTGGAAGAGCGCCTACCAGGCCGCCGCCAACTCCGGGCTCAACGAAGGCTCGGACGCCACCGAGGCCGAGTTCTACGCCGGCTGGATCGCACTGAAGTACCTGAACGAGCCGGCCGCAGCGGCGAAGCACTTCGCCGCCATCGAGCGGATCGGCAGTTCGCCCATCACCCGGGGCCGCGCCTTCTACTGGCTGGGCCGCGCCGCCGAGGCGAAGGGCGACCGCAACCGCGCCGAAGACGCCTACCGCCAGGGCGCGCAATACCTGACCACCTTCTATGGCCAGCTCTCGGCCGAGAAGCTGGGACTGCCCATCACCCTGCCGCGCGATCCGGCGCCGACGGAGGCGCAACGCCGCGCCTTCGAGGCGCGCGACGAGGTGCAGGCCATGCGGCTCCTGGCCGATCAGGGCCAGCGCGATCTCTTCCGCGTCTTCGCCCTGCACATCGACGACATCGTGCCCTCGACCGTCGAGGCCGCGCTGCTGATCGACGCGATCCGCGGTTATGGCGACCAGGACACCTCGATGAAGGCGGCGCGGGCGGCCGCGACCCGCGGTCTGATCCTGATCGACCGCGCCTATCCCTACCGGACGCCGCCCAGCGTCGCGAACGCGCCCGAGCCGGCCCTGGTGCTGGGCGTGACGCGCCAGGAGAGCGGCTTCGACCCTTCGGTGCGCTCGGGCGCCGACGCCCGGGGCATGATGCAGCTCCTGCCGTCGACGGCGGCGATCGTGGCGCGGCGCATGGGCGAGCCCTATTCGGCCGCGTCGCTCTACGAACCCGAGTACAACATGAAGCTGGGCTCGGCCTTCCTGGGGCAGCTCGTGAACCAGTTCTCGGGCAGCTACGTGATGGCGGCGGCCGGCTACAACGCCGGTCCGGGCCGGCCGACGCAGTGGACCGCCGTCTGCGGCGACCCGCGCGGCGCCACGTCGGACCCGCTCGACTTCATCGAGTGCATCCCCTTCTCCGAGACGCGGAACTACGTGATGCGGGTGCTGGAGAACATGACCGTGTACCGCGCCAAGATGGCCGGCGGCTCGGCCCCGATCACGCTCTCGGCCGACCTGCGCCGCGGCAGCTACAGCTACACCGCCTCCACCGGCCAGGCGGTCGCGGCGAGCAACCCCTGACCCCGCTGGGGACGCGACCTAGGCGCTCTCCGCCCTGGTCCGGAACCACGCCACGACGAACAGCGTGGCCAGCAGCATGTCCGGCGCGGTCAGCATCGGGATCATCGGCGGCACGCGGCCCCGCAGGAAGAGCGTCAGGCACGAGACGAAGTAGATCACCTTGCCCGCCGCGCCGAGCAGCATGAACGGCCGGAATCGGGCCGGATCGCGGCCGATCACGAGGTAGCCGAACTGCCACATGAGCGTGGAGGCGGCGAAGCCGTAGTACATGTCCGGATGGCTGATCGGGGTGCTGGCGTCGGCGAGCGTGTTCTCCAGGAAGAACAGCGGGGCGATGATCGCGACGCCCCAGATCCCGCCGATAGTGAACACCCACCTTGCGAACCTCATGACCACCCTCCCCTTCGCCTGGCGATGAGAATGGGGCCGTCGGGCGTCGGCTCCAACCGCCCGTCCAGGGAAAATGCCTGTCCGAGAATGTCCGGCTGAAGCGCCTCCGCGGCCGGACCGGCGGCGACGACGCGGCCGCCGCTCAACACCGCCAGGCGGTCGCAGAAGCGCGCGGCAAGACCGAGGTCGTGCAGGGTGAGAACGACGGCGGCGCCCCGCGCGGCCTCCTCCCGGAAAAGTTCGAGCGCCAGGAGCTGGGCGTCCGGGTCGAGGCCGGCGGCGGGTTCGTCGGCGATCAGCAGCGGCGCGCCGGTGACCAGCAGGCGGGCCAGCAGGACGCGGGCCCGCTCGCCGCCCGACATCTCCAGCACGCCGCGATCTTCGAGGCCGGACATTCCGACGCGGGCCAAGGCCGCAGCAGCCGCGGCGCGGGCGGCCGCGGCCGGCAGGTGGAAGGCTCCGAGGCTGGCGACCCGGCCGGCGGCCATGTTCCAGCCGACGTGGCGCGCCTGCGGCAGGTAGGCGGCGAGCCGGGCGCGTTCGGGATCGGTCAGGCGCGCGACGTCGCGGCCCGCCAGCTCGGCCCGGCCGGCGTCGAGCCTGGCGAGACCCAGGGCGGCGCGCAGCAGCGTGGTCTTGCCAGCCCCGTTGGGGCCGACGACGCCGACCACCTCGCCGGGCTCGACGGCCAGGCTCGCGCTGTCGAGGACGGTCTGCCCGCCACGGCGCACGGTGGCGTCACGGAGAAAAAGCGCGCTCATCCCGTCCAGCTCCGCGCGGCCCGCCAGGCGATCAGCGCGAAGAGCGGCGCGCCGAACAGCGCGGTGACGACGCCCAGCTTGAGTTCCAGGTCGGTCGGGATGATGCGGGCGGCGATGTCGGCGGCGGCGAGCAGCACCGCGCCGGCCAGGGCCGAGGGCAGCAGCACACGGCCCGGGTCGCCGCCGGAGCCGGCGCGGACGAGGTGCGGGGCGGCCAGGCCGACGAAGCCCACGATGCCCGCCATGGCCACGGACGCCCCGGTGAGCAGCGAGGCGCCGGCGACCGCGGCGGCGCGCAGGCGCGTCATCGGCAGACCCGAGAGCGACGCCGTCTCCTCGCCCAGCGTCAGCATGACGAGGCCGCGCGCGGCGTAGAGGCAGAGCCCCGTCCCGACGACCAGGGCCGGAAGCTGGCGGACGATGTCGTCCCAGTCGCGGTTGGCGACCGAGCCCAGCAGCCAGGAGAACACTTCCGCCAGGGTCACCGGCGACGGCGAGAAGTTGAACACCAGCGAGGTCATCGCCCCCAGGAAGGCCGAGAAGGCGACGCCGAACAGGATCAGCGTCTCCGGCTCGCGGAAGCGCGCGGCGAGCCAGGTCAGGAGCACGCCGACCAGCAGCGCCGCGCCGAGGGCCGCGGCCTCGATGGCCCCCGGGACGCCGGCCAAGCTGGCGGTGATCGCTAGGGCCGCCCCGAGCCCGGCCCCGCCCGAGACGCCGAGCACGCTGGGATCGGCCAGCGGGTTGCGCAGCAGCCCCTGCATCACGGCGCCGGCGAGACCCAGGGCCGCGCCGACCACCAGGGCGGCGGCGGTGCGCGGCAGGCGGATATCGAACAGGATCTCGTGCGGCGCCGACGCCGGGTCGGCGAAACCCTGGGCGATCTGGGTGCCCGTGAGCTGGACTTCGCCCAGCGCGAGGCCGGCGGCCATGAGCGCGAGGATCGCGACCGACAGCAACAGGTTGAGCGCCAGCGGCCTCATCGCGGAGCCTTCGCGGCGAGCATCTCGACGGCCTCGGCGGCGCTCCAGTCGGGACAGCCGAGGGTCGAGCCCGGAAGGTTGGCGACGGCCGAGCGCTGGACGGTGCGCTGCAGGATGCGGCGCCGGCCGACGCCCCAACTGTCGCCGGCGAGCTGGAAGGTGTCGAAGAAGCCGGTGACCACCGCCTTGGGCGGCGACAGCGCCAATCGCTCCAGCGACACCACCTGGAAGCCGGGCCGCCTCTCCGCGTTGGTGAAGCCCGCGCCGGTCAGGATGGCGTCGACCAGCGTGCCGGGGCCGGCGCTGACACCGCCCGGCGTGAGGTAGAGAGCGCGCGCGCCCTTCCAGGCGCCGGCCGAGGCGCGCAGGCGCGCGTCCATCCGCGCGACGATCGCCTCGCCGCGCGCTCCCTGCCCCATCGCGGCGGCCACGGCGCGGACGTTGCGGCGGACGTCGGCGAAGGTCGTAGCGTCGCCGATGGTGACCACGCGGACGCCGCGCGCCTCCAGCGCGCCCACCAGCCGCGGCTCCCCGCCCCAGTAGCGGACGACGAGGTCTGGGCGTGTGGCGAGCGCGGTCTCCAGGTCGGCCCGGCGCTGCGGCAGGCCCACGGCCAGCGCCCGCAGGCGGGAGTCGGCGTCGTCGGCCCGGGTGGAGAGCCCGACGACAGCCGCACGCGGGCTCATGGCCAGCACGTACTGGTCGGCGCACTGGTCGAGCGAGAGCACGCGCGGCGCGGCCTGGGTGGTCGCGGCCATGCAAGAGGCCAGAACCCCCACGACGCTCGCGATCGCTTTTGCGTCATGGCCCGGCCACGACGTCCCGAGAAGGCGGTGCGCTAGTCGGCGACCAAGCCGTGGAGCATGCCGTCGAGGGCCACGCGCATCAGGTCCTCGGGGTCGGCCCAGCCGAACTTGGGCCGGCTCACCATCAGCGCCACGACGCCATGGCAGCTCATCCACAGCGCCTGGGCCGCCGAGTCGCCCGTGCCCGTCCGCAGACGGCCTTCGGCGGCGATCTCGCGCACTACGCCGGCGAAGTGTTCGTAGCATTGGTGGCTCAGGTCCGAGGGCGGCGCAGAGGCCTGCGATACCGGACCGCGGTCGCAATAGACAAGCTGGTAGGCGTTCGGATGCTCCAGCCCCCAGCGCATGTAACCGTCGAGGATCATGCGCAGGCGCACCACCGGATCGAGCTTCAACGCTGCGCATTCGGCGTTGCGGACCAGGAGTTGCGACAGCACGCCCTCCACGATCTCGTGCAGGATGCAGGCCTTGTCGTTGAAGTGCATGTAGAGCGCGGTCGACGAGACGCCGACTTCGTCCGCGATCTTGCGGATGGTGGCGCCCTCGTAGCCGTCCGCCACGAAGATGCGCTCGGCCGCCTCGAGAATCTCGGCGCGGCGGAGGTAGCCGTCTCCCTTGGCCTTGCGCGCGGTTTTCCGCGTCGCGGTGGCGACAGTGCTCATGGAGTCTCCCCACATCCAGGTGCGTGGGACAGCGGACCCCAATTCCACAACTGTGACAAGTCCTCGTCAGCGGGGTTTGCACAGGTCTGCGCCACCGCGTAAGGGGCGCCCATGAGCGCGCCGCTGACCGCAGAGACCGCCCTGTTGATGCGCACCCGCGGCTGGAGCGACTACGCGCTGCTCGATTCCGGCAACGGGCGGAAGCTGGAGCGCTACGGCCCCTACACGGTCGTGCGCCCCGAGCCGCAGTGCCTGTGGACGCCGAGGTCGCCCGAGAGCGTCTGGGCGGGCGCGGACGCCGTCTTCGACCCCACGGACGAGGAGGACGCCGGGCGCTGGCGCTTCAGGGGACGGCCGAAGGAGGTCTGGCCGCTGTCGTGGGGCAAGGTGAGGTTCCAGGGGCGGTTCACCGCCTTCCGGCATCTGGCGTTCTTCCCCGAGCAGGCGGCGAACTGGGCGTGGCTGGACGAGGCGGTGCGAGGCTCGGGCGGCCATCCGAAGGTGCTGAACCTGTTCGGTTACACAGGCGTCGCCAGCCTCGTGATGGCGGCGGCGGGCGCGGCGGTGACGCACGTCGACGCCTCGAAGAAGGCCGTGGCCTGGGCGCGCGAGAACGCGGAGCGCTCGGGGCTGGCCGACCGGCCGGTGCGCTGGATCACCGAGGACGCGCGCAAGTACGTGCAGCGCGAGGTGCGGCGCGGATCGACCTACGAAGGGATCATCCTGGACCCCCCGAAGTACGGGCGCGGGCCGACCGGCGAGGTCTGGCGGCTGTTCGAGGACCTGCCTGAACTGGCGGGGCTCTGCGCGCAGCTTCTCTCGGAGAACGCCAGGTTCCTGGTGCTGAACGCCTATGCGGAGCGGATCTCCGGGGCGGCCCTGGCCGGGTTGCTGGCCGAGAAGCTGGCCGGTCGCGGCGGGCGGATCGAGTGGGGCGAGCTGGCGCTGGAGGAAGCGCGCGGCGACCGGGCGATCGGGATGAGCTTCTTCGCGCGCTGGTCGAATTGGGGGGGGCCGGCGTGAGCAGCCGGACCATCACCTCGCTCTCGAACGACACGGTAAAGCGCGTGCGGGCGCTGCACATGCGCAAGGAACGCGACGAGACGGGGCTGTTCGTGGCCGAGGGGCTGAAGACCGTCATCGAGGGCGTCGACACCGGCCACGCGCCGAAGATTCTGATGCACGGGCCCGACGCCGCCTCTCACCCGATGATGCAGAAGGCGGTCGCGGCGACGTTGGCGGCGCGGGGCGAGGTGATCGAGGTCACCCACGACATCCTGGCCAAGGTGTCGCGGCGGGAGAACCCGCAGGCGGTGGTGGGCGTGTTCCCGCAGGCGTTCGTGGGGCTGACCGACGTCGCGCCGGGCGCCGCGCAGTGTGTGGTGGCGCTGCATCGGGTGCGCGACCCGGGCAACCTGGGGACCATCGTGCGGACGGCCGACGCGGCGGGCTGCGGCGCCGTCGTGCTCGTGGGCGAGTGCTGCGATCCCTATTCGGTGGAAGCAGTGCGCGCGACCATGGGCTCGATCTTCGCGGTCCCGCTGGCGAAGGCGACCGAAGAGGAGTTTGCGGCGTGGCGGGCGGGCTGGGTCGGCTCGGTGGTCGGCACCCTGCTCACCGCCACGGCCAGCCATGCGGAGGCCGAGTACCGCAAGCCGGTGCTGGTGCTGATGGGCAACGAGCAGCAGGGCCTGACGCCCGAGATGGCCGCCCTGCCCGACCTCAATGTGAAGATCCCCATGCGCGGCCGCGCCGACAGCCTGAACCTGAGCGTGGCGACCGGGGTGATGATCTACGCCGCGACGTCCCTGCCCTGACGGCGGCTCAGGTCCCCCGCGGCTTGGCCCGCGTGACGGCGGCGGCCGACGCGGGGTCTTCCGGCCAGACGTGGCGGGGGTAGCGGCCCTTCATCTCGGTGCGCACCTCCTTCCACGAACCCTTCCAGAAGCCGGGCAGGTCCTTGGTGGTCTGGATGGGGCGGTGGGCCGGCGAGAGCAGCGACAGCGTGAGCGGGACGCCGCCGACGACCGGGTGTTCCGACAGGCCGTAGACTTCGCCCACGCGGACGTCGACGCGGGGGCCCGCCTCGGCGGCGTAGTCGATGGCGAAGCTGTTGCCGGTGGGCGCGCTCCAGCGGGCGGGGGCCGCCGCGTCGAGGCGGCGCTGCTGGTCCCAGGGGATGAGCGTGCGGAGCGCGCCGTCGAGGACATCGGGCTTGAGATCGCCGAGCCGGCGGACGCCGTCGAGGATGGGCAGGAGCCAGTCGTCGAGCCGAGCGGTCAGGGCCGCGTCGGAGAGGTCGGCCCAGGCGGGGTCGCGGGCGTGAAGGAACCGGGCGCGCTCCCGCAGGGACTCGGCGGCGGCGCCCCAGGGCAGCAGCTTCAGCCCTTCGCGGCGGACGCGGTCGGCGAGCGCGCGGGCGACGAGGGCCTTCTCGGGGTTGTCGTCGACCTCCTCGCGGATCGTCAGGCGGCCGAGGCGGGTGAGGCGCTTGGCGCGCAGACGGCCGCCGCCGCTCTCCTCCAGGCGCTCCTCGACCTCGAACTGATCGGCGAAGGCGGCGAGTTCTGCGGGGTCGAGGGGCGCGGCGAGCGTGATGCGGTCGCGGGTCTGGCCGCCGCCCAGTTCGGCGATGGCGAGCCAGGGCTCGCGGGCCAGCGCGTCGGTGGGCTCGACGAAGGCGCCACGGCCGGTGACGAGCTGGAACTCGCCCTGCCCGCCCCGCGCCTTGGCGATGCGCTCGGGGTAGGCGAAGGCGGTCAACAGGCCGTCGGACAGCGGCTCGCCCTTGCCGGGCCTGCCCGTGAGAGACGCCCAACGGTCGGCGAGCGCCTTGGCGTCGCGGGCGCGGGGACTGCGGTCGCGTTCCAGGGCGTCGAGCCGGTGGCGGATGTCGGCGTCGCGGCCGCCGAGGCCACGTTCGGTGACCAGGGCGGCGATGCGCGCGGCGCGCACGGCCTGGCCAGTGTCGGCGGCCTTCAGCACCATGTGCGCGAGACGCGGGGCCAGCGGCATGTCGGCCAGCGCGCGGCCGTGGTCGGTGAGCACGCCATCGGCGTCCAGCGCGTCGAGTCGGCGGAGCAACGCGCGGGCCTCGCCGAAGGCCGCGGCGGGCGGCGGGTCGAGGAAGGCGAGCCCGGCCGCGTCCTTGGCGCCCCAGCGGGCGAGGTCGAGGGCCAAACCCGAGAGGTCGGCATCGAGGATCTCAGGGTCGGCGTAGGCCGGCAGCGCGCGCGTCTCGGCTTCGTCCCAGAGTCGGTAGCAGGCACCAGGCTCTGTGCGGCCCGCGCGGCCGCGACGCTGGTCGGCGGCGGCGCGGGAGACGCGGACGGTGGCGAGGCGGGTCAGGCCGCTGGCCGGATCGTAGCGGGGGACGCGGGCGACGCCTGAGTCGATCACCACGCGGACGCCCTGGATGGTCAGGCTGGTCTCGGCGATGGAGGTGGCCAGCACGACCTTGCGCACGCCGTCGAGCGCCGGCTGGATCGCACGGTCCTGGTCGCGGGGGTCGAGGGCGCCGTAGAGCGGCGCGATCTCGACGTGCGCGCGGCGGCGCTCGGCGAGGCGTTCGGCGGTGCGCAGGATCTCGCCCTGGCCGGGCAGGAAGACCAGCAGCGAGCCGCCCTCCTCCGCCAGCGCGCGTTCGACGGCGCGGACCACGGCGTCCTCCAGGCGCGCGGCGGGGTCGCGGCCCAGGTAGCGCGTCTCGACCGGGAACATGCGGCCCTGGCTCTCGACCACGGGCGCGTCGTCCAGCAGGCGCGCGACGGCGGCGCCGTCGAGGGTGGCGGACATGACCAGCAGGCGCAGGTCGTCGCGGATAAGCTTCTGGGCGTCGCGGGCGAGCGCCAGGCCCAGGTCAGCGTCGAGGCTGCGCTCGTGGAACTCGTCGAAGATGACGCAGGCGACGCCGGCCAGCTCGGGATCGCCCAGGATCATGCGGGTGAAGACGCCCTCGGTGACCACCTCGATCCGGGTGGCGGCGCTGACCTTCGTCTGCAGGCGCACGCGGTAGCCGACGGTCTGGCCGACCGGCTCGCCCAGCGTCCTGGCCATGCGTTCTGCGGCGGCGCGGGCGGCCAGGCGCCGCGGTTCGAGGACGATGATCCGGCCGCCCGCGGCCCACGGCTCGGCGAGGAGTTCAAGCGGGACGACGGTGGTCTTGCCCGCGCCGGGCGGGGCCACAAGAACGGCGGCGCTGCCCAAGGACAGCGCCGCCTTCAGTTCCGGGAGTGCGTCGTGGATCGGCAGCATGACGCCGCCAGGGCGTCAGCCCTGGCCCTGCGGCGGCTCGCCCACCTTGTGCGGCAGCTCGTGCGGCTCGCCTTCGGAACCCGTGACGAGGATGCCCTTGCCGAGGTTCGAGCTGCGGATGCCGTAGACGAAGTACACGACGATCCCGATCGCCAGGTAGATCAGGAAGAAGTTCCGCGTGTGCTCGGTCGCCATCAGGCTCATCAGGAGCACCAGGCACATGACCACGCCTGCGATCGGCACCACCGGGTAGAGCGGCGTGCGGAACGGACGCGTCAGGCCGGGGTCGGTGCGGCGCAGGTAGATCACGGTGACGCAGACCAGCGCGAAGGCGGCCAGCGAGCCGACGTTCGACAGGTCGCTGAGCGCGTCCAGCGACAGGAAGCCCGCGGCCAGCATCGCCAGGAGGCCGACGACCAGGGTGTTGACGTAAGGCGTCTGGAACTTCGGATGCACCTTGGCGAACACCTTGGGCATCAGGCCGTCTCGGCTGATGGTGTAGAAGACCCGCGTCTGGCCGTAGAGCAGCACCAGCATCACCGAGCTGAGACCGGCGATGGCGCCCACCTTCACGGCGAAGGCGAACCACGGCAGCCCCATCTTGTCTGCGGCCAGCGCGATCGGCGCCGGCACGTCGAGCTGGGCGTAGGGGACGATGCCCACCAGCACGCCACAGGTCAGGATGTAGAGAATGGTGCAGATGGTGAGTGCGCCCAGGATGCCGATCGGCATGTCCTTGCCCGGGTTCTTGGCTTCGGCGCCGGCGGTGGAGACCGCCTCGAAGCCCAGGTAGGCGAAGAAGATCACCGCGGCCGCGTGGATGACGCCGCCGATGCCGTACTTGTGGTCGGAGTTGCCGGTGACGACGTCGCCCAGCGCGCGCCAGAGCTGGGCCCCGATCGACATGTCGGTGCCCGCCGGGCGGGCCGGGATCTCGGCCGGGACCAGCGGGTTCCACATCGCCGTGTCGACGAACTTGAAGCCGATGACGATGAAGGCGATCACGACGGTGACCTTGATGGCCACCACGATGTTGTTGACCGTCGCGCTCTCGGTGACGCCGCGGATCAGCAGCAGGGTCACGAGGCCGATGACGATGAAGGCCGGCAGGTTCATCATGCCGGTCCCGATGACGTTGCCGTCGTGATCCTTGACGATCACGCCCGGCGCCGCCTGCAAGGCCGCCGGGATGTTTATCCCGAAGTCGTGCATCAGGCTGACGAAATAGCCCGACCAGCCGACCGAGACGGTCGAGGCCGCGAGGCCGTACTCCAGCACGAGCAGCAGGCCCATCACCCAGGCCGCACCCTCGCCCATCGAGGCGTAGGTGTAGGAATAGGCCGATCCCGAGACTGGCAGGGCCGCGGCGAGCTCGGCGTAGCAGAGCGCCACGAAGGCGCAGAGCGTGCCGGTGATGATGAACGAGATCATGATGCCGGGGCCGGCGAAGTTGGCCGCCGCGCGGCCCGTCAGCACGAAGATCCCGGTTCCGATGATGCAGCCGATGCCGAGGAGGATGAGGTTGATAGCCCCGAGCGAGCGCTTCAGCTCCCCCTGTTCGTGTTCGGCCTGTATCTGAGAGACCGACTTGCGCAGGAAGATGCGCGCAATTCCATTCGCCATACGGCTGTTTCCTGTATCGATTCCGCCCTCGTCGGGGCGTTTGCGGGGCACGCTAGACACAAGGGAACTTCACCGCAATTCCCCCGCGACACGGGCGCGCTTCCCATTTCGACGCCGAGCCTAGATCATGGGCGGCGATGAACGCCCCGACGCCCTCCCCGCTTCCGATCCGCGCGCTGATCGCGCCGGTCACACCCCTGCAGCAGAACTGCACCATCGTCTGGTGCGTGAAGACCCGGAAGGCGGCGATCATCGATCCCGGCGGCGAGGTCCCGCGGCTGATGGCGGCGCTGAAGGAGCACGACCTGACCCTGGAGAAGATCTGGGTCACCCACGGCCACCTGGACCACGCGGGGGGAACGGCGGCGCTGAAGGAGCTGACCGGCTGCCCGATCGAGGGGCCGCATCCGGACGACCAGTTCTGGATCGACGATATCGGGACGTCCGCCGCGAAGTGGGGCATGCCCGACGCCCGGCCGTTCACGCCCGACCGCTGGCTGCAGGACGGCGACGTGGTGACCCTCGGCGAGACGGCGTTCGAGGTCTACCACTGCCCCGGGCACACGCCGGGCCATGTGGTCTTCTTCCATCGCGAGGCCAGGTTCGCTCAGGTGGGCGACGTGCTGTTCCAGGGTTCCATCGGGCGCACCGACTTCCCAAAGGGGAACCACCAGCAGCTCATCGACGCGATCACCGGCAAGCTCTGGCCGCTGGGCGAGGACGTGCGCTTCGTGCCGGGGCACGGGCCAATGTCGACCTTCGGCCAGGAGCGCAAGACCAACCCCTTCGTGGCCGATATGGTGCTGGCGGACGAATGACCGCAGATACATCCGGGTTTCAGATGAGACATTCGGACGTTACCGCCAGCGCACAAGCTGGCGGGCATGGAGCTCACGACTGACATGGCCGGCGCCGGCGCCCGCATCCTGATGGTCGACGACGATCCGGGGATCCGCGACGTGGTCTCCGACTTCCTCGGCCGCCACGGCTACAAGGTCGAGACCGCGGCCGACGCGTCGGAGATGGACCGCGTGCTGGAACGCGGGCCGGTCGACCTGATCGTGCTCGACATCATGATGCCGGGCGAAGACGGCCTGGCCGTCTGCCGCCGCCTGACGATCACCGAGGCCGCACCGCCGATCATCATGCTGTCGGCCATGGGCGAGGACACCGACCGCATCGTCGGGCTGGAGTTGGGCGCCGACGACTATCTGGCGAAACCCTGTAATCCCCGCGAGTTGCTGGCGCGGGTTCGCGCAGTGCTCCGCCGCTCGGAGCAGCGGGCGAGCAGCGGCGCGCTGGGCGCGGGCTGCGAATTCGCCGGCTGGCGGCTCGACCTGGTGCGGCGCGAACTGCGCTCGCCCGACGGCGTGGTGGTGAACCTGAGTTCCGGCGAATTCTCGCTCCTCAGGGCCTTCGTGGAGCGGCCGCAACGGGTGCTGACCCGCGACCAGCTCCTGGAATTCGCGCGCGGGCCCGACAGCGACGCCTTCGACCGCGCCATCGACGTGCAGATCAGCCGTCTGCGGCGCAAGCTGGACGACGGCGGCGGCGGCCACGACCTGATCCGCACCATCCGCAACGAAGGCTACATGTTCACCGCCAAGGTGAAGCGCACGTGAGGCGCCCTTCGGCCCCGCTGCTGGTCCAGCTTCTGACGCTGACCGGCCTGACGCTGGTGGCCGCCTGGGCGATGAGCACCTTCCTCCTCTTCGCGCTTCCGCCCCCCGCGCCCGACTTCTACCGGCTCTCGGAGATCGAACACACCTACCGCGGCGAGGAGCTGACCTTCACCGAGCGCAAGCCGCTGCAATTGACGGCCAGCAGGACGCGGCCGGGCCCCGAACTCGAGGGCCGCACGATTCCGGAAATGCGCGGGAAGATCGCCCGCGACATCGGCGTGCCGCCCAGCGCGGTGGTGATCGCGGGCGAGCGGGGGCCCCTGTCCGACCGTCGCGTCGGCCGGATCATCCGCGACCGCGCGGTCCGCGCCGGCATGGGCGGCGAGGAACACTTCCTGATCTTTCCGTTCAAGGTCGGCGTGCAGCAGGCCGACGGGACCTGGCGGGTGGTGCAGACCCAGCCCGTCATCGGACTCAGCGACTGGCAGCAGCGGCTGGCGCTCTGGTTCGCGCTGTCGGCGTTGCTGATGTCCCCCGTCGCCTGGATGTTCGCGCGGCGGCTGACCAAGCCGATCAAGGAGTTCGCCGAAGCGGCCGAACGGCTGGGCCGCGATCCGCGCGCCGCGCCCCTGGAGCTGGTGAAGGGCCCGGCCGAGATCGGCATGGCGGCACGCGCCTTCAACGAGATGCAGGGCCGCCTGCAGCGCTACGTCGAGGACCGCACCGCCATGGTGGGCGCGATCGCCCACGACCTGCGCACGCCGCTGACCCGCCTGCGTTTCCGGATCGAGGGCCTGCCCGAGGACCAGCGCGCCAAGTACAGCGCCGACCTGGACCAGATGGAGGAGATGATCACCGCCACCCTCGCCTTCGTGCGCGATGCGACCAAATCGGGCGAGCGGACCCCTCTCGAGCTGTCGTCGCTGGTCGAGAGCCTTTGCGACGAGATGGCCGAGACCGGCGCCAGGACCGAGGTCGAGGCCGGCGAGAAGGTGGTGCTGACGGGCGACCCGATGGCGCTGCGCCGCCTGATCGCCAACCTGCTGGAGAACGCCGTGAAGTTCGGCGGCCGGGCGCGGGCCCGCGTGTTCGCCGACGCCGGCAATGCGGTGGTCGAGATCGACGACGACGGGCCGGGCATCCCGCCCGCCGACGCCGAGAAGGTGTTCGAGCCGTTCTACCGCCGCGAGCCGTCGCGCAGCCGCCAGACCGGCGGCATCGGACTGGGGCTCGCCGTGGTGCGGACCATCGCCCGCGGCCACGGCGGCGACGTGAACCTGATCAACCGCGCGGGCGGCGGCCTCACCGCCCGCGTCCAGTTGCCCCTCTAGCGCATTCGGCTTCGATCAACCCCAGCGCCGAATGGCCTAGGCCGAGCCGGCGACGGCGGTCTGCCGCGACGCCGTGGGACCGAACCGGTATCGGGACTGAAATCGCATAGCAACGCTACGCGCACACAACTCACCGTGGGTTCATGCGGGCCCATCGCGATGCCGGATCCTCCATGAGCCAAGCCACGACACCTCACCGCTACCGTCTGCCGCGGGCCGCCTGGATTACGATCGCGGTCGTCATTCTGGCGGTCGGAGCCGTCTTCGCCTGCCAGATGCGGCCGAAGGCGCCGAAGGACCCCTACCGGTTTGGCGCCGTGGAACAGGGCGACATCACCCGCTCGGTCTCGGCCTCGGGGACACTGCAGGCGCTGATCACGGTGGACGTCGGTTCGCAGATCTCCGGCCAGGTGGTCCGGGTGCTGGCCGACTTCAACGACGAGGTCGCCGCCGGACAGACGCTGGCGATCATCGACCCGCAGACCTTCCAGTCGCGCGTGGCGCAGAGCAACGCCGACATCGCCGCGGGCGAGGCGGGCGTGCGCCAGGCGCAGGCCACGCTGGCCAACGCCCAGGCCGACTTCAACCGCAAGAAGACGCTGGTGGATCAGGGCATCTACGCGCCCACCACGCTGGACCAGGCGACGGCGGCCATGAAGGTGGCGCAGGCGCAGGTGGCGGCGGCCCGCGCCCGGGTCGACCAGAGCCGCGCCACGCTGCGCAGCCAACAGGTGGACCTGGGCCGCACGACCATCTCCTCGCCGATCGCCGGCGTCGTGGTCGACCGCAAGGTCGAGCCCGGCCAGACGGTCGCGGCCAGCCTGCAGGCGCCGGTGCTGTTCACCATCGCGCAGGACCTCTCGAAGGTCGAAGTGAAGATCAGCGTCGACGAGGCCGACGTCGGCCAGGTGCAGGAAGGCCAGAGGGTGCGCTTCACCGTGGACGCCTTTCCGGACGACACCTTCCAGGGGATCGTGACCCAGGTGCGCAAGCAGCCGACCACCGAGCAGAACGTGGTCGCCTACACGGTCATCGCCGAGGCGGACAATCCGCAGCGCAAGCTGCTGCCCGGCATGACGGCGAACGCCGACATCATCATCGAGACGAAGCGGAACGTCATGAAGGTCCCGTCCGCGGCGCTCCGCTGGACGCCGCCGTCCGAGAACGAGTCGCGCAGCACGGGCGGCCCCGGCGCGATGGGGGCGCCCGGCTTCGGCGGCGGTCCGCCCGGCGGCGGCGCCGGAGGCCAGAGGCAGGGTCAAGGCGGCGGCGCGATGGGCGCGCGACTGGCCGAGCAGCTCGGCCTCGACGCCAGGCAGAAGAAGACCTGGGAGGCGATCCAGGCCGAAATGCAGCCCAAGCGGCAGGCGGCGTTCGCCGCGGCCGGCGGCGACCGGCGCGCCATGGGCGAGGCCATGCGCAAGATCGCGCAGGAAGGCTTCGCGAAGCTGACGCCCGTGCTGCGGCCGGATCAGCGCGCCAGGCTGGCGGCGCTGCAGGAGACCCTCGCCCAGGGCCGCGGCCGGACGGCGGGCATGCGCGGCGGCACGGTCTATGTCCTGCGCGACGACAAGCCGGTGGCGATCCCGGTGCGCGTCGGCGCGACGGACGGGTCCTCGACCGAAGTCGTGAGCCGCGAGCTGAAGGTCGGCGATCAACCCATCGTCGGCGGCGGTCCGAAGGCCAGGGCCCGCCCGAACGCCGGCCCGATGGGCGGCGGCCAGGTGCGGGTGAAGATGTGATCGCCATCAGCGACCTCACCAAGGTCTACCAGATGGGCGAGGAGAAGGTGCCGGCGCTGGCCGGCGTCTCGCTCGCCATCGAGCGCGGCGAATACGTGGCCGTGGTCGGGCCTTCGGGGTCGGGGAAGTCGACGCTGATGAACATCCTGGGCGGCCTGGATCGCCCCTCCTCCGGCAGCTACCGCTTCGACGGCGAGGAGGTCGGCGCGTTCAGCGACGACGAACTGGCCGACTTCCGGCGCCGGCGGATCGGCTTCGTCTTCCAGTCCTTCCAGCTCCTGCCGCGGCTGACGGCGCTGCAGAACGTCGAACTGCCGATGATCTACGCGGGCATGGCCCCGGCCGAGCGCAGGACGCGGGCGAAGGACCTCCTGGAGCGCGTGGGGCTGGGCTCGCGCATGGGCCACCGGCCCACGCAGCTCTCCGGTGGTCAGCAGCAGCGGGTGGCGATCGCCCGCTCGCTTTCCAACCGGCCAGACCTGCTGCTGGCCGACGAACCCACCGGCGCCCTCGACACGCATACCGGCGAGGAAGTCCTGAAGCTCTTCGACGAGCTGAACCGCGACGGGCTCACCCTGGCCATCGTGACCCACGACCCCGACGTCGCCGCCGAGGCGCACCGGCGCGTGGCGTTCCGCGACGGCCTGATCGTCTCCGACGAGCGGAAGGCCGCATGAGGTTCGTGGAGCTCGTCCGGTTCGCGCTCGGCGCCATCGTCGCGCACCCGATGCGCAGCGGCCTGACCTCGCTGGGCGTGGTCATCGGGGTCGCCGCCGTGGTGATGATGACCGCCATCGGGCTGGGCGCGCAGCAACGGGTGACGAGCGCGATCTCGGGCCTGGGGTCCAACCTCGTCATCGTGATGCCCAACTTCCAGCGCGGGCCGGTGAGCCAGGGCGCCGGCTCGGGCATGAGCCTGCGCGACAGCGACGCCGAGGCCATCGCCAGGCAGGTCGAGGACGTGGCCGCGGTCGCCCCCACCGTCACCAGCCGCGCGCAGATGAACGCGGACGGCACGAACTGGAACACCCGCATCGACGGGGTGACGCCGGACTATCTGGTCGCCCGGGACCTGACCGTCGCCCAGGGCCGCATGTTCGACGAGCGTGAGGCGCGGCAGGGCAAGAAGGTGATCGTGGTCGGCCCGACCGTCGCGCGCGAGCTCTGGGGCGACGCCGACCCGGTGGGCAAGCGCATCCGCGTGCGCACGGTCCCGTTCGAGGTGATCGGGGTGCTGGAGAGCAAGGGCAACGCCGGCCTGGGCCAGGACCAGGACGACGTGGCGCTGGCTCCGCTCGCGGCGGTGCGCTCGCGGCTGGTAGGCCGGCGGTTCCGGGGCGACACGATCCAGACGATCTACGTGAAGTCCACCGACGCCGACTCCCTCGACCGCGTGCAGGAGGATGTCATCAACCTGCTGCGCGACCAGCACCGGATCCGCCAGGGCGAGGAGGACGACTTCCAGACCCAGAACATGGCCTCGATCCTGGCGACCATGCAGCAGGCGGTGGCGACCTTCACGGTCTTCCTGGCGGCCGTGGCGGCGGTCTCGCTGGTGGTGGGAGGCGTCGGCATCATGAACATCATGCTGGTGTCGGTGACCGAGCGGACGCGGGAGATCGGCCTGCGCATGGCGGTCGGGGCCAAGCGATCCGACGTGCTGATCCAGTTCGCTCTGGAGTCCGTCGCGCTCTCGATGGCCGGCGGGCTGATCGGGCTCGCCATCGGTGTCGGCGGAGCGCTGGGCGTGGCGAAGCTGGCCGGCTGGCCGGCGGCGATCCCGCCGTGGGCGGCGCCGCTGGCCCTCGGCTTCTCGATGGCCGTGGGACTGGTTTTCGGGGCCTATCCTTCATGGCGCGCGGCGCGCCTGGATCCCATCGAGGCGCTCAGGCGCGAATAAGGCGCAACGCCGACTGCAACCTTGACCGGCTTCAAGGGTTAGCCAGACCGCAAGCCCCTTGCGGGACGAACCTGTCAAAGCCGGAGACCCCGCCACGACAAGACCGCCCAGGGACGCCCGGCGCGCCGCGCCCTCGTCCCCTCTGCGCAGCCGGCCGGCGGCGAACGGCCCGCGGCGCACGCCCCGCAGAAAACCCTGTTTCGCCGACCGATGAGGAGAGCCCCTCGATGCCCACCGTCGACCCCGGCAAGCCCCGCGCCCGACGCGGTTTCGCCGCCATGAACCCCGAACGCCGCCGCGAGATCGCCCGCAAGGGCGGCGCCAGCGTGCCGGGCGAGAAGCGCAGCTTCGCCAAGGACCGCGACCTCGCCGCCTCCGCGGGCCGCAAGGGCGGTGAAGCCAGCCGCGGCGGCGGCCGCACCAGCGGACACGAAAGCTAGACCTATTCGACTGGAGCTGACGGCGGGCGTCCTTCGGGGCGCCCGCTTTCCGTCGCCAGAAGCCGCTGTCAGGCCCGGAGCAGCACGATGGCGAAGGTGGGCTCGCCGCTGATCCAGGTCTCCTCCAGCGTCCAGCCGGCGTCGGCCGCCAGGCGCGCGAAGGCCTCAGGCGTGAACTTGTGCGAGTTCTCCGTGTGCAGCGTCTCGCCGACGCGGAAGTGGAAGCGCCGGCCGGCGACGTGGACGGACTGGTCCTTCAGGCTCTCCAGATGCATCTCGATCCGGCTCTCGAGCGGGTTCCAGACGGCGCGGTGACGGAAGGCCGATAGGTCGAAGTCGGCGCCGAGCTCACGGTTGATGCGGGTGAGCAGGTTCAGGTTGAACGCGGCGGTGACGCCCTGGGCGTCGTCGTAGGCCGCCGTCAGCACGTCCACCGGCTTTACCAGGTCGATGCCCACCAGGAAGGCCGCGCCTTCGCCCAGCAGCCGCCGCGCGCTCTCCAGAAACGCCCGGGCGCCGTCGCGGTCGAAGTTGCCGATGGTGGAGCCCGGGAAGAATCCGACGATCGGCCTGCCTCGCGTCTCTGCCGGCAGCCGCAGTGCGTTGGTGAAGTCGTCGCGCAGCGGGGCGACGGTCAGGTCAGGATAGTCCGCGCGGATCGCCCTGGCCGCCGCCTCGAGCGCCGAAGCCGAGATGTCGATCGGGACATAGGTCGAAAGCCTCGGCGCGGCGTCGAGCAGGATCCGCGTCTTGGTGCTGGCGCCCGACCCGAACTCCACCAGGGCCGCGCCGTCGGGAATATGGCGGGCCATCGCGGGCGCCGCGCGCTCCAGGAGGGCGATCTCGGTGCGGGTCGGGTAGTACTCCGGCAGTTCGGTGATCGCCTCGAACAGGCGCGACCCCTCGGTGTCGTAGAAGTGCTTCGGCGGGATGGCCTTCTGGGGCTTGCCGAGCCCCTCGACCACGTCGGCTTCGAGGTCCGAGGGGCGTGCGCCCTCGCCGGCGCCGTCCATCGCCAGGCGCAGGCCCGAGAACATCCAGCGCTGATGCGGGTAGAAGAAGTTGCGGTAGGTGGCCCGGACGTGGCCGGTCGGCGTCACGCAGGCGCCGCCGCGCAGCACGAACTGACCCGACATGAACTTGCCGTTGTATTCGCCGACCGCACCCGCGGCGGGCCGGAAGCCGGGGTACGGCAGGTAGGCGCTGCGGGTCCATTCCCAGAGGTCGCCGAACATCTGGCGCACCCCCTCCCCCGCCGCGGCCGGCTGGGCCCCGAGACGGCCCGTCCCCAGCACGTTGGCGTTCGCCGGCGCCGCCTGCGTCGCGGCGGCATGCTCCCACTCGGCCTCGGTCGGCAGGCGCGCGCCGGCCCAGGCGGCGTAGGCGTCGGCCTCGAAGTAACTGAGATGGCTGACCGGCTGGGCGGGTTCGAGCGGGCGCAGGCCCGTGAGTCCCATCACGCGCCAGCCTTCGGGGGTCTCGCGCCAGTAGATCGGCGCCTGCCAGTCCTGCGCGCGACACAGCGCCCAGCCGTCCGAGAGCCAGAGCTCGGCGCGGCGGTAGCCGCCGTCGGCGATGAACGCGAGCCACTCGGCGTTGGTGACGAGGCGTTCGCCCAGGCGGAACGGCTCCAGCCACACGCGATGGCGCGGGCCTTCGTTGTCGAAGGCGAAGCCCTGTCCGTCGTGGCCGATCTCGACAAGGCCGCCGGCGAAGTCGGCGAAGGTCATCGGGCCGGGATCGGCGGCGAGGCCCGCCCGCGGAGGGGCGAAGGCGGGGCTGAGCGGCGACTGGGCGAAGAGGTGCAGGATATCCATCAGGATCAGTTCCTGATGCTGCTCCTCATGGGCGAGGCCCAGGTCCAGCAGGGCCGCGAGCTCGCCCGCCCCGTCCGCCAGCAGGCGCTCCATGCCCGCGTCGACATGCGCGCGATAGGCGAGTACGTCGGCCACCGACGGGCGCGTGACGAGGCCACGGGCCGGCCGCGGCTGCCGCGGCCCGACCGCCTCGTAGTACGAGTTGAAGAGGTAGCCGAACCTCGCATCGAACACCCGGTAGCCCGGCAGATTCGGGACCAGCATGAAGGTCTCGAAGAACCAGGCGACGTGCGCCAGATGCCACTTCGTAGGGCTGGCGTCGGGCATCGACTGGGCGCCCATGTCCTCCGGCGTCAGCGAGCGGATCAGCGCCTCGGTCGCCCGCCGCAACGCACGGTAGCGAGGCAGCGCGGTCGTACCGGCGGCTGCGGAAGCGACCCGGGACGGGGCCTCGGGTCGATCGGTACTGCGCATGCAAGCTCCCCTGGAACCAGGGCGTGTCAAGTTGACGCACCCTGCCCTCGGTAATGTGGGCACGGAACCGGAACAAACAACCGGTTCCCCTATGCAAATGCGCGATAGGGGAGATAGCGAACGCCGATTGGACAGATCAGTTCCGAATTTCGGGCACAAGGCCACGGAACGCTCCAACGACGCCGACGTTCAACCGCAACTGGTAGCGACAAAACCCCCCGTTGGGGTCATGATGTTGTGCGAGGGGGCCCCGATGAGTTCCACGACGAGTTGGCGCGATGAAGTCGTGGGCCTGATCCCCGCCCTCCGGGCGTTCGCGTGGTCGCTCAGCCACAACGGCTCCGACGCCGACGATCTGGTGCAGGACACCCTGATCAAGGCCTGGTCCAACCGGGACAAGTTCGAGCCGGGTACGAACCTGCGGGCCTGGCTCTTCACGATCCTGCGGAACACCTACTACACCAGCATGCTGCGCCGCCGCCGAGAGGTGCGCGACGAAGAAGGCGAGTACGCCAGCATGCTGACGACCCCGCCGACCCAGGACTGGAGCGTGGCGATGCGGGCGCTGCAGACGGCGCTGGGCCAGCTTCCGGCCGAACATCGCGAAGCCCTGATCCTGGTGGGCGCCGCCGGCCTCTCCTACGAAGAGGCGGCCGAGATCTGCGGCTGCGCCCTGGGCACCATCAAGAGCCGTGTGAACCGCGCCCGCGCCCGTCTGCTGAAGATCATGGACGCCGAGGACGCGACCGACGTCATGGCTCTGGAAACGATGTCGGCGATGGGGACGGCCTGACCTCGTCATCCGTCGCCGCGAGGCGCGCGGCGATCCGCGCGTCCTCGGCCAGGGCCGCCGCGTCCAGTTGATCCACGACGTTCTGCAGAT
>NZ_JAEUMO010000109.1 GCF_016793285.1 Phenylobacterium sp.
CGCCGCACCATCGCGGCTCGACTGGCAGGCGTCGTGCAGGCATTCCTATGCAGGTTCATCCGGTCCCCCGAGATCAGCTGAGTCTTCGCAACACCAGCCTTCCCGGTCCCGACCGGATGGACAACCTATTGAGACCTCACAACTAGAGCACCAGGTCCGCGCTCACCGGCGCGTGGTCCGAGGGGCGTTCCCAGCCGCGGACGTCGTCGTGGATGCGGCTGGCGGGGGCGCCGAGGCGCCAGGCGGCGTCCTTCAGGCCGGGGCTCACGAGGATGTGGTCCAGGCGCAGGCCGCGGTTGGACAGGCGGAAGTCCTTGGCGCGATAGCTCCACCACGACGCCAGCTTGTCGGGCTCGGGCCGCATGCTGCGGGTGAGGTCGATCAGGCCCAGCGAGGCCTCCATGGCGCGGAACGCCTCGATCTCCACCGGCGTGTGGCTGACCACCTTCGACATGTACCTGTGGTTCCAGACGTCGAACTCGCCGGGCGCCACGTTGAGGTCGCCGACGATGGCTAGCGGCGCCTTGGGGTCGCGCTTGCCAAGCTCGGCGGTCAGGGTCTCGTAGAAGTTCAGCTTGTGGTCGAACTTCGGGTTCAGGTCGCGGTCCGGGATGTCGCCCCCGGCCGGGATGTAGAAGTTGTGGATCTCGACGCCGGCCACCTTGGCGCCGACGCAACGGGCGTGGCCCTCGCGGCAGACCTCCAGCGGCGCGCAGTCCTCCAGGGGCAGGGCCGAGGCGATCGCCACCCCGTGCCAGCCCTTCTGGCCCGCGATCTTCAGGTGCGGCAGGCCCATCTCCCTGAAGGCGTCCGCCGGGAACTCCCCCTCGCGGCACTTGATCTCCTGCATGCAGATGACGTCGGGCGCCTGCTCCTTGACGAAGCGGGCCGCGTGCTCGTGGCGCAGGCGGACGGAGTTGACGTTCCAGGTGCAGATTCGCAGACGCATCGGGGACCTATAGCGGCGAGGGGAGCCGTCGCGCGGCCGCCGTCGCGCCGTTCGCAGGCCTTCCACAAGAAATTTGGACAACCCAAGAAAGAAAGGCCCGGGCTTGCGCCCGGGCCGTGTAAGTCGTCTCTCATGCCGCCGCCGGGAGGGGATAGGTTCCGGCACGGATTTCGTCGACACGACCGGCGCGCCGACGACGTAGTGATAATATCGTCACACCCAAACAAAAAGTCAAAGACCTTTAATGGTAGAGCTTGCGTGTGTCAGCGCCGCAACACTTCGCGGCCGTCAGACCTTGCCCCGGCCCGGGTTCCTGGGTCGGGGGTCCTTGAGCACGAACAAGGACTTGTCGAGGCCCGAGGCGCGTTCGAGGCCCTGAAGCTGAACGCGGGTGGGCCGCCCCTGGGCGTCCGTCACCGTCCAGCCGGCCAGCGCCAGCGGCGCGTCGGTGAACTGCAGCGTGATCTCGCCGGCCGTTTCCTTCTTCCCGTCGCGGGCGGTGATCGAAAAGCCGTTCTGCAGGCGCTGGACGCGGGTCACCCGCACGCCCTTGTCGAGGCGGATGCTCCTGGCCAGGAACAGCGACAGGGGCGTCGCGCTCAGCGGGTAGGCGTCGAAGGTCTTCAGACGCTTGTCCTGCACGCTCACCACGCCGCCGTCGGACACGACGAGCAGGCCCGAGGGCGGGTCGTAGGCGAACCGCGCCTTGCCCGGCCGCTTCATGAAGAGCTGGCCGGTGGTCGAGCGCCCGCGCGCGTCGGTCTGGATGAAGCGGCCCCTGGCCTCGCCGAGGCTCTCCAGGTATGCGACCGCGCGGTCCACCAGCGCCTGCTCCGCGGGCGAGAGGGCGGTCTGCGCCGCAGCGCCGCCGGCGAAGGACGTCGCGGCCAGCGCCAGCGCGAGGGATCGTCTCGTCAGGCTCATGCGGTCTCCGTAGTCTTGTCGGTGTCCTATGTCGCCCGAGCGGCGGCAATAGGGCCGAACGCAACGCTGAAGTCGAAGGGCTGTTCCGATGGGCATGATCGAGGACCTGGAGCGCCGCGCCGCAGAGGCCGAAGCCGCGGGTGACGCCGAAACCGCCGAACTGCTGCGCGATGCGGCTGCGCGGATGCGGAGCGGGGAGTCGAACCTGCGCGTCCAGGAGCCGGGCAAGATGGGCCTGGGCTCCAGCCAGGAGCGCTACGCCGGCGCGGACAAGCGCCGCAGCCTGCCAAAGCGGCCCGACCCGATGACCAGCGGCCACAAGCCAGGGGGGCGGCGGTCGAAGGGCTAGGCGCTTCCCTCACATACAGCAACGTCATCCCAGGCTTGTCCGGGGGACGTTCGGAAACAGCGGGTCGGCAGGCCCCTAGGGCGCGGCGCTGACCAGGATCTCGCGCTTGCCGGCGTGGTTGGCGGGGCCGACGACGCCTTCCTGCTCCATCCGCTCCATCAGCGAGGCGGCGCGGTTGTAGCCGATCTGCAGGCGGCGCTGGATGTAGCTGGTCGAGGCCTTGCCGTCGCGGGTGACCACGGCCACCGCGCGGTCGTAGAGGTCGTTGCCGTCCCCGTCGCCGCCGCCATAGCCGCCCTCGTCGCCGCCCTCGTCCTCGTCGCCGCCGGCGGTGACCTCCTCGAGGTAGCTGGGCTGGCCCTGATCGCGCAGGAACTTGGCCACCGCTTCGACTTCGCCGTCCGAGACGAAGGGGCCGTGCAGGCGCGTGATGCGGCCGCCGCCGGCCATGTAGAGCATGTCGCCCTGTCCCAGCAGTTGCTCGGCGCCCTGCTCGCCCAGGATGGTGCGGCTGTCGATCTTGCTGGTGACCTGAAAGCTGATCCGGGTCGGGAAGTTGGCCTTGATGGTGCCGGTGATGACGTCCACCGACGGGCGCTGGGTGGCCATGATCAGGTGGATGCCGGCAGCCCGCGCCATCTGGGCCAGCCGCTGGACGGCGCCTTCGATGTCCTTGCCGGCCACCATCATCAGGTCGGCCACCTCGTCGATGATGACGACGAGGTACGGCATGGGCTCGGGCCGGATCTTCTCGCTCTCGTAGGTGGCGCGGCCGGCCTCGTCGAACCCCGTCTGGACGGTCCGCTCGAAGTGCTCGCCCTTGGCCAGCGCCTCGCGGGCGCGCTCGTTGTACGAGGCCACGTTGCGCACGCCGATCTTGGACATGCGGCGATAGCGGTCCTCCATCTCGCGCACGGTCCACTTCAGCGCGACGATGGCCTTCTTCGGGTCGGTCACCACCGGCGCCAGCAGGTGCGGGATGCCGTCGTAGACGCTCAGTTCCAGCATCTTCGGGTCGATCATGATCAGCCGGCACTGCTCGGGCGGCAGGCGGTAGAGGATCGACAGGATCATGGCGTTGACGCCCACCGACTTGCCCGAGCCGGTCGTGCCGGCGATCAGCAGGTGGGGCATCTTCGCCAGGTCGGCGATGTAGGGTTCGCCGCCGATGGTCTCGCCCAGCACGACGGGCAGCGTCTGGCCGCCGCGCTCGTACTCGCCCGAGCCCAGCATCTCGCGCAGGTAGACGGTCTCGCGGCGCTGGTTGGGCAGTTCGATGCCGATGGCGTTGCGGCCCGGCACCACCGAGACGCGGGCCGAGGCCACGCTCATCGAGCGCGCGATGTCGTCGGCGAGCGCCACGACGCGGGCCGACTTGACGCCGGCGGCCGGCACCAGTTCGTAGAGCGTCACGACCGGGCCGGGGCGGATCTGGTCCACCTGCCCGCGCACACCGAACTCGGCCAGCACGCTCTCCAGGAGCTGGGCGTTCTGGCGCAGCGAGCCCTCGTCGTACTGGGCGGCGCGCTGGGGCGCCTTGGTCAGCATCGACAGCTCGGGCAGCTTGAAGCCGCCGTCCTGGGCGAAGGCGAAGGTCGCCTGCGCCTCCTTGACCTCGCGGGCGCTCTCCTTCGGCGTGGCCTTGGGGGCCTTCACGGTCAGCGTGGGGCCGTCTGCGGCCACGGCGGGGGCGTCGTCGAAGGGGGCCTCTTCATCGGCATCCGGCGTGGCCGGGGCCGGCTCGGCGCGGTTGCGGCGGGCGACCTTGGCGGCGGCGACGGGCTCGGGCCTCGCGGCCTTGAGCTTCGGCCTGGGCGTCAGCGCGTGGCTGAGCCAGGCGGCGACGCCGCGGAGGTCGAGGCGCGAGAGGCCCAGCGCGTAGCCGTAGGCGGCGGCGCCGGCCAGCGTGAGCGTCAGGCCGGCGGCCAGCGCGTCCTGCGGGATGCGCGCGTAGGCGACCAGGCCCGAAAGCCCGCCGAACAGCGCGTCGCCCCAGAAGCCGCCCAGGCCCTTGGCCAGCGGCCAGGCGGCCGGCACCGGGGCCCAGGCCAGCGCGCTGGACAGCAGCAGCACGCCGGCGGTCCCGGCGACGGTCCGCAGACGCAGCCGGCGGCGCGAGGCATCGGGCTCGGGGTCGGCGACGCGGCTCAGGCCGACGGTGACGATGAGCAGCGCCAGCAGGCCCGCGCCGACGCCCAGCGACTGCACGCCGATGTCGGCCAGCACCGCGCCTGCGCCCCCGAGGGCGTTGGCCGGCCCGGCCGCGCCGGCGGCGTTCAGGCTCGGGTCGGCGGCGTTGTAGGTGGCGAAGGCGGCGGCCAGGGCCACGCCGAAGGCCGCCGTGACCCCGCCGCGCAGCCGCGCCGTCGCCGGATGGCGCCAGGTCAGCTTCGCGATGTGAAGCACCAGCTCCCACCCGGTTTTCCGCGCCGCCCGCGCCATACGTCCCCACGCTCCGAAGAACCCAAGGCCCCTTTGTGCGGCCGGGACCGTTAATCGGGCGTTTACCGTGATTTTCCGCGACCGCGATCGGGCTTCCGTGCGGCCTGCCATCGCACTAGGTTCGCGCGATGAACTGGTCCATGCCGCGTCCTGTCCTGCAGGTGGTCGCGTCCGCCATCGCCGTCGCCTGCCTGGGCGCCTTCACGCTCGGCGTCTTCACGGCCCCTGCGCGCAGCCGGCTGCCTGGCGACGGTCCGGTGGGCAAGAGCGCCGAGGTGCTGCAGGCTGCCGACGCCCAGCCGCTGATCGACGAGCGCATCCAGGGCGCAGCGACCGCCGACGAGCTGACGCCCGAGGAGCAGGCCGCCCTGGAGGCCGAGAAGAAGGCCAAGGAGGAGGCCGCGGCCCTCGCCAAGGCCGAGGCCGAGAAAGGGGCGCCGGCGGGTCCGGAGTCGGCGCCGGCGCTCACGCCCGTCCCGACGCCCGCGGAGCCCGCACAGCCTTCGCCGCCCCCGCCGCCGAAGGTGGAAGAGCCACCCTTCTGACGTCCCCCCTCCCCCTCCCGCCTTCGCCGGCCAGGCTGGCGTGGAACCCGCCGCGCCGCACCGGCGTCGAGCGCGCATGACCGACCGGATGAAGCCGTTCGCCGTTCGCCGCCTCACGGCCGATGAGCGCGGCCTTGCGGTCGAAGTGTTCGGCGACGGGCTGGACGGCGGACGGGTCCGGATCCTCGCGATCCCGGTCTGGAACCGCGCCTTCGTGGCCGGCCCCGCCCTGATCGTCTGGCCGGCCGCCACCGCGCCGCGCGACTTCGCCCGCGAGCCGCTGGCCGCGCAGGCGGTGCTGGTCCACGAACTCACCCACGTCTGGCAGGCGCAGAACGGGATCGGCCTCCTCCGCGCCAAGCTGCGCGCCGGGGACGGCGCGGCGTCCTACGCCTACGATCTGGAATGTGGACCCGCCTTCGCGGCGCTCAACATCGAGCAGCAGGCGATGGTGGTGGAGCACGCCTTCGTCGCGTCCAGGGGCGGCCGGACGCCGCACCCGGCGGCCCTCTACGCCGAGGTCGCCTCCGCATGGCGGCGCTCGGCGTGACAAAGGCCCTGTCACGAATGGGGCCTTTGCCCTTGCAGGGCTCCCGAATTTTCCCATATCCGCTCTCGAACGCCGGGTTCCGTCGGAAAGCGGAGCCCGACGGGGAACTTAATCGAACCGGGGACGTCGCATTTCCGAGGGCGCTTCATTAGAAGGCCCCACCGCGCAGTCCGCCAACAAGGAGCGAGCAAGACTCAACTATGAGCAAGATTATCGGCATCGACCTCGGCACGACCAACTCGTGCGTGGCCATCATGGACGGCAAGACGCCGAAAGTGATCGAGAACGCCGAAGGCGCTCGGACGACACCCTCGGTGGTGGGCGTCATGGACGACGGCGAGCGCCTCGTGGGGCAGCCGGCCAAGCGCCAGGCGGTCACCAACCCCTCCAACACCCTCTTCGCGATCAAGCGCCTGATCGGCCGCCAGTTCGACGACCCCGTGGTCGCCAAGGACAAGGGCATGGTGCCGTATGACATCGTGAAGGGCCCGAACGGCGACGCCTGGGTGAAGGCCCACGGCACCGACTACTCGCCCCAGCAGGTGTCGGCCTTCATCCTGCAGAAGATGAAGGAAGCCGCCGAGCAGCACCTCGGCGAAAAGGTCGACAAGGCGGTCATCACCGTGCCGGCCTACTTCAACGACGCCCAGCGCCAGGCCACCAAGGACGCCGGCAAGATCGCGGGCCTCGAAGTCCTGCGCATCATCAACGAGCCGACGGCGGCGGCGCTCGCCTACGGCCTCGAGAAGAACGACGGCAAGAAGATCGCGGTCTACGACCTCGGCGGCGGCACGTTCGACGTGTCGGTGCTGGAGATCGGCGACGGCGTGTTCGAAGTGAAGTCGACCAACGGGGACACCTTCCTCGGCGGCGAGGACTTCGACATGCGGATCGTCGACTACCTGGCCGACGAGTTCAAAAAGGAAACCGGCGTCGACCTGCGCAAGGACAAGCTCGCCCTGCAACGCCTCAAGGAAGAGGGCGAAAAGGCCAAGAAGGAACTCTCCTTCACCACGCAGTACGAGGTGAACCTGCCCTTCATCTCGATGAACGCGTCGGGCCCCCTGCACCTCAACATCAAGCTTTCCCGCGCCAAGCTGGAAGCCCTGGTCGAGGACCTGATCGCCAAGACCATCGGCCCCTGCGAGCAGGCGCTGAAGGACGCCGGCCTGAAGAAGGCCGACATCGACGAAGTGATCCTGGTCGGGGGCATGACCCGCATGCCCAAGGTCGTCGAGACGGTGAAGGCGTTCTTCGGTCGTGAGCCGCACACGGGCGTGAACCCGGACGAAGTCGTGGCCCTGGGCGCCGCCGTGCAGGCGGGCGTGCTGGCCGGCGACGTCAAGGACGTGCTGCTGCTGGACGTGACGCCGCTGACCCTGGGCATCGAGACCCTGGGCGGTGTGTTCACGCCGATGATCGAGCGCAACACCACCATCCCGACCAAGAAGAGCCAGCCGTTCTCGACCGCCGTGGACAACCAGTCGGCCGTGACGATCCGGGTCTTCCAGGGCGAACGCCCGATGGCCGAGGACAACAAGCTGCTCGGCCAGTTCGACCTCGTCGGCATCCCGCCGGCGCCGCGCGGCGTGCCGCAGGTCGAGGTGACCTTCGACATCGACGCCAACGGCATCGTCAACGTGACGGCCCGCGACAAGGCGACCAACAAGGAACAGGCGATCCGCATCCAGGCCAACGGGGGCCTCTCGGACGCGGACATCGACGCCATGGTCAAGGAAGCCGAGTCCAACAAGGCGGACGACGAGAAGCGCAAGGCGACCGTCGAGGCCAAGAACCAGGCCGACGCGATCATCCACTCGTCCGAGAAGGCCCTCGCCGAGCACGGCGACAAGGTCTCCGAGTCCGAGCGGAGCGCCATCCAGGCGGCGCTGGACGATCTGAAGGGTAGCCTCGAGTCGGGCGACGCCGAGGCGATCTCGGCGAAGACCCAGACCCTCATCCAGGCTTCGATGAAGCTCGGCGAGGCGATGTACAAGGCCCAGCAGGGGGAAGCCGGCGGTGACGCCGATGCGACCTCCGCCGGGTCGGAGCCCTCGGACGACGTGGTCGACGCGGAGTTCGAGGAAGTCGACGGCTCCCCGGGCGACGACGGCAAGAAGTCCTGAGCCCGTGACAACGCGCCCCATGGCGGCCTGGGCCAGGCCTTGGCATCAAGCCGCCATTGGGGACGTCGCCGCCGCCTTCGCGGTTGCAGATGCAACAGGTTCCCCCGCCCGCTCGGCGCTGATAAGCCTTGCAGTCGGGCGGGGGCCCACCCACTTCGATTCACATCGGTTTCTGAGCGCCTGACGACTCATGCGGGACTATTACGAGATCCTCGGCGTGGAGCGCGGCTGCGATGACAGCGCGCTGAAGTCCGCCTTCCGCAAGCAGGCGATGCAGCACCATCCCGACCGCAACGCCGGGTGCGAGGAAGCCGCCGGCCGCTTCAAGGAGATCAACGAGGCCTATTCGGTCCTCTCCGATCCGCAGAAGCGCGCGGCCTACGACCGCTTCGGCCATGCCGGCGTCAACGGTCAGGGCGGGTTCGGCGGCAACGGCCAGTTCCACGACGTGGGCGACATCTTCAACGAGGTGTTCGGCGACGTCTTCGGCGACATGTTCGGGGGCCGCGGCCAGCGCCAGCGTGGCGGGCCGGCGCGCGGGAACGACCTGCGCTACGACCTGGAGATCAGCCTCGAGCAGGCCTACGCCGGCGCCGAGGTCGAGATCACCGTCCCGGTCACCATGACCTGCGAGCCCTGCGAGGGCTCGGGCGCCAAGCCGGGGACCAGCCCGACCCAGTGCTCCACCTGCCACGGCGCGGGGCGCGTGCGCGCCAGCCAGGGCTTCTTCTCCATAGAGCGCGCCTGCCCGCGCTGCGGCGGCTCGGGCCGCATGGTCCTGGATCCCTGCGTCGAGTGTCGCGGCGCCGGCCAGATCCGCAAAACCCGCACGCTCGCCGTGCGCATCCCCTCCGGCGTCGACGACGGCGCCCGCATCCGCCTCGCCGGCGAGGGCGACGCGGGGATGCGCGGCGGCCCGCGGGGCGACCTCTACATCTTCATCTCGGTGACGCCGCACGAGCTTTTCGAGCGCGACGGCCTGGACCTGCTCTGCACCGTGCCCGTGCCGATGTGCGTCGCCGCGCTGGGCGGCGAGATCGAGGCGCCGTGCCTGATGGGCGGCGCCGACTGCGACGGCGCCTGCAAGATCGAGGTCACGGTGCCCGAGGGCGCCCAGACCGGCAAGACCGTGCGCGTGAAGGGCCGCGGCATGCCGTCCCTGCGCGGGCCGCAGCGCGGCGACCTGGTGGTCGAGCTGTTCGTGGAGACCCCGACCCGGCTCACCGCCCGCCAGAAGGAACTGATGCGCGAGCTCGCCGACCTCTGCAGCGAGCAACAGCATCCCAAGGCCGCCGGCTTCACCGGCAAGGCCAAGAAATTCTGGGACAACGTGACGGGCCAGGCCTGATCTCCCCCATCAAGGGGGGAAGGCTATTTCTTCGGCCTGTACGCGATCAGCACGTTCCCGGCGGTCTGGCCGAAGCTGACGTAGCCCGAGGGCACGAACAGCATCCCGTCGCCGGCGAAGGGGCCGGCCGCGTCGATCGAGCCGCCCTTGCCTGGCAGCTTGTTGACGGTCTCGAACGACCCCGAGGTGTCGTGCGTGGCGAGCAACCTGCCCGTCGCCGCATCGAACACGTAGAGCCGCCCGTCCAGGCTGCCGGCGATCACCGCGCCGTCCACCACCAGCGGCGGCGCCGAAAGGCCGTAGCGGATGTTGCAACCCGAGATCCGGGTCTGGCGCTCGCCCGAGCAGTCGGGCGTAGCCTTCCACGACCAGGCGACCTTGCCGCTGGCGATGTCCACGGCATAGAGGCCCGCGGCGTTGGTCGCCGCCGGCACGCCGGGATCGGAGATCGGCGCGAAGACGCGCACGCCGTCGGTGGCGATGCCCCAGTGGACGCCGCCCAGCGCCGTGCCCTTGCCGAACTGGTGATGCCAGACCGGCTTGCCGGTGGCTGCGTCGACCGCCCAGACGTCGCCCGACTTCTGGCCGCCGAGGATCAGGCTTCTGCTGCCCTTTCCGGTCCTGGCCCCCTTCCAGATCAGCGGCCCGCCGCCGAAGTCGTGGTCGAGCAGGACGCTGCCCTCCTTGGCGAAGAAGCAGTTGGGGCCGGGCTGCCGCTGGCCCGGCGCGGTGGGCGAACCGATCGGGCACGACATGTTCCACACGTCGTTGGCCAGCGCCTGGAACACCCATTTCTGCCTGCCCGTGGCCAGGTCGATGGCGACGAGGGCATCGCTGGTGCCGGTGGCCGGCGGCGAGGTGTTCTCGCCGGTCGCCGTGTAGACCACGCCGGCCTTGAGATCGACCGAGGGGCTGGACCAGATCGGTGCGCCCGAGGGCCCGTACATCTCGACCCCCTGCGAATTCTTGCGGCCGAGCGGCCTGGCCGTCTCCATCGTGTGCCAGGTCCAGAGCAGCTTGCCGTCCCTGGCGTCGAGCAGCGCGACCGCGCCGTGGCCCTTGCAGCACTCGAAGGTGGCGCGCATCGCGTTGCCCACGTCGATGGCCGAGATCGGGACCACGATCTTGTCGCCGGCGAAGATCGGCGTGCCCGAGAGCGGGACGGTCTTGTCGTGGCGCGGGTCCACCTTCCAGACGACGGCGCCGCTCCTGGCGTCGAAGGCGACGAGGTTGCCGCCCTGGTCGCCGGCCAGCAGGGCCCAGGGGCCGCCGCGCCCGAGCTGGCCGTAGGCGAGGCTGGTCCGCAGGCCGTTGGCGGGCGTCGCCCACTTCACGCAGCCGGTCCTGGTGTCGAGCGCCAGCATGTAGCCGGCCTGTCCGGCCGGGAAGAAGACCGTGGAGCCGACCACCACGCCCTGGCCGCGCAGGCCCTGGGTGCGCGGCATGGCGAACGTCCAGGCGACCTCCAGGTTGGCCGCGGCCTTGCCCGCGAAGCCGGCCTGGGCCGCGGTCATGCGGCGCGAATTGTCGGTGTCGACGCCAAAGCCCACCTGCGCGGGCTTTGCCGAGGCATCGACCGCCGCCTGGTCCGCGGCGCAGCGGTTGTCGTCGATCCAGGCGGTTCCCGTCGGTCCCTCGGGGGCGGCGAGGTAGGCCACCACGTCGCGGATCTGGCGGCGGTCGAGCCCGTCGCCGATCGGCTTCATCACGCCGGTGGTGAGCGCCGCCAGGAGCGTCTGGGCGTTCATCTTGCGCAGCGACGCCACGGGCGGGGCCCGGTCGCCGGGTGGCGGAGCATTGTGGCAGGCGCCGCAGGCCTGGTCGTAGACCGCCTTGCCCGGCGGCTCGACGGCGTCGGTGGCCTGCGCCTGCGCCAGACTGCCGAGGCCGAGGCCCGCCAGCGTCACCGCCACGGCGACCGCGCCGCCCCCGAGAGCCCGCTTCCAGACGACCATCCGTTCCCCCCAGAGCGTACCGGCCTTTCGGCCCGTTGTTTGGCGCGGAACCTAGCGCATCGGAGGCTTCGCGCGAATTGCCCTGCTGAAACCTGGCGGCCCGGGTTTGCGGCGGCGCGGCCTTTCGGCTAGAGACACGCCTCCGCTGAAGACGCACCCGTAGCTCAGCTGGATAGAGCGTTGCCCTCCGAAGGCAAAGGTCACACGTTCGAATCGTGTCGGGTGCGCCAGTGGATTGCAGGCCGTCGCCGGTCAGGGCTCGTTAGGGCGAAGCAGGCTATCGTCCGGCTCCTCGCGACCCGGAAGGCCACCGCCCGATGCCCGAGCTTCGTTCTCCGCCCCGTTTTTCGCCCCGTTCCTCGACCCGCCTCGTGGCGCTCCTCCTGGCGCTCGGCGCCTCGCCCGCGCTGGCGCAGGAGGGGCTGTCGGTCGATTTCAACCTCGGCGCGGCCAGCGACTACGTGTTCCGCGGCGCCTCGCAGACGGACGAGGACCCGCAGGTCTACGGCGGCGCCGACGTGGCGTTGGGGATCGGCTACGCGGGCGCCTGGGTGTCCAACGTCGACTTCGGCAACGGCACCGACGCCGAGTTCGACCTCTACGCCGGGATCCAGCCGCAGGTCGGCGCGGTCACGCTCGACCTAGGCGCGCTCTACTACGGCTATCTCGACCAGCCGTCGGGTAGCCACGAGGACTACTGGGAGTTCAAGGCGGCCGCCTCGATGCCGCTGGGCCCGGCCACGTTCGGCGCCGGCGTGTTCTGGTCGCCGGAGTATTTCGGCAAGACGGGCGACGCCCTCTACTACGAGGCCAACGCCGAGGTGACGATCCCGCAGACGAAGCTCTCGCTCTCGGCCGCGCTGGGCCGCCAGCAGTTCGAAGGCCCCGGCGACTACACGACCTGGAACGTGGGCGTCGGCTATGCCCTCACCGACCATGTCGGCCTCGACCTGCGCTACCACGACACCGACGCGCACGAGCAGGGCAAGCTCTACGACGGCCGCATCGTCGGCGGGATCAAGCTGACGTTCTGACGCCGCGGCGGCGCTCGGCGGTATCGCTGGCTGTAACCTTTCAACAACGAAATGTGTCGGCCGGGCCACGTTCTCCAAAAAAGCGAACAATGATCGGCGGCGCCCGTGCCGGTTGCGCCCGCGGCGGCTGGCGACCCGTGCCGCACTGTCATAGCTCTGCCGCATAAACAGGCAGCGCCAAGCTGCCCAGAGGTTGGAGAGAGATAGAATGAACCTGCGCAAGCTGGCGTTCGCCTCGTGCGTGAGCGGCCTCGCCATAGCGGTCGGGATGCCCGCCTTCGCCGCCGACGCCACCGAGATCGACGAACTGGTCGTCACCGCGCGCAAGCGCGACGAAGCCCTGATCGACGTGCCCTTCTCGATCGCGGCCCAGACCGAGCAGGTCATGCGCGAGCGCGGCGTGACCAACGTGGAGGAGCTGTCGCGCACTGTCGCGAGCTTCACCGTGCAGAACCTGGGTCCCGGCCAGAGCCAGGTGGCCATCCGCGGCATCTCCGCCGGCCAGATCGTCCGCGACCAGCCGGGCGTGAAGGAGCAGGTGGGCGTCTACCTCGACGAAAGCGTGATCTCGCTGTCGCTGTTCACGCCGGACCTGGACCTGTTCGACCTGAACCGGGTGGAAGTGCTGCGCGGTCCGCAGGGCACCCTCTACGGCTCGGGCTCGCTCTCGGGCACCGTGCGCTACATCACCAACCAGCCCACGACCGACAAGTATGAAGGCGCGGTCGAAGGCACGGTCTCGGCCGTGCAGGGGGGCGACGTCGGCTACAATCTGAAGGCCGCCGTCAACATGCCGCTCAACGACAAGATGGCGCTGCGGGTCACGGCCTACGCCGAGCAGTTCCCAGGCTTCATCGACGCGGTCCAGCCGACCGGCACGAAGAAGGACGTCAACGACGGTACGCGTCGCGGCATCCGCGCGGCGCTGCTCATCAAGCCGACCGAGAACCTGACGATCACGCCGCGGATCATCTACCAGGACATCGACGTGGACGGCTTCAACCGCGTCGACGTCTACAACATCCTGGGCAACCAGTTCTCGACCACGCGTCCGCGCGTCCAGTTGGGCGGGCTGAAGCAGTACACGCAACTGAAGGAGAAGTTCGAGGACGAGTTCTTCCTGGCCGACCTGAACCTGCAGTACGATGTGGGCGGCCTGCGCTTCACCTCGATCACCACCTTCACCGACCGCGACGTGCTGGTGCTGCGCGACGCGACGGCGCTGACCGCGTCGATCACGGGCGGCTCCATCGGCCTGCCGCCGGCGGTCTACAACATCGACGCGCCGCTCGCCGACACCACCGACGTCAAGTCGTTCACGCAGGAAGCGCGCGTCAGTTCGACGGGCGAGGGCCCGTTCCAGTGGGTGCTGGGCGGCTTCTATTCGGACATCGACCGCGACTACGCCCAGGACCTGTTCGTCCGCGGCTTCTCGGCCGCCTCGGGCATCGCCTCGGCCAGCGACGTCGCGCCCACCGACCACCTCTACTACTCGCTGGTGCCCTACAAGCAGAAGCAGGAGGCGGTGTTCGGCGAGGCCACCTACGACGTGAGCGAGCAGCTCTCGGTCACGGGCGGCCTGCGCTACGCCCACTACAAGGAAACCCGCGAACTGACGTTCGACGGGATCTTCGCCGACAAGACCATCCGCGTCCCCGGCCGCACCACGGCCAATAGCTGG
>NZ_JAEUMO010000246.1 GCF_016793285.1 Phenylobacterium sp.
CGGGTTTGTCGGTGACGGCGTCACCGTCAGCGGCCTCGGCGACGACGGCGCCAACCTCGTCTTCCGCGTTGCGGTCAATGGCTCGCTCTCGGCCGAGGCGGCGTCGCCGACCCAGTTCTACGCCGACACGGCCGCGAGCGAATTCTACGCTCAGGTCGACCTGGGTAGCACGCGCGGGCTGGGAAGCACGGCGAGGCGGTCGGGCTGCGTCCGCGGCCTGACGTCGGGCATCAGCGTCTGCAACGGCGACTTCGACTACGGGGTGTCGACCTCGGAGATCGTGGACGACGTGATGCTGGTCGCGATCCACGTGTGGAACGGCGACATCCTCAACATCGGCCTTCAGCTTCACACCAGCTCACTCGGCCACACGCCCATCGGGTTCGCGCGCACGGGCGCCGATTTCGCCCACACGATGTACTGGGACGGCCTGGTCTTCGACGACACCAACCGCAACGTCGTGCTGACCTCGGCCTCGGGCTTCGACTACCGCTACTCCGCCTTCCCGGACGTGGGCGGCGGCGTTCCGGAGCCGGCGACCTGGGCGCTGATGATCACGGGCTTCGGTCTGGCCGGAGCGGGGCTGCGGCGGCGCCAGGCGCTCGCCGCCTAGCCGACCGACCGGGCGAACAGACCCACCAGGTCGGCCTGCCGGGCCGTGTCGGTCTTGGCGTAGAGGTGGCTCAGGTGCGTGCGGATCGTCGGGAGCGACACCCCGGTCGCCTCGGCGATCCCGCGCGGCGTCTGGCCGTCGAGCATGGCGAGCAGGACCCGCGTCTCCGACGGCGTCAGGCCATAGCGGCGCACGAACGCCTCGGTCGGCGCGACGTTGGGCTCGGAGGGCGCGCTCAGGAAGAGGGCCGCCACCGCCTCGCCGCCAGGGTTCGCGTGCGGCCGGGGCAGGGGCGCGAGCTGCACCATCAGGTCGGTCCTGCCCTCGGCGCCAGGGAACAGCACCGAGACGCCGGCCGCGTCCAGGCGCGAGCCGGCGCAGGCCGCCAGGGCTTCGGACAGGCGCTCGCCCGCCTCGCCGCGCGCCGCCACGAGGCGGCCGTTGCGGACCGACAGCGCTCCGGTCTCGGCCATCAGCCGCTCGGCGGCCGGATTGGCGCCGCGCACCGCCAGCGCGGAGTCGACCAGCACGATCCCGGTCGGCAGCGTCGAGACGGCCGCCAGCAGGTCCGCCGACTGCGCGGCGCGGAACTCCAGGATCTCGGAGATGCGCAGGGTCCGCTCGATGTGCGGCAGGAGCTGTCGCACCAGGGTCTTGTGCGTGGCGGTCGCCCGCATGGGCAGGCAGACGCCCAGCCACGTGAAGGCGTCCGGCGTCTTGGTCAGGACGCCCATGATCGTGTCGTCGATGCCCTGGGGCTCGGACCACTCGCGATAGAAGCGGCCCTCGCGGAACTGGTCGTAGTCGATCACGTCGGCCACCGACCAGACCTCGCCGACACGGACATGGTGGACGATGCCCATGAAGGGCGACAGGCCCACGAACTCCTCGGCCAGCCGCTTCTGCCAGGCCGGGTCCGTGCCCACCTCCACCGGATAGCTGGACCGCACGAGCCTGGGCTGGTGCATGGCGATCCAGCCGGCCTGGGCGCCGACCCCCGTGCAGGCCTCGGTGAGCGCCGCCGGCCAGAGCCCGGGCGTCAGCGCGCACTCGTAGATGCGGCCGACCAGCTCGCTGAAGCGCTCGACCGTCCAGGCGGGCGGGGCGCCTGGGTGCGTCTCGGACTCGGTCGGCGGGCTCATTCACCTGAATGACGACGGTGGGCGTGGCGGGAGTCAATCGTGAGGGCGGTGAAGCGGCGGCTCTGGCCCCAAGTCCTAGCCCATCCGGCCTAGCCGGCCGGCTGATGCGGGAGAACGCAGGCCGCCGCACCGTCGGGTTCTCGATAGCTGGGATTGGGAAGGAATCTAGTGATGCGTAAGTTTTCAAAAGCCTCGGCGGCGGCGGCCGTCCTGACCGGCGCCGCTCTGCTCGTCGCGCAACCCGCCGCGGCAGCGGAAGGCCTCGTCAACGGCGGCTTTGATGCGACCCTGGACCCCTGGACGGTGTCGGGTGGCATCGGCGCCACTCTCCTCGGCGACAAGGCGCTGATCGGCTTCAACACCAGCTTCGGCGACGCGACGGGGACGCTGTCGCAGACGTTCACCACCACCGCCGCCGGCGTGTTCGATTTTGCCTTCGATGCGGGCCGCGGGGAGCAGTTCTGCAACTGCGGGGAGGCGGTCACGCTGGCGCTCTTCCTCGACGGTATGCAATTGGCCGACCTTGTGCCCGCGTATGGCGGCTTCACGCCCTTCTCGACGCCGCTGGCGACCCATATTTCCGGTTCCGTCAACCTGGCGGCCGGCGATCACACGTTCAGCTTCACATTCACCCGGTTCGCGACGAGCTTCGGCCGCGCCCCGTACATCCTCGTCGATTCCGTCTCGGGCGTGTTGACGCCGGGCGCGGGCGTGCCCGAGCCCGCGACCTGGGCGCTGATGATCGGCGGCTTCGGGCTGGCGGGCGCGACGCTGCGGCGTCGGCGCCGGGCGCTGGCTTAGGCGTCCAGGGCCGGCATCACGCCGCGGCTGACGGCTAGGCCCAGCCGCAGGCTCCTGCCGATGATCTGCGACTTCTCGACGAACAGGGCGGCGGCGGCCGGGGAGCAGACCTCCCGGGCCGTCTTCGCGAACAGGTCCAGCCAGAGCGCGAAGTGCTCGTCGGCGATCGCCGGCCGCTGCGCATGCGCGGCCATCGGCGAGCCGTGGAAGCGTCCCGTCGCCAGCAGCACCGACGACCAGAAGTCGCACAGCTTGGCGAGGTGCTCGTCCCAGTCCTCGACGGCCTCGTTGAAGACCGGGCCGAGCACCGGGTCCTGCCGCACCCGGCCGTAGAAGGTATGCACCTGGCGGCGGATCGCCTCCTCGGTGACGATGCCCTCGCCGGGGCCGATGCGGATCGTGCTCATCGTGGCCGCATGTGGGGTGATCCGCGGCCCGGCGCCAGCGGCGCGGGCGCATCCGCGCGGATTCGCGCCGCCCGATCGGGCCTGGACGTGCAGCCCGGGTGCGTCAGACTGGCGCGAGGAACGACGGGGGAGGATGGACATGCGGCATCGGACGAAGGCGGCCGGCCTGCTGGCGGCGCTCGCGTGCCTGGCGGCGTTGCCGGCGACGGCGCAGCCGCGGCGCGTGGATATCGCCCCGCCGGCCCAGCCGCCCGGCGCAATCGTCCTGAAGACGCCCGGCGCCCAGGCCTCGGCGACGCCCGAGACCTGGACCATGTCGAACCTCGACAATGTGCCGGTCGTGCAGAACGTCTCCGTGCCCACCCTGACGCCCTTCCTGCCGCCCCGAGGCAAGGCCAGCGGCGCGGCGGTGATCGTCGCCCCCGGCGGCGGCTTCGTGCTGCTGGCGATGGACCACGAGGGCTGGGCGGTGGCGAAGTGGCTCCAGTCGCAGGGCGTCGCGGCGTTCGTGCTGAAGTACCGTGTCCTGCCGACCGAGCCCGGGGCCGCCGGGCTGGACAAGGCCAACGCCGAGTTCGCCGCGGCCGGCCCGGCGGCCCGCGTCAGGCGCATCGGCGACGGCGCGCGGGTCGCCACGGAGGACGCGCAGGAGGCCATGCGCGTGGTGCGTGCGCGGGCCGCCGAGTGGGGGCTCGACCCCCATCGCGTCGGGTTCATGGGCTTCTCGGCGGGGGCGATCACGACGATGAGCCTGACGCTGGCGGCCGATCCGGCTACGCGGCCCGACTTCATCGCGCCCGTCTACGGCGGCCTCGGCCCGCCGCTGACGGGCGGGACGATCCCCGACAGGCCGCCGCCGATGTGGGCGAGCCAGGCGGCGGACGACCCGCTGTTCCGCCCGACCGACTTCTCGCTCGTCACGGGCTGGCAGGCGAAGGGCGGGGCGGTCGAGCTGCACCTCTACGAGAAGGGCGGCCACGGCTACGGTTTCCCGGGGCGCAAGAGCACCTCTTCGACGCAGTGGCCGGCCGACTTCCTGGCCTGGATGAAGGCCCGCGGACTGCTCGACGCGCGGAAGTAGCCGTCGGGTCGGCCCGCGCATCGACGCCCGGGCCCGCTCGCGGCCCCGTCGCGATCCCGCCGGGGCGCGGCTACTCCGCGGCCTTCGGCAGGTCGTCGGCGCCCCCGAGCACGGCCGGTGGCGGCTTCTTGCCGCGCCCCGTCCCGGAACGGCCGATGGTGTGGTCGCGCAGCCAGCCGAACCGCCGCGAGTAGACCTTCGGCGCCGCCAGCATCACCGGCGTCAGCACCAGGGTCAGCAGGGTCGCGAACGACAGGCCCCACACCACCGACGCCGAGAGCTGGACCCACCAGGTCGAGCCCGGCGCCTTGTACTCCAGGTGCAGCGTGTGGAAGTTCGGGTGGATCTGGAACATCAGCGGCAGCAGGCCCACCACCGTCACGAGCGTGGTGAGCACCACGGGGCGGAAGCGCTGGGCCGCCGCGCGGATCGCCGCCTCGTCGGCCGCGTAGCCCGCGTGGCGCAGGTGGTAGTAGGTGTCGACCAGCACGATGTTGTGGCCCACCACCACGCCGAACAGCGCCACCACCCCTGTGCCCAGCATGATCACCGAGATGTAGGGGAAGGTGTTGCCGAGGTTGACCTGCACCCCCAGCAGCACGCCCACGGTCGACAGGATCACCGCCGACAGCGTCACGAACACGCCGTAGAAGCTGTTGAACTGCCAGAGCAGGATCACGAACATCATGAAGAGGCTGGCGGCCATCGCCGCGGCGAAGAAGCCGACCGCCTCCTGGCCCTCCTCGTCGGCGCCGATGAACTTCCAGGTCACCGCCGGATAGGCGGCGAGCGCCTTCGTCAGCGACGGCCGCAGCTCGTTGATCTTCAGGTTCGAGGCGGCTTCGCCCACCATGTTGGCCTGGACGATCACGAGGCGCTGGCCGTCCCGGCGCTGGATCTGCGTCACCTGCTGAGCGGGCACGCGCTTGATGAAGTAGCTGGCCGGCACCGGCCCCGAAGGCGTGGTGATCTTCAACTGCTCCAGGGCGGCCACGTTGCGGGCGCTGGGCGGGAAGCGGACGCGGATGTCGAGCTCGTCCTCGGCGTCGTCGGGGCGGAAGCGGCCCATCAGCACCCCGCCGGTCAGGAACTGGATGGTCTGGCCTACCGAGAGCACGTCGACGCCGTAGCGGCCGGCGGCCTCGCGGTCGACGGCGAGGTTCCACTCGATGCCGGGCGAGGTGCGGTTGTCCTCCAGCTCCATGAGCTGGCGGTCGGCGGTGAGCTGGGTCTTCACGACGTCGGCGGCCGCGTTGAGCTGGGCCGGGTCGTGGCTGGAGAGCTGGACCTGGATGTCCTTGCCCACCGGCGGTCCGTTCTGCGGGCCGCGGACCTCGATCTGCAGGCCGGGGATCTCGCCCAGCCGCTGGCGCACGCTGTTTTCGATGTCGTAGCCCGACAGGCCCAGGGCGAGGCGATCCTCGTACTCGGCGAAGTCGACCAGCACGCGGCCCACGGTGTCGTTGGGCGCCGAGTTGGGGCCGCCGTTCGAGGAGAATCCGCCGGCGCGCACATAGAGGGCGTCCACGCCCTTGATGCCCGTGAGCCGGCTCTCGACCTGGCGGACCAGGGCGTCCTGAGCTTCGGGCGAGAGGTTGCCCCGCGCCTTGACGTACACCGAGACCGACTCCGGCTCGTCGGAGAAGAAGAACTCGGTCTTGTGCGGGGTCCGGCTGAACCAGATGAAGATCGCCGCGATGATGACGACGGCGCCGAGGAACGTCCGGCTCGGATGGTGCGTCATCGCCGTCAGCGAGCGGGCGTACCAGCCCATGAAGCCCTTCATCTCGCGCGGGTCGCCATGCTCCGACTTGGCGATCTCGGCCAGGTGCGCCTCGTCCACAGCGGTCTTGCGCGCGAAGATCGAGCCCAGCGCCGGCGTGAAGATCAGCGCCACGAAGATCGAGCAGCCCAGCACGAAGAACAACGTCAGCGGCAGGAAGCTCATGAACTTCCCGGCGATCGAGTTCCAGAACATGAACGGCACGAAGGCGCAGAGCGTGGTCAGCGTGCCGTTGGCCACCGGCCAGAACATGCGCTTGCCGGCCGCCGTGAACGCCTCGGTCTTCGGCAGGCCCTCGGCCATGCGCCGGTCGGCGTACTCCACCACCACGATGCCGCCGTCGACCAGGATGCCGACCGCCAGCACGAGGCCGAACATCACCATCATGTTCAGCGTCACGCCCATCCCGGTCATCAGCAGGAAGGCCAGCAGGAAGCAGATCGGGATCGAGGCGCCCACCATCAGCCCCTGCCGGATGCCGAGGCTTGAGACGATGATCATCATCACCAGCAGGCTGGCCATCAGCAGGCCGGACTCCAGCACCACCAGCGTGCGGCCGATGAAGTCGCTCTCGTCGTAGAGGTAGTCGAGCTTGACGGTCGACGGCCACTTCTTGGCCTCGGCTTCCGTGACCGCGCGCACCGTGGCGACGGTCTTGAGGATGTTCGAGCCGCCGCGCTTGGAGACCTCGAGGATGAAGGCGGGATGGCCGTTGAACCGGCTGATCGAGGTCGCTTCCTTGAACGTGCGGCGCACGTCGCCGATGTCGCCCATGGTGACGATGCGGTCGCCGGCCTTCTTGATCGGCAGCGCCAGGATGTCCTCGGGCTTCTCGACCACGCCCGGCACCTTCACGGCGAACTGGCCGGAGCCCGAGCGCAGGTTCCCCGCCGGCACGAGCTGGTTGTTGCGCCCGATCACCTGGGCGACCTCGGCGGTGGTGACGTTGTAGGCCTCCATCCGCAGCGGGTCGATCGTGACCTCCAGCACTTCCTCGCGCCCGCCCGCCATGTCGACGTCGAGCACGCCCTCGGTGCCTTCCAGGCGCTCCTTCAGCGCCGTGGTGATGCGGTGCAGCTCGCGCTCGGGCGCCGAGCCCGAGATGACGATCCCGATGATCGGCTCGCCGGAGAAGTTGTTCTCATGGATGATCGGCTCTTCGGCGTCGGGCGGGAACTTGCCGCGGGCGAGGTCGACCTTGGCGCGGACGTCCTCCAGCGCCTTGTCCTTGTTGAAGTCGGCCTCGAACTCGAGGGTCACGACGGCCGAGCCCTGGCGAGCGACCGCGTTCATCGACTCGATCCCCTCCATCGTCTGGAGCTCGAGTTCCAGCGGTTTTACGAGCAGCCGCTCCGCGTCCTCGGGCGAGACGCCGGGATAGGGGACGATCACTGAGATGTAGGGCAGGTCGATGTCCGGCTCGGACTCGCGCGGCATGCCCAGATAGGCGAACAGGCCGAAGAGGGCGGCGATGAGCGTCACGCCCAGCACCACCTTGCGCCGCTTGATGGCTCCGTCGATCAGCGGACCGATCATCGTCTTCTCCCCGAGCGCTTTCAGGCGAAGTGAAACCCGGTTCGCCGCCCGGAGCGCTCAAAACTCAAATGCCATCCGCCGCTCCTGCGAGCGCCGGGGGCCGGGGTCCCCTAGCGGGCGGCCGCGACCCGAACCTTCTGCCCGTCGGCCACGAACGACTGGCCGACCGTGATCACGCGAACCGGGCCCGAAAGGCCGGAAATCCACATGCCCTGCGGCGTCTCCTCCAGCACCGTCACCGGCGCGAAGGCGACGCGGTTGTCGGCCAGGACGTAGCGGACGCCCTGACGGCCGGCGCTGTCCAGCACCAGCGACGACACCGGCACCAGGTGGGCGGGGCCCGCGCCCGCGCCGACGCGCAACTCGGCCGACAGGCCCGAGCGGACGGCGTTGCCCGGATTCCGCACCGAGACCTCGACGTGGTAGGTGCGCGTCTGCGGATCGCTGTCGCGCGAGACGTAGCGGACCACGCCGTTCAACATCTGGCCGCTGACCAGCTTGGCCGACGCCGGCGCGCCGACGCGCAGCTTGGCTGCGGAGGTCTCGGGCGCGTCGCCCACCACCAGCAGCGGATCCAGCTCGATCATCGTGCCGCAGGGCTGGCCCGGCGACAGGTAGGTCCCGATCTCGGCGTCGCGCTTGTCGAACACGCCGGAGTAGGGCGCGCGGATGTTCACCTGGCCCAGCGCGATCTCGGCGGCGCGCACCTGCGCCTGCGCCGCGTCGAGGTTGGCCTGGGCCTCCAGCACCTGGGTCGGCGAGCGGTAGCCCTTCTCGGCGAGGTCGGCGGCGGCCTTGCGCTGGAGCTGGCGCATCGAGAGCATCGCCCTGGCCTGGTCCAGCCCGGCCTGGCGCGCATCGACCGCGAGGCGGCACAGCACCTGGCCCTGGCGCACGAACGATCCCTCGGGCGTCGGCGTCGTCGCGACGATCCCGGCGGTCTCGGCGCGGACCACCACGGTGCGCGCCGCCTCGGTGCGGCCGCGCATCACCACTTCCGATTCGCGGATCTGCTCGGGGGCGAGCGTGACCTGGACGCCGGGTATCGTGCTGGCCGGCGTGGACGCCGGGGCCTTGGCCTGCGCCTTGCGGCCGTCGCCGCCGAGGACCGAGCCCAGCAGGAACGCGAGGAGAAGCACCGCCCCGACGGCGATGACGAACACATACTGCGGCTTCAGTCGCATGAAACTCTCATCCCCGGCTCAGGCCCGAACGCGACGAAAACGATCCCAGTCACGCCCGCATCGCCATCTTTCGTGGCTTGTGGTGCTTGTGATGCCGCCGTTATGCGACTGCAAATGAAATTGCGGTCACGTATGCCGACGGGTCTAAATGGCCGCCGCGAACCCTGATTGCAACGCGGCGAAGATTCGCGCCCCACGCGCAACCTCCGCTCGAATTTTACAGGGTAAGCGACTGAATCGCCAGCCGTGTGACCGATCGAGGACCGTTTCGCCGTGAAGTATCTGCACACCATGGTCCGCGTGACCGACCTCGACGCCTCGCTCGCATTCTATTGTGACAAGCTGGGGCTTAAGGAAGTCTCGCGCTCGGAAAGCGAGGCGGGCCGCTTCACGCTGGTGTTCCTCTGCGCCCCAGGCGACGAGGAGGCCGCGCGCCGCCAGAAGGCGCCGATGGTCGAGCTGACGTACAACTGGGACCCGGAGACCTACGCCGGCGGACGCAACTTCGGCCATCTGGCCTACGCCGTCGACGACATCTACGCGACCTGCCAGCGCCTGAAGGACGCCGGCGTCGTCATCAACCGTCCGCCGCGCGACGGCCGCATGGCCTTCGTCCGCTCGCCGGACAACATCTCCGTCGAACTGCTCCAGGCCGGACCGGCGCTCGCGCCCGCCGAACCCTGGGCCTCGATGCCCAACGTGGGGGCTTGGTGATCATGGCCGGACGGGTCGAAGGCAAGGTGGCGCTGGTCACGGGCGGGGCGTCGGGCCTGGGCGCCGAGAGCTGCCGCCGGCTGGCGCGCGAGGGCGCGAAGGTGGTGCTGACCGACCTGGCCGCCGAGGCCGGGCAGGCGGTGGCCGACGACATCCTCGCCGCGGGCGGCGAGGCCCGCTTCCTCGGCCAGGACGTCACCGACCAGGCGCGGTGGGCGGAGGTGGTGGCCGCGACGATGGAGCGCCACGGCCGCATCGACGTGCTGGTCAATTCCGCGGGCGTGGGCAACGGCGGCGAGCCGATCCTCGAGGCCACGCTGGAGGGCTGGCGGCGCATCATCGGCATCAACCTCGACGGCACATTCCTCGGCATCCGCCATGTGGCCCCCGTGATGGCGGCCCAGGGCGCCGGCTCCATCGTCAACCTGTCGTCGATCCTCGGGAAGGTGGGCCTGCCCGGCGCCTCGGCCTACTGCGCCTCCAAGGGCGGCGTGGCGCTGCTCACCAAGGCCGTCGCCCTGGAACTCGCGCCGGCGGGCGTGCGGGTGAATTCGGTGCATCCGGGCTTCATCGAGACGCCGATGGTGGTGAACGCCTTCCGCGAGTCGGAGAGCGAGAACGAGATGCGCGACATGATCGTCTCGCGCCACGCCATGGGCCGCCTCGGCATGGCCCGCGAGATCGCCGACGCGATCGTGTTCCTGGCGTCGGACGAGGCGAGCTTCATGACCGGGTCGGAGCTGGTCATCGACGGCGGCTACACGGCCGCGTAGGGTCCGGCGGACGACGGCGGTCTTCCGGGGGATTCAGTCGAGCGCAGACTCCGGCGCCTCGTCCTTCCGCCGCCGTCGCCACAGGATGACGCCGCCGCCCACGAACGCGAACAGCACGACCGCGACGATGGGCGCTGCCTCGCCGGCGGTGCTGTGCATCAGCGTCATCAGCGCGGGCCCGATCAGATAGCCCAGGCCGACGCAGACGCTCGCCCAGATCAGCGCGCCCGCCACGTTCAGCAGGGCGAAGCGCCTGTGGGCGATCCGGGTGACGCCGATGGCGACGGGCCCCGCGGCGCGCAGGCCGTAGATGAAGCGGAAGCTGAGGATGAAGCCCGTCGGGAAGCGCTCGATGAGGGCCAGCGCCCTGGCGAAGCCGCGCTTCTGCGACGCCCGGGTCACGAAGTCGCTCCGCCGGAAACTGCGGCCCAGGACGAAGAGGATGTAGTCGGCGAGCGCCGTGCCCGCGACGGCGGCGGCGAACACCGCCAGCGGCGAGATCAGGTGCTCGCGCGCCATGACGCCGCCGGCCATGGCCGAGAGCTGCCCCTCGACCGCCGAGCCGAGCAGGATCGCGAAGGGCCCGAGCGTGGCCAGGTGGTGCGTCAGGTCAGGCATCAGGTCCGCAGCGGGCAGGGGACCCTCCATATGGCGAGGCGGGGCCGTTGCGCCAGGGGCCGCGCCGCGACCAAACGCGCGAACGCCGGTACGGCGTTCCAAGGCATGCGCGCCGAGGCGTCATGTCAGGTTGTGCGGAAGGTCTCGATGGCTCCCGGAGCAGGACTCGAACCTGCGACAAGTCGGTTAACAGCCGACTGCTCTACCAACTGAGCTATCCGGGATCACCTTCGAGAGGGCGGGCGTATACGCTGGGCCGTCCGGATGTGCAAGCGGGCCCGAGAGCGTGTCGCAGGGCCGGCGCGAAAGAAGCCCGGCGCGAGCGCCGGGCCACACAAAAAGTTCGGTGATGGTGGGGTGTCTTCAAAGAAGACGCCCTGAGACTCGGCCTCCGTGGTTAAGCTGAAGTTAATCGGGGCGGGCTGCGGCGACGCGCCCGCCAGCCTCGCGCAGGGCGTGCAGGGCTCGCGCAGGAGGCGCATTGTCGCGTGGGGCTGGACGACGACCGCGGATCGGCCGATCACAAGGCGCTAACAGCTTGAAAAGAGGGCCGATGCGCATCCACTTCACCGGCATCGCGGGCGCGGGCATGGCGGCGGCGGCGCTGATGATGCGCGAGGCCGGGCATGCCATCACCGGCTCGGACGAAGACGTCTTCCCGCCGATGTCGACCTACGTCGAGGGCCTGGGCTTCCCGATCTCGTGGCGGTTCGATTCGGCGAATCTCCCTGAGGGCCTCGACCTCCTGGTGCTGGGCGCGTCGGCCAAGCTGGGCGGCGAATCGAACGTCGAGGTGAAGGCCGCGCGCGCCCGCGGCGTGCGCGTCACGACGTTTCCCGAGCTCGTCGGCGAGGCGACCGCGATCAAGAAGAACACGGTGGTCGCCGGCTCGTTCGGCAAGTCCACCTGCACGGCGCTGCTGGCCCACGTCCTGCGGGTCGCCGGCCGCGACGCCGGCTGGATGATCGGGGCGATCTCGCCCTCGCTGCCCGACACCGGCCACTGGGGCGCCGCGCCCGAGGTGGTGCTGGAGGGCGACGAGTACATCGTGGGCCCGAACGACCGGCGCTCGAAGTTCGTGCTCTACCATCCGCGCGACGTCCTGCTGACCTCGCTGATCCACGACCACGTCAACGTCTTCCCGACCTTCGCCGACTACGAGGCGCCGTTCCGCGAACTGCTGCGCCTGCTGCCGGCCGCCGAGGGCCTGCTGGTCGCCCGCGAGCACCCCGCCATCCGCGCCATCGCCGCCGAGGCCGCGTCGCGGATCGTCTGGTACGACACCGCCCCCAATGGAGCCCGCGGCGACGGCTGGCATTGCGAGGACGTGGTCTACGGCGACGTGACCCGCTTCATGCTGGTGGGCCCCGACGGCCGCCGCGTGCCGCTCGCCACCACGCTGCTGGGCGAGCACAACGTCGAGAACATCGTCGGCGTCTGCGCCTACGTGCTGGAGCGCGGCCTCGTCCCGGAGGCCGACCTCGCGCGCGCGGTGGAGAGCTTCGCCGGCATCCGGCGGCGCCTCGACCGCCTGACCCGGACGTCGGCCGTGCCGGTGATCGAGGGCTTCGGCAGCTCCTACGAGAAGGCCCGCTCGGCCATCGAGGCCATGCTGCTGCACTATCCGACGCGGCCGCTCACGGTGGTGTTCGAGCCGCACACCTTCTCCTGGCGCAACCGCGACGCGCTGCCCTGGTACGACACGGTGTTCGCAGGCGTGGCGCGCGTGCTGGTCATCCCGCCCCCGCACCACGGGGAGGCGAGCCACCAGCAGTCGTCGTTCCCCGAGATTCTGGCGCGCATCGCGGCCACGGGCGTCGCCGTCGAGGGCGTCGAGACCGCCGCCGCCACCACCGCCGCCCTCAGCCGGCTGGCCGGCGACGAGGTCGTCCTGCTGCTCTCGTCGGGCCCCTTGCTGGGCCTCCCCGACAGCCTGCCGGCGGTCTTCGACAGGCTGTACGGGGCGGCGGAAGCCGCCGCCTAGGGCCTGGGCGCCGCCGAGGGGCTAGCGGGATGCGTTGTGGTGCGCCGGGATCGGCTGGGCGTACTCGCCGCCCGACCTGGCCGCTTTCTCGGTGTCGTTCAGCGCCTTGAAGAACGGGTCGGCGCGCTTCGGGCCCAGGTAGCCGAACAGGTACGCGCCCACCTTGCGCATCTGGATCTCCTCCGAGCCCTCGGTGATCCGGTAGCGGCGGTGGTGGCGGAAGATGTGCTCGAACGGCTTGTGGCGCGAATAGCCGATGCCGCCATGCACCTGCATCGCGCGGTCGGCCGCCTCGCAGACCAGCCGGTTGGCCCAGTAGTTACACATGGAGACCTTGTCCGAGATCGTCCGTTCGATCTCCTTGTGCTCCATGTTGTCCATCTGCCAGGCCGTCTTGCGGATCAGCAGCCGCAGCATCTCGCACTGGGTCTGCAACTCGATCAGCGGCCACTGGATCGCCTGGTTCTCGGCCAGCGCCTTGCCGAACGGCTTGCGGGTCCGGGCGTACCTCACGCTCTCGTCGATGCAGAACTGCGCCGCGCCCAGCGAACTCGCCGCCTGCCGGATGCGGTTCTGGTGGACGAACGACTGCCCGATGCCCAGCCCGCGGTCGATCTGGCCCCAGTAGCTGTCCTCGGGAATCCAGACGTCCGTGAAGCTGACCCGCGGGTGGTCGGTCGGCATGTTGAACGTCCACATGTACTCCTCGACCTTCACGCCGGGAGAGTCGGCCGGGACGATGAAGCAGGTGATGCCGACGGCGTCGCCGTCCTTGCCGGAGGTGCGGGCGAAGCACATCACGTAGTTCGCGACGTGCATTCCCGTCGTCCACATCTTTTCGCCGTTGATCAGCCAGCCCGGCTTGCCGTCCTTTTCGTGCGGGACGGCGCGGGTCTCCATCCAGGTGGCGTCGCTGCCATGGTTGGGCTCGGTCAGGCCGAAGCCGGTGCGCATCTTCCCGTTCAGCAGGGCGTCGGCGTAGCGGTCGTACTGTTCGTTGGTGGCGAACTCCTTGAACATCAGCACGAAGGGATTGTTGCCGACGATCGAGTGTTCGGTCTGCAGGTCGTTGAAGAGGCCCAGGCCCTTGGCGGCGAGATGCTCGCGGATGATGGCCATGGCGAGCTGGCTGCCGCCCTTGCCGCCCATCTCGACGGGCCAGGCGAAGCGCAGGTGGCCCGCGTCGTCGGCCAGCTTGCGGGCCTTGGCGAGCAGCAGCTCCCACTCGTGGCGGGGCAGGCCGTCGTTGTCCCAGTCGGTGCGGGCATGCTCGCGGCGGTGGTCGAAGAAGCGGTCGTTGTCGTCGGCGTGCTGCAGCGGCATGATCACGTCGTCGATGAACCGGTCCAGTTCGCCCAGGTAGTCCTGGATGTCCTTGGGGATGTCGAAGTCCATGCCGCTTTCTCCCAACGCGTTTGCGAACGCTTCTTCTCAGGGGCGGGATTGACGCCAGGGGACCCGTTTACAACGGCGCCCCGACCCCGCCAGATCGGGGCGACATTAGACCAAGTTGAAGGTTCCGCCGGGTCATGACTGTCGATGTTCGCGCAGGCCTCGAGAAGCTCGCCGTGAGGCTTGGCGGGGAGGGCGCCAGGGTCACCGAAGCCCAGCGCCTGTCCGGCGGCGCCAGCATGGAGACCTACGCCTATTCGTTCGAAGGCCCGCGCGGCGCCGAGCGGCTGATCGTCCGTCGCCGCAACGCGCCGTTCGACCCCGAGAACGGCCGTGCGGTCAGCCTGCAGACCGAGGCGGCGCTGATCACGGCGACCGAGGCGAACGGCGCGCGCGTGCCGCATGTGCGCCATGTCTGCGACAATCGCGACGGGCTCGGCGAGGCCTACGTCATGGTCCGCGTCGACGGCGAGACGCTGGGGCGGAAGATCACGTCGGACCCGCGCTTCGACGCCGTGCGTCCGGGGTTGGCGCGCCAATGCGGCGAGGTGCTCTACGGCATCCACCGGACGCCCGTGCCCGCGGGGCTGAACCTCAAGGTCGTGGACGGCGCCTTTGAACTCGACCGCTACGAGGAGATCTACCGCGCCACCGGAGCGAAGCGGCCGATCCTCGAACTGGCGTTCCAGTACCTGCGCAGGCACACCCCCCGACCGGTGGAGCCCGTGCTGCTGCACGGCGATTTCCGCAACGGGAACATCATGTTCGACCCGGAGCAGGGCGTGGCTGCCGTGCTCGACTGGGAACTGGCCCACGTGGGCGACCCGGCCGAGGACATGGGCTGGATCTGCACCAATTCGTGGCGTTTCGGCCGCCCCGACCGCCCTGTCGGCGGCTTCGGCGAGTATGCGGACCTGCTGGCCGGCTATGCGGCGGCGGGCGGCGGTGCAATCGACCTGCCGCGGGTGCGGTTCTGGCAGATGCTGGGGTCGCTGCGCTGGGGCGTGATGTGCCTGACCATGTACCTGTCGTGGCGCGACGGGGCGAACAAGTCGGTGGAGCGCCCGATGATCGGCCGGCGCGTCTCCGAGACCGAGGCCGACCTGGTCGTGCTGCTGGACGAAGGCCTGTGATCACCCATCCGAAGACCGAGGAACTGGCCGAGTCCGTGCGCCTCTGGATCGACGAGATCCGTCCGACGCTGGACCCGCGCAACGCCTTCCTGGCCCGCGTGGCGGCGAACGCCATGGCCACCATCTACCGCGAGCTGACCCAGGGCCCCGCCGCCGAGGCGAGTGCGGTGGCCGGGATGGCCCGCGTGCTGGGCCACGACGGGTCGTTCGAAGACCTCAACGCCGAGCTCTGCGAGCGCATCCGCTCGGGCGAGCTGACCCGCGAGACGCCCGGGCTGATGGCGGCGCTGACCACCATGGCGCGCGACCAGATCGCCATCGACCAGCCGGGCTACCGGCCGGAAGGCACGCCGGCGCCCGCCGCTTGAGGCTCAGGCTGCTTCCAGCACCCGGATGATCTCGCTCTCGCGTTCGTTCCAGAGGATGGCGACGCGGGCGGCGCGGGCGGCGTCGGCGCCCAGGGCCGAGGCGACCTCGGCGTCGCGCATGCGGCGCTCGGACAGGCGCAGCAGGGTGCGTTCGCCGCCCTGATCCACCTCGACGTCATGGAAGCGCAGCACCGCGTCGACCAGCGTCGCGGGCGGCGGCGGGCGCACGGGCTGCGGCGCCTGGACCGGACGCGGCAAGGCGCGGAACGCAGGGCTGAAGCCGCCGAAACGGTCGCCGGCGAGGCGGCCCTGGGTGAAAGCGGCGCGGCGGGGCTGGAACCGGGTGGCCATCGATGTTGTCCTTCTTGCGAACTGTCGATGGTTCTGGTTTTGTCTGTGAGATACGACAAAAACGGACGTAGGTTTCGCGATGCGTCACGAAAAAGGGGCCCGGCTGCTGGAGCTGGCGCGGCTGCTGGCGAGCAGCGCCGAAGGCCTGAGCCTGGATGAGATCGCCCAGCGGATGGACGTGGGCCGCCGCACCGCCGAGCGGATGCGCGACGCCGTGGCCGGCGTCTTCCCCGCGATGGAGATTGTGGAGGAGGGGCGGGACCGTCGATTCCGGATCCCGTCCGGTCTCGACGGCCTCTTCCAGGCGCCGGCCGCCGAGGAACTGGCCGCACTGACCGCGGTGGCGGAGCAACAGGATCGCCAGGGCGCGCACGGTCGCGCCGCGGCGCTGCGGACCCTGGAGCAGAAGGTGCTGTCGGCGATGCGGGCCTCTGCGCGCCGGCGCCTGGCGCCCGACCTCGAAGCCCTGCTGCAGGCCGAGACCATCGCCGTTCAGGCGGGGCCGCGCCCGTTCGAGGAGGAGACGGTGCTGGCGGCGGTGCGCGAGGCGCTGAAGGCGCTCTCGACGCTGCGCTTCCGCTACGAGGGCGGTTCGCAGCCGGGCCGTGTCCGCGAGGTCACGCCTTACGGCATCCTGTTCGGCCGCTCGAACTACCTCGTGGCCGAGGAGGTCGGCTCAGGGACCGGGCCGCGCAACTGGCGGCTCGACCGCGTGCTGGAGCCGGAGATCACCGGCAGGCCAGCCGACAGGCCCGAGGACTTCTCGCTGCAGGCCTACGCCGACGAGAGCTTCGGCATCTATCAGGACGACACCGAGGACGTGGTGCTGCGGATCACGCCCGAGGGCCGCGAGGACGCCCTGCGCTGGCGCTTCCACGCCCGCCAGAAGGTGGAGACGGAAGCCGACGGATCGACGCTCGTGCGTTTCCGCGCCAGCGGCATGCGCGAACTGGCCTGGCACCTGTTCACCTGGGGCGACAAGGTCGAGATCGTCGCCCCGCCCGCGCTGAAGGATATGATGGCGAGCGAACTGGCGGTGGCCTGCCGGGCGCACCTGCCCGGCTAGGGCGCGAACCGTCCCGTTCGATATACGTCCATTTTTGACGTAAGTGGTTTCGAAGGTCGTCTCAACGAACGGAGACGACCCATGAGCACGCTCGACTACGCCAGCTTCTTCGAGAACGAGATCCGTCCGCGCCGCCGCCGTCGCCGCCTGCTGATGGGCCTCGGCGCCGCGATCGTGTGGGTGCTGCCGGTGCTATACGTCGGTGTCGTCGGGATCGGGTAGGCGACCGCCAATCAGATTTCGAACGTCATAGCCGGGCCTGGCCCGGCCATGACGTTCTCAGGTGGGGGTGAGGGTGGCGCGGCCCGCACGCCAGGCGCAGGTAACGATGGTCTCGTAAAAGAGCGAGAATTTTCCCCGGGGCTTGAATAGGCTCGCGCCCAGCGGGCCCAGGGCCCGCCGAGTTCGGGGAGATTTCATGCTGTTGCGCGCCGTCGCGACCGTTCTGGCCGGAGCCTTTCTCATGGGGGCAGCCGCGCCCGACGACGATCCCTACACCTGGATGGAGGAGATCGAGGGGGCCCGCGCCCTCGACTGGGCCAAGGCCGAGAACGCGCGCTCGCTGCCGCAACTGCAGAACGACCCGCGCTACGGCGGCCTCTACGCCGACGCCCTGAAGATCGCGACCGCCAAGGACCGCATCCCGGCCGTGGGCTTCGCCGGCAAGGGCATGCTGCGCGACCACTGGCAGGACGCCGACCATGTGCGCGGCATCTGGCGCGAGACCAGCGTCGAGAGCTACCGGGCGGGCAGCCCGCAGTGGAAGACCCTGATCGACCTTGACGCGCTGGCCAAGGCCGAGAGCGCCAACTGGGTCTGGAAGGGCGCGACGTGCCTGGCGCCGGACGACCGCTACTGCCTGATCAACCTTTCCAACGGCGGCAAGGACGCGGTCGAACTGCGCGAGTTCGACACGCAGACCGGCAAATGGGTCGAGGGCGGCTTCCGCCTGCCGGAGGGCAAGGCCGACGTCTCCTGGATCGACCACGACACGCTGCTGGTGGTCGACGAGTTCGAGAAGGGCCAGCTCACCACCTCGGGCTACCCCTACGTCGCCAGGATCCTGAAGCGCGGCCAGACTTACGCCCAGGCCAGGCAGGTGTTCACCGGCCAGAAGGACGACGGCGGCTACGGCGTCAGCTCGGTCGTCTACCGCGAGGCCGACGGCAGGGTCGCCGCGGTGATCATCGAGCGGCCCTTGGACACCTTCAATTCCGAGTACTACCTGCTGGTCGACAACGAGCGGCCGCTGAAGCTCGACATCCCCAAGAAGTCGCAGATCGAAGGCTACGTCTCGGACCGCCTGCTGGTGACCCTGGAGGAGGACTGGTCCGCGAAGGGCGTGAAGGAAGGCGACCTTGTCGACTTCGACCTCGCCGCGGTGAAGGCCAAGCCCGGCGACCTGAAGCCGACGCTGGTGCTGCGCCCGACGATGAGCCAGTCCGTCGAGCAGGTGCGCACGACCAAGGACCGCCTGGTCGTGGTCCTGCTGGACAACGTGAAGGGTCAGGTCCGCAGCCTGAAGCGCGCGGGCAATGCCTGGACGTCCACGACGCTGGACCTGCCGAAGGACTCCACCCTGACCATCGCCTCGGCGTCCGACCATGACGACGCCGTCGTCGTGAACGCGGCGAGCTTCCTCAGCCCCAACAGCCAGTGGCTGGCCGATGCGGCGGGCGGCAAGACCCAGCAGATGCGCAGCCTGCCGGCACGCTTCGACGCCTCGAAGTATGCGGTCGACCAGTATTGGGCCACGTCGAAGGACGGCACGAAGGTCCCGTACTTCGTGGTCCACGCGAAGGACATGAAGCTGGATGGTTCGAACCCGACGCTGCTGAACGCCTACGGCGGCTTCCTGATCAGCCAGTCGCCCAACTACATCCCGACCCAGGGCAAGCTGTGGCTCGACAAGGGCGGCGTGTTCGTGGTGGCCAACATCCGCGGCGGCGGCGAGTTCGGTCCGCGCTGGCACAACGCCGGCCTGAAGCTGAAGCGCATGGTGGTCTACGACGACTTCTTCGCGGTCTCCGAGGATCTGATCGCCCGGAAGATCACCAACCCGAAGAAGCTGGGTATCGTCGGTGGCTCGAACGGCGGGCTGCTGATGGGCGTCGCGCTGACCAGGCGCCCGGAGCTCTACAACGCCGTCATCATCCAGGTGCCGCTGTTCGACATGATCGCCTACGACCACATCGGCGCGGGCGCGTCGTGGATCGGAGAGTACGGCGACCCGAAAGTCCCGGAGGAGCGGGCCATGCTGATGACCTACTCGCCGTACCAGAACCTGAAGCCCGGCCAGCCCTATCCGCGGGTGTTCATCGAGACGTCCACCAAGGACGACCGGGTGCATCCGGCGCACGCCCGCAAGGCCGCCGCGCGCCTGAAGGAGTACGGCTACGACTACCTTTACTGGGAGAACATCGACGGCGGTCATGCCGCCGCGGCGAACCTGAACGAGCGCGCGACCCGCGCGGCGCTGGAGTACACCTATCTGATGCAGCGGCTGATGGACTGATGCCGGGGCTGAGCGCCGGGGTGCTCGTCTGGCGGCCTCGGCCGGGCGGACCGGAGTTCCTGCTGGTCCATCCTGGGGGGCCGTACTGGGCCGGGAAGGACGCGGAGGGCTGGTCGATCCCGAAAGGCCTGGTCGAGCCGGGCGAGGACGGCTGGACCGCCGCGCGGCGCGAGTTCCGCGAGGAACTGGGCCTGGAGATCGAGGGCGCATCGGAAGCCCTGAAGCCGGTCACCGCGTCGGGGAAGGTGATCCGAGCCTGGCTGGTCCAGGCCGACCTCGACGTCAGCGAGATCGTCAGCAACACCTTCGAGATCGAGTGGCCGCCGCGCACCGGCCGCCGGCAGAGCTTCCCGGAAGTCGACCGCGCCGGATGGTTCGACGCCTCGACCGCCGCCGTGAAGATCCACAAGGGCCAGCGGCCGATCCTGGCCGACGCGATCGAGCGGGTGAGGAAAGGTTGACCGGACCGTTCCGAGTGCGGACCCTGCCTCGATGTTCTGCGAGATCCCCGACCTGCTGACCCCGGACGAGGTGGTCCAGTTGCGCCAGATCGCTGCGGGCCTCCAGTTCGTGGACGGCCGCGTCACGAACCCGGACTCACAGGTCAAGAACAACCTCCAGGGACGCCCCGGCGACCCGGCGCACGACCGCGCGTCCGACCTCCTCCTGAACGGCTTGCGCCGCAACGCGCAGTTCATCGCCTTCGCCTTCCCGAAGATGGTCGCGCCCCCGGTGCTCTCGCTCTATCGGCCGGGCATGAACTACGGCGCCCACGCCGACGCCGCCTTCCTGCCCATCGGCGCGCGGCCGCTGCGCGCCGACCTTTCCTGCACCGTCTTCCTGACCGACCCCGAGACCTACGACGGTGGCGAGCTGTCGGTGCGGCTGGGCTCGCGCGAGGTGGACTTCAAGCCGAGGCCGGGCTGCGCGGTGCTCTATCCTTCCACCACGATCCACCAGGTGAAGCCGGTGACCCGCGGCGAACGCCTCTGCGGCATCACCTTCATCGAGAGCGACATCGTCGACCGCACCGGCCGCGAGCTGCTGTTCGAGCTGAACGACATCCTGGCGCGAGAGGGCGACAAGCTGTCATGGGACGCCCGGACGCGGCTGTCGCATGTCGCCACCTCCCTCCACCGCCAGTGGGGCGACGCGGGCTAGCTCACCTGTTCGACACCAAGCCCAGGCCACAAGAGGCCGGCGCCGCGTCGCACTGGTCTACTCGTTCTGGCCTCGGGCCTCCGACGCCGCGCGGACGAGTTGCACGAATTCGGCGCGTTCGCCGAAGGGGTCGTCGCCGCGGCCGGCCTGGGCGAGGCGGGCGATCTCCGGCCAGCCGAACGTGTCAGCGACACGCGGGTCGCGCTTCAGCTTCTGGCCGAAGCCGGCGACGGCGACGGCCCAGCGGGTCGGCTCGGGCGCGGCCTGCAGCGAAGGCGCGGCGTCCGCCCGCGTGATCGGCCGCTCGATCAACCGCGAGCGGCCTTCGCCCGGCAGCTTGTAGCGGATCTTCAGGTAGGCGAGCTCGGCGCCCGGCGCGGCGGCGGGACGGGCGCTCTGGTAACGCAGCGGGTCGGCCGAACCGGCGGCGCCGGCGGGCGTGATCTCGTAGAGGGCGGTGACCGAGGCGCCTGCGCCGACCTCGCCCGCGTCGACCTGGTCGTTGTTGAAGTCCTCGCGGTTCAGCAGGCGGGTCTCATAGCCGATGAGGCGGTACTCGCTGACCTGGCTGGGGTTGAACTCGATCTGCACCTTCACGTCGTCGGCGATGGGGAACAGGGACCTGGTGAAGTCCGTGCGGAAGAGCTTGCGGGCTTCCTGCAGACTGTCGACGTAGGCGGCGGTCCCGTTCCCGTTCTGCGCCAGGGCCTGCATCATGGTGTCGTTGTAGTTGCCGCGCCCGAAGCCGTAGACCGACAGGTAGACGCCGCTCTTGCGCTTGTCGGATACGAAGTCCTTCAGCTTCGACGGATCGGAGACGCCCACGTTGAAGTCGCCGTCGGTGAGCAGGATCACGCGGTTCACCGCCCTGCGATCGAAGTTCTCCTGGGCGAGCGCGTAGGCCAGCGAAAGGCCCTGGCCGCCGGCGGTCGAGCCGCCCGAGCGGAGCGCACCGAGCGCACATCGCATCTTCAGCTTCTGCCGTCCGTCCGTCGGACCGAGCACAGCGCCGGCCGAGCCCGCGTAGGCCACGATCGAGACGTGGTCCTGCGGCCGCAGTTGGTCGATCAGCAGGTTCAGCGACTTCTGCGCCAGCGGCAGGCGGTCTTCGGACCACATGGAACCCGACGTATCGACCAGGAAGACGAGGTTCAGCGCCGGGGCTTCGTCGCGCGCCACGTCGAACCCCTGGATGCCGATGTGCAGGATCTGGCGCCCGGACGACCAGGGCGAGGGCGCCAGCGCCACGTAGCTCGAGAACGGCGAAACGCGGTCGCGCGGCGGGGCGTAGCGGTAGTCGAAGTAGTTCACGAGCTCCTCGACCCGCACCGCGTCGGACGGCGGCCGCACGCCGTCGTTCAGGAAGCGCCGGACGTTTGCGTAGGCGGCGGTGTCCACATCGACCGAAAAGGTCGAGACCGGCTCGGCGGCGGTCTGGCGGATCGGGTTGGCCACCGCGTTGGGGTAGCGCTCGGTGTCCTGCGGCTGGACCGGGTAGGGCGCGTAGGCGCCGGGAGGTCTGGCGATCCGCGAGCCGCTCACGACGATCTCCTCGAGGCGGGAGTCCGGCGCGGCCTTGGCGGCGCTGGAGTCCTGGAGTCGGCGCTCGACCGGAGGGACGGGCAGGGGCGGGATGGTCGGCGCCCGCTGGAGGACGGGCGGCGCGGGTGGCGGGGGCGCGGCGTAGAGGCGGCCGCTCCCCGCGAATCCGGCCTGCGCGCGGGCGCGATACGCCGGCTCGGACTCGGATGTGCGGTAGCCGAAGGCGGCGCAGGCGCCGGCGTCGACGACGGCTCCTGCGTGGCCGGGTTGTGCGGGGACCGGACCCGGCAGGGCGGCGGTGAGGCAGGCGAGGCCGAGGGCTCCGAAACGGCGGCGGGTCATCGCGAAAACATCTCCCATGAGGGGCTACCTGATGGGGATACGCACGCCTTGGCCTTACGGGGTCAGCGCACGAAGCTGGCGCCGTTGATGTCGATCACGGCGCCGGTCATCGAGGCCGGCGCCTCCAGCGCCAGGTACGCCGCCGCGTTGGCGACCTCGGCGGCGTCGGCCACGCGGCCGAGCGGGATGTCGGCCAGCAGCCTGTCGCCGCCGCGGCTGGCCAGATAGTCCTCGGCCATGCCGGTCATGGTGAAGCCGGGGCAGATGGCGAAGGCCAGGATGCCCTGCGCTGCATAGCCCCGCGCGATGGACTTGGTCATGGCGACCATGCCGGCCTTCGAGGCGGCGTAGTGCCAGTGCGCGGGCGAGTCGCCGCGATAGGCGGCGCGGCTGGCGATGTTGACGATCCGGCCGCCCGTTCCGCGTTCGCGCCAGTGCAGGACCGCGCGGCGGCAGAGGTCGGC
>NZ_JAEUMO010000022.1 GCF_016793285.1 Phenylobacterium sp.
GATGGCCTGCAGCACATCGCCCTTCTTCACGCGGCCGCGCGGGATCGCCTCCTTCACGGAGACGACGATCTTGTCGCCGACGCTGGCGTAACGGCGCTTCGCGCCGCCCAGCACCTTGATGCACATGACCCGGCGGGCGCCCGAGTTGTCGGCGACGTCCAGGTTAGTCTGCATCTGGATCATGACTGTCGATCCTTACGCTTGGGCCGCGCTGCCGGCAGGCAGCACTTCCCAGGTTTTCGTCTTCGAGCGAGGCGCGCATTCGATGATGCGGACGGTCTCGCCCGCCTTGCAGGCGTTGGCCTCGTCGTGGGCGTGGTACTTCTTCGACCGGCGGACGGTCTTCTTCAGCACCGGGTGCAGGAAGGTGCGTTCCACCTTCACCACCACCGTCTTGTCGCCCTTGTCGGAGACGACAACGCCTTCGAGAATTCGCTTCGGCATCTGTCTGTGCTCCTCAGGCCTGGGCCTGTTTGCCGCGCAGGACCGTCTTGATGCGCGCGATGTCCTTGCGCACCTGGTCCACGCGGTGGGTCTTCTCGATCTGACCCGTGGCCTTCTGGAAGCGCAGGTTGAACTGCTCCTTCTTGAGGCTCACGAGCGTGTCGTTCAGCTGGTCGGGCGTCATGCCCCGGACTTCGTCGATCTTCATCACGCGTGCTCCACGGGCGCGTCGATGCGGGTCACGATGCGGGTCTTGATCGGAAGCTTCGCCGCGCCGAGGCGCAGGGCTTCGCGAGCCACATCGTCCGGCACGCCGTCGATTTCGAACATGATCCGGCCGGGGTGAACGCGGGCGGCCCAGAACTCGACCGAACCCTTGCCCTTGCCCATCCGGACTTCCGCCGGCTTCCCGGTGACCGGGACGTCGGGGTAGATGCGGATCCACACCCGGCCCTGGCGCTTCATCTGGCGCGTGATCGCGCGGCGCGCCGCCTCGATCTGCCGCGCGGTGATGCGCTCGGGCTCGACCGACTTCAGGCCGTAGGAGCCGAAGTTCAGGGTGAAGCCGCCCTTCGCCAGGCCGTGGATGCGGCCCTTGAACTGCTTGCGGTACTTGGTGCGCTTAGGGGAAAGCATCTCTCAGATCCTCAAGCGTTCTGCGGCTCGCCGCGGCGCTCGCGGCGCGGGCCGCGGTCCGGACGATCCCGATCGCGGCCGCCGCCTTCGCCGGCGGGCCCGCTCTCGCTGGCCAGGCGCTTGTCGAGGGCCATCGGGTCGTGGTCGAGGACCTCGCCCTTGAAGACCCACACCTTCACGCCGATGATGCCGTAGGTCGTCTTGGCTTCGGTGACGCCGTAGTCGATGTCGGCCCGCAGGGTGTGACGCGGCACGCGCCCTTCCTGATAGGATTCGGCGCGGGCGATTTCCGCACCGCCGAGACGGCCGGCGACCTCGATGCGCATGCCCTTGGCGCCCAGACGCATGCCGCTCTGCAGCGACCGCTTCATGGCGCGACGGAACGCGACGCGGCGCTCGAGCTGCTGGGCGATGTTCTCGGCGACCAACTGGGCGTCGGTCTCCGGCTTGCGGATCTCGACGATGTTCAGGTGGATCTCGCCGTCCGTCATGGCGGCGACGTCCTTGCGCAGCTTCTCGATGTCCGCGCCCTTCTTGCCGATGATCACGCCCGGGCGCGCGGCATAGATGGTGATGCGGCACTTCTTGTGCGGACGCTCGATGATGATCCGCGACACGCCGGCCTGGTTCAGGCGCTTCTTCAGCGCGCGGCGGACCTTGATGTCTTCGTGCAGGAGCTTGCCGTACTCGGGGCCGTCGGCGAACCAGCGGCTGTCCCAGGTGCGGTTGATGCCGAGGCGGAGCCCGACCGGATTGACTTTGTGACCCATCAGGCGGCCTCACCCACTTCGCGGACCACGATCGTGATCTCGCTGAACGGCTTCTCGACGCGCGACGCACGACCGCGGGCGCGGGCGTGGAAGCGCTTCATCACGAGGTTCTTGCCCACGTACGCCTCGGCGACGACCAGCGAGTCGATGTCGAGGTTGTGGTTGTTCTCGGCGTTCGAGATCGCCGAGTAGAGCGCCTTGCGCACGTCGGCGGCGATCCGGCGCGAGCTGAATTCCAGCTCGTTCAGGGCGCGCTGCACCTTCAGCCCACGGATGGACTGAGCGACGAGGTTGAGCTTGCGGGGGCTGATGCGCACGCTGCGCACCTTCGCCACCGCTTCGGCGGCCGTGTGACGGCGAGCCTTGGCTTGCTTGCTCATTTACTTCCTCTTGGCCTTCTTGTCGGCCGCGTGACCGGGGAAGAAGCGGGTGGGCGCGAACTCGCCCAGCTTCATGCCGACCATGTCTTCCGAGATGAGCACCGGGACGTGCTTCTGGCCGTTATGCACGCCGAAGGTCAGGCCCACGAACTGGGGCATGATGGTCGAGCGGCGCGACCAGGTCTTGATGACGTCCTTGCGGCCGGAGCTTTGGACGGCTTCGGCCTTCTTGAGCAGATACCCGTCGACGAACGGGCCTTTCCAGACGGAACGGGTCATGGCTTAGCGAGCCTTCCGAGCGTGACGCGAGCGGATGATGAACTTGTCCGTCGCCTTGTTCTTGCGGGTCTTGCGGCCCTTCGTGGGCTGGCCCCACGGCGTGACCGGGTGACGGCCGCCCGAGGTGCGGCCTTCGCCGCCGCCGTGCGGGTGGTCGATCGGGTTC
>NZ_JAEUMO010000023.1 GCF_016793285.1 Phenylobacterium sp.
CGACAAGATCGTCGTCTCCGTGAAGGAGGCGATCCCGCGCGGCCGCGTGAAGAAGGGCGATGTGCTGCAGGCCATCGTCGTGCGCACCAGCCAGGCCATCAAGCGCAAGGACGGTTCGGTCATCCGCTTCGACAAGAACGCGGCCGTGATCGTGAACAAGCAATCCGAGCCGATCGGCACGCGGATCTTCGGCCCGGTTCCCCGCGAACTGCGCGCCAAGAACCACATGAAGATCATTTCGCTCGCGCCCGAGGTGCTGTGATGGCCGCGAAGATCAAGAAGGGGGACCGCGTCGTGGTCCTCGCCGGCAAGGACAAGGGCCGTCAGGGCGCCGTCCTGAAGGTCCTGCCCAAGGACGAGCGCGTCGTCGTGGAAGGCCTGAACATGGTTCAGCGCCACACCCGCCCGACCCAGTTCGATCCGCAGGGCGGCATCAAGAACAAGGAAGCGTCGATCCACCTGTCGAACGTGGCCGTCGTCGATTCGAAGGGCAAGCCGACCCGCGTCGGCTTCAAGGTCGAAGGCGACAAGAAGGTCCGTATCGCCAAGACGACGGGCGAGGTGATCAATGGCTGATCAAGCTTACGAACCGCGGCTCAAGACCGAGTACCGCCAGCGCATCCGTGGGAAGCTGAAGGAAAAGTTCGGCTATACCAACGAGATGCAGATCCCGAAGATCGAGAAGATCGTGATCAACATGGGCGTGGGCGAAGCTGTCGCCGACTCCAAGAAGATCAATTCGGCGATGGCGGACCTGGCGAAGATCGCCGGCCAGAAGCCGGTGGCCACGAAGGCGCGCCTGTCGATCGCGACGTTCAAGCTTCGCGAAGGCATGACGGTCGGCTGCAAGGTCACGCTGCGCAAGGATCAGATGTACGAGTTCCTCGACCGTCTGATCACGATCGCCCTGCCGCGCGTGAAGGACTTCCGGGGCCTGAAGCCCACGTCCTTCGACGGCCGCGGCAACTACGCGATGGGCCTCAAGGAACACATCGTGTTCCCGGAGATCAACTACGACCAGATCGACCAGATCTGGGGCATGGACATCATCGTCACCACCACTGCGAAGACCGATGACGAAGCCCGCGAGCTTCTCAGGGAATTCCAGTTCCCGTTCGTCCAAGCGCAAGCGTAGCGGCCGGGAAGGAACAGACACATGGCAAAGAAAAGCGCCGTCAACCGCAACGAGCGGGTCAAGAAGCTGGTGAAGACCTACGCCGCGAAGCGCGCTGCGCTGAAGGCGACGGCCAACGACGCCAAGCTCGCCCCCGAAGAGCGTTTCGAAGCCCGCCTCAAGCTGGCCGAGCTTCCGCGCAACTCGTCCAAGACCCGGATCCGCAACCGCTGCGAAGTGACCGGTCGTCCGCGGGCGTACTATCGCAAGCTGAAGATGAGCCGGATTTCGCTGCGCGAGCTCGGATCCGCCGGCCTCATCCCCGGCCTCGTCAAGTCGAGCTGGTAAGGGAGGATCACAGATGGTCAACGACCCCATCGGCGATCTGATCGCCCGCATCAAGAACGCCGCCGCCCGCGGCCGCAACAAGCTCTCGACGCCCGCGTCGAAGATGCGTTCGCGCCTGCTCGATGTGCTCCTCGACGAGGGTTACATCCGCGGCTACCACCTGGTGGAGAAGCCCGGCGCGTTCCCCGAGTTCGAGATCGAGCTCAAGTACTTCGACGGCGCCCCGGTGATCGTGGAGATCGCCCGCGTGTCGAAGCCGGGCCGTCGCGTCTATTCGTCGATCAAGGACCTGAAGCCCGTGAAGAACGGTCTCGGGATCTCGATCCTGTCGACGCCGAAGGGCGTCATGTCGGACACCGCGGCCCGCGAGGCCAACGTGGGCGGCGAAGTGCTCTGCAGGGTCTACTAGGATGTCCCGTATCGGAAAGAAGGCGGTCGCCGTTCCGTCCGGCGTGACGGTGACCCTCGACGGCCAGACGGTCACGGTGAAGGGGCCCAAGGGCCAGCTCGCCTGGACGGTCGCCGAGGAGATCGAAGTCAGGCAGGAGGGCGGCGAACTCCTCCTCACCAAGCGCGAGGACACCACCCGCGCGCAGGCGATGTGGGGCCTCTCCCGCACGCTGGTGAACAACATGGTCGTGGGCGTCACCGCCGGCTACGAGCGCACGCTCGAGCTGGTCGGCGTCGGCTATCGCGCCGCCATGAAGGGCTCCGCGCTCTCCATGCAGCTCGGCTTCAGCCACGACGTCGACATCCCGCCGCCCGCGGGCGTCACGTTCGCCGTGCCGAAGCAGACCGAGATCAAGATCTCGGGCATCGACAAGCAAGTGGTCGGCGAAATCGCCGCCCGGATCCGCCGTATCCGTCCGCCGGAGCCCTACAAGGGCAAGGGCGTGCGCTACCAGGGCGAGACGGTCCGGCGCAAGGAAGGCAAGAAGAAGTAGGCCATGGCCCTTTCTCCCCGCAACGCAACCATCCGCCGCGCCCAGCGCGTCCGCACCCACCTCAAGAAGGTGGCGAACGGTCGCCCGCGCCTGTCGATCTTCCGTTCGGCCAAGAACATCTACGCCCAGGTCATCGACGATGCCGCCGGCGTGACGCTCGCGGCCGCTTCCTCGCTGGAAGGCGGGAAGGGCAAGACCAGGGGCTCCGACAAGGACGCGGCCGCCAAGGTCGGCGCCCTCGTGGCCCAGCGCGCGATCGAAAAGGGCGTCAAGGACGTCGTCTTCGACCGTGGCGGCTATCTGTACCACGGCCGGGTGAAGGCCCTGGCCGACGCGGCTCGTGAAGCCGGCCTGAATTTCTAAGGAACGATCATGGCTCGCAGAGACGAACAGCGCGGCGATCGTCGCAACCGCTCGAACGAAGAAGAGCGCGACAACGAGATCGTCGAGAAGCTGGTACACATCAACCGCGTCGCGGCCACCGTGAAGGGCGGCCGCCGGTTCTCGTTCGCCGCCCTGATGGTGGTGGGCGACCAGAAGGGCCGCGTCGGTTACGGTCACGGCAAGGCGCGTGAAGTGCCGGAAGCCATCCGCAAGGCGACCGAAGAAGCCAAGAAGTCGATGATCCGCGTCCCGCTGCGCGAATCCCGCACGCTGCACCACGACGGCAACGGCCGTTGGGGCGCCGGCAAGGTGATGGTCCGCGCGGCGCCTCCCGGCACCGGCGTCATCGCCGGCGGTCCGATGCGCGCGGTGCTCGAAACCCTGGGCGTCCAGGACGTGGTCGGCAAGTCGGTCGGCTCGTCCAACCCCTACAACATGGTGCGCGCGACGTTCGAGGCGCTGAAGGCCCAGTCCTCGCCCCGCCAGGTGGCGGCGAAGCGCGGCAAGAAGGTCTCGGACGTGATCGGCCGCCGCGCCGACGGCGCTTCGGCGGCTGCGGCCGCCGCGGACGCGGAAGGTTAAGTCACATGGCCCCCAAGTCTGAAGCCAAGATCACCGTTCGCCAGATCGGCAGCCCGATCCGCCGGAAGAACGACCAGCGCGCCACGCTCGTGGGCCTGGGCCTCAACCGCCTGGGCCGCACGTCGACGCTCGAGGACACCCCCTCGGTGCGCGGCATGATCGCCAAGGTCCATCACCTCGTCGAGGTGGTGGAATAGCCATCCGGTTCGTGCCATAGGCACGCGACCAGACGGGCGGGGCGCGAGCCTCGCCCATCGGCGTTTCTAGCGTCGACCGTTTCAACGCCGAGTCGGAGGCCTCCTCCGGCGCCAGATCTCCAAGGAGAGGCACATGACGAAACTGAACGAACTCGCTCCGAAGGACGGCTCCACCAAGGGCCGCATGCGCGTCGGCCGCGGCCCGGGCTCGGGCAAGGGCAAGACCGCCGGTCGCGGCGTGAAGGGCCAGAAGGCGCGCTCGGGCGTGTCGGTCTACGGCTTCGAAGGCGGCCAGATGCCGCTGCACATGCGCATGCCGAAGCGCGGCTTCAACAGCCGCAACCGCAAGGACTTCGCCGAAGTGAACCTGTGGCGCATCGAGCAGGCGATCGAAGCCGGCAAGCTCGACGCGAAGCAGGCCATCGACGCCGCGGCCCTGGTGGCCGCCGGCGTGATCCGTCGCGAGAAGGACGGCGTGAAGCTGCTGGGCGAGGGCGCGCTGAAGTCGAAGCTCACCCTGACCGTCTATTCGGCCACCGCCTCGGCCCGCGCGGCCGTGGAAAAGGCCGGCGGCTCCCTGACCACCACCAAGCCGGAAGCGGCCGCGGCGGAAGCCTGAGCCAGACTGTGACATCCCCGCTCTCGCCATCGGGAGCGGGCCGTCCTATCTGAGCACGACCACCGAGTCAGGGGATTTGCTGCATGGCATCGGCTGCTGAACAGCTTGCCGCCAATCTGAACTTCGACGCCTTCGCAAAGGCGACGGAGCTCCACAAGCGCATCTGGTTCACTCTCTGGGCGATGGTGGTCTATCGCCTCGGGACCTACATCCCGATCCCGGGCATCGACCCGGTGGCGTTCCAGGAGGCGTTCTCGGGCCAGGCCCAGGGCATCCTGGGGATGTTCAACATGTTCTCGGGCGGCGCCGTCCAGCGGATGGCCATCTTCGCCCTGAACGTGATGCCCTACATCTCGGCGTCGATCATCGTGCAGTTGCTCGGCACGGTGTATCCGCCGTGGGAGAAGCTGCGGAAGGAAGGCGGCGAGGCGGGGCGCAAGACGCTCAACCAGTACACCCGCTACCTGACCGTGGTGCTGGCCGTCTTCCAGAGCCTGTCGATCGCCGTCGGCCTGTCGCAGAGCCCCGGCCTGGTCGAGAACCCCGGCCTGTTCTTCATCGTCTCCACTGTCGTGACGCTCACGGGCGGCACGATGTTCCTGATGTGGCTGGGCGAGCAGATCACCAGCCGCGGCGTGGGCAACGGCATCTCGCTGATCATCTTCGCCGGCATCGTCGCGGTGCTGCCGCAGTACGTGGTCCAGGCGCTGGAACTCACCCGCACCGGCTCGATGACGGCCGGCGTGCTGATCGTGATCGTGGTCCTCGCCGTCGCGGTGACCATGGCCATCGTCTTCATGGAGCGCTCGCAGCGCCGTCTGCTGGTCCAGTATCCGAAGCGCCAGGTGGGCAACCGCATGTTCGGCGGCGACACCAGCTTCCTGCCGCTCAAGATCAACACCTCGGGCGTGATCCCGCCGATCTTCGCCAGCTCGCTGCTGCTGCTGCCGGCGACGGCCATGGGCTTCGCCGTCACGGCGGACCTGCCGGAATGGCTGCAATGGCTGCCGTTCGCGGTGGGCCAGCTCCAGCACGGCCAGCCGCTGTTCGTGGTCCTGTACGGCCTGCTGATCGTGTTCTTCTGCTTCTTCTACACCTCGGTCGTGTTCAACCCCGAGGACACCGCGGAGAACCTGCGCAAGTACGGCGGCTTCCTGCCGGGCATCCGCCCCGGCAAGCGCACGGCCGAGTATCTGGACTACGTGCTGACCCGCCTGACGGTGATCGGCGCGGCGTATATCGCCGCCGTCTGCCTGCTGCCTGAGATCCTGATCGGCGCGCTGGGGACCCAGCAGTTCTATCTGGGCGGCACGTCGCTTCTGATCGTGGTCAGCGTCACGATGGACACGGTGGCCCAGATCCAGTCGCATCTTCTGGCCCACCAGTACGAGGGCCTGATCAAGAAGTCGAAGCTGCGGGGCCGGGGCCGCAACTAGGGGCGGCCCGCGATCCGATCGTCCGACAAGTCTTTGCTGACGCTGGGGCACGGCGCCACCAAGAGCGCCTCGTCCGAGAGTGTGGGGAGCTGATATGAACCTGATCCTGTTCGGACCGCCGGCGGCGGGGAAGGGCACCCAGGCCAAGCGCCTGGTCGAAGGCCGCAACATGGTGCAGCTCTCGACGGGCGACATGCTGCGCGCCGCCATCGCGTCGGGCTCCGACCTCGGCAAGCGCGTCGAGGGGATCATGCAGCGCGGCGACCTCGTCTCGGACGAGATCGTCATCGAACTGATCGAGAGCCGGTTGCCCGAGGCCGAGGCGGCCGGCGGCGCCATCTTCGACGGCTTCCCGCGGACGCTCCCGCAAGCCGAGGCCCTGGACAAGATGCTGAAGGGACGCGGCAGCCAGATCGACCTGGTGCTGCGCCTGAAGGTCGACGACGAGGCGCTGAAGCGTCGCATCGCCGGCCGGTTCGCCGAGAGCGGCCGCCCGGACGACAATCCCGAGAGCTTCGTGATCCGGCTCAACGCCTACAACACCCAGACCGCGCCGCTGCTGCCCTACTACCAGGGCCAGGGCAAGCTGGTGGAAGTCGACGGCATGGGCGCGATCGACGCCGTCGCCGGCGGCATCGACGCGGCACTCGACGCCAAGCGCTAGGACAAGAACCAGACCCCGAGCCGGGGTCTGGCGATCATCAGCCAGAAGATGGCGATGACGGCCGCGAAGGCCGGGAAGCCGAACGCGAACCAGAGGCGGAAGAGCTTGTGGTAGCGGGCGGGCAGAGGCTCGCCGGCATCGGCGGCGGCCTGCGCCAGCGCCCGCATCCTGGACTGCATCCAGATCACCGGCAGCCACCAGACGCCGGTCCAGAGGTAGAGGCCGACCGAGGCCACGATCCAGCCGGTGTCGAGCGGATAGCCGCGGGCGTTGGCCAGCAGGAGCCCGGTGATCGGCTGCGCGATCACGGCGCTGGCGGTGAAGACGTAGTCGGCGATGACCACGATGCGCGCCACCGCGGCGATCGTGCGCGGGTCGCCGGTCCGGTGCGCCATGAGCATGAAGAAGGCGATGCCTGCGCCGGTCCCCAGCAGCACGGCCGCGCCGATCACGTGGGCCAGCTTGAAGACGATGTCGGCGCTCATCGGTCCTCCAGGATCGCCAGCGCGACGAGGTGCAGGGCCACGATCGGGAGGATCTTGGTCAGGGGGCCCAGCGGCTCGGCCCAGAGCTGGGGCGCGAGCAGGGTCCCGGCGGCGAGGTAGGCCAGCGCGAGCGCGAGCGCGGTCCAGATCGCTGCCCGGGCGGTCCGCCGCGCGGCGATGCCGGCGCCGATCAGGATGTCCGCAACGCCGCCGCCCACCGCGAGCGGTGCGGCGAGCGCGCCGGCCCCGGCGTCCGCCAGCATCTGCCGGCCGGCCGCGAGGCCCGGGCCGAGCGTGATCGCGCCCGTGGCGATCCAGAAGAGGGCGAGGATCGCCAGCACGCCCGCTTTCATCAGGTAGAGGTTGGCGAACCAGCGCTCCTGCACCGACGCCGGCTCGGCGGCGAGCGCCTGGCCGAGCGTCCGGGGCGCGATGCCGGTCAGCGCCATCCAGCGCGAGGGATCGCCCGCCACGCCGTGGGCCAGCTCGCGCCGCGCGGTGCTGCGGATCGGCGGCCGCCAGCCCAGCAGGCCGGCCGCGTCGCCCAGCCGGAACGCGAGCGGCATGAGGAACCCGCCCGGCGCCCGTCCGGCCGGCGGGTGGCCCAGCCAGCGGCGGTAGGTCGCCACCGCCTCGCCGAAGGTCAGCGGCTCGCGCGCGGCGAGTTCCAGGGTCATGCGGCTCGGCGCGCCGTCCCGCAGCGCCCAGGCTGCCGTGGCGGCTACGTCGTCCACCTGGACGAACTGCACCGGCCCCGCGTCCCGCACCTCCGGCAGCCAGGGCAGCGCCGCCAGCGCCCGCATCAGCGCGCTGCCGCCATAGGCCGCCCGACCCACCACCACGGCGGGGTGCAGGATCACCCAGTCGAGGTCGCACGCGGCAAGGCGCGCGTCGCCCTCGGCCTTGCTGCGGGCGAAGGCTGTGGCGTCCTGTCGCCCGGCGCCCATCGCCGAGACCTGCACCACGCGGCGCACGCCGGCGGCCTCGCAGGCTGCGAACAGCGCCGCCGGCCCGTCGCGATGCACGCCGGTCGTGGAGTCGGCGCCGCTGTCCTGCAGCACGCCCGCGCAGTTCACCACGGCGCCCACGCCGTCGAGGAACGGCGCCCAGTCCGCCGGCCTGACGGCGCGGCCCACGTCCAGGGTGATCCAGCGGGCGGGCGAGAGCCGCGCCGTGGCGGGCCCCGGCCGTCGCGCCACCGCCCAGACTTCGTGGCCATCGGCCTGAAGCCGCGCCAGCACCGCCGAGCCGATCAGGCCGGTCGCGCCGGTGAGCAGCACCCGCATTCCGCCCTCCTTGCCGTCCGTCCGCGACTCTTCCCGGGCAGCGTGGGCCAGCGGGGCAGGGCGCGCCAGTGCGTCCGTTGCGCCTTCGCCTGTGTCGTGCTTTCCTTTCGCGTGTCGCCGGGGCTGCTTCGGCGGCCGCATGTACGGACGGCGCGGGTTAGGCTCGGCCTTGCGCGCGCAGGATTTCGTTCACAATTCCGCGTTTCCGGCATTGACGGGGACGTGCCGATCCATATAACGAAGCGCTTCCGCGAAAGAGCGCGAAAGACGCGCCGGCCGACGCCTGTGGGTGTTGAGGGTCGGGGCGCCGTTCGCGCTTCTCTTGCGTGATCCTAGGAGATTGCCTCACGTGGCCCGTATCGCTGGCGTCAACATTCCCACGAACAAGCGCGTCGTGATCGCGCTGCAGTACATCCATGGCATCGGCGCGGCGAAGGCCCGCGAGATCGTCAGCAAGGTCGGCATCGAGGACGCGCGCCGCGTGAACCAGTTGACCGACCAGGAAGTCCTGCAGATCCGCGAGACGATCGACCGCGACTACATGGTCGAAGGCGACCTGCGCCGCGACACGGCGGTCAACATCAAGCGCCTGATGGACCTGGCCTGCTACCGCGGCCTGCGTCACCGCAAGGGCCTGCCGGTCCGCGGCCAGCGCACGCACACCAACGCCCGCACCCGCAAGGGTCCGGCCAAGCCGATCGCCGGCAAGAAGAAGTAAGAGAGCGTCAAGCCGATGGCCAAGGAACCTGCGCGCGTCAAACGTCGCGAGCGCAAGAACATCACGTCGGGCGTGGCGCACGTGAACGCCTCGTTCAACAACACCATGGTGACCATCACCGACGCCCAGGGGAACACGATCTCCTGGTCCAGCGCCGGCCTGATGGGCTTCAAGGGTTCGCGTAAGTCGACGCCCTACGCCGCGCAGATGGCGGCGGAAGACGCCGGCCGCAAGGCCGCCGAACACGGCGTGCGCACGCTGGAAGTCAACGTCTCGGGCCCCGGCTCGGGCCGCGAGTCCGCGCTCCGCGCCCTGCAGGCGGTGGGTATGACGATCACCACTATCCGGGATGTGACGCCCATTCCGCACAACGGCTGCCGCCCGCCCAAGCGCCGGCGCGTCTAGCCGTCAGAGCTACAATTCCCTGACGCCGGCCGTGCGAATTGCGGCCGGCGATCCTGCGTTTTCGAGGGACACCCGTGATCGAACGAAACTGGAATGAACTAATCCGTCCCGAGAAGCCGCAAATCGAGACCGGCGCCGACGCAAGCCGCAAGGCGCGTCTGGTGGCCGAGCCCCTCGAGCGCGGGTTCGGCGTGACGCTCGGCAACAGCCTGCGCCGCGTGCTTCTCTCCTCCCTGCAGGGCGCGGCCGTGACCGCGGTGCAGATCGACGGCGTGGTCCACGAGTTCTCCTCGCTGGAAGGCGTGCGTGAGGACGTCGTCGACATCGTCCTCAACATCAAGCAACTGGCGCTGCGCATGCACGCCGAGGGGCCGAAGCGCATGACGCTTCGCGCCACCGGCCCGGGCCCGGTCACCGCCGGCCAGATCGAAGCGCCGTCGGACATCGAGATCCTGAACCCCGACCACGTGCTCTGCACGCTGGACGACGGCGCCAACGTGCGGATGGAGTTCACGGTCAACACCGGCAAGGGCTACGTCGCCGCCGACCTGAACCGTCCCGAGGACGCCCCGATCGGCCTGATCGCCGTCGACGCCCTCTACTCGCCGGTCAAGCGCGTCGCCTACCGCGTCGAGCCGACCCGCCAGGGCCAGTCGCTCGACTACGACAAGCTGATCATGGAAGTGGAGACCAACGGCGCGGTGAGCCCCGTCGACGCGGTGGCCTACGCCGCCCGCATCCTCCAGGACCAGCTTCAGATCTTCATCACCTTCGAAGAGCCGAAGAAGAAGGTCGAAGGCGAGGCCAAGCCGGAACTGCCGTTCAACCCGGCGCTGCTGAAGAAGGTCGACGAGCTCGAGCTGTCGGTCCGCTCGGCCAACTGCCTGAAGAACGACAACATCGTCTACATCGGCGACCTGATCCAGAAGACCGAGGCGGAGATGCTGCGCACCCCGAACTTCGGCCGCAAGTCGCTGAACGAGATCAAGGAAGTTCTCGCCGGGATGGGCCTCCACCTCGGCATGGACGTGCCGAACTGGCCGCCGGAGAACATCGAGGAACTCGCGAAGAAGTTCGAAGACCAGATGTAGGACCCTTCGCGCCGACTCCGGGGCCGCCTCGGCGGCCCGGGCCCGACGAAGCCGCAACAGCGGTGGAGGGCCTCGGCGCTTCGTACTGACCCGGGCGGGAGCCAGGCCGGGACTTGATCAGGCGACGTCCATCCATCGGGCGTCAGGCGGGCCGCAGAGCCCAGGAGATATCGAGATGCGTCACGGCAAAGCCCACCGCAAACTGGGTCGCACGACCGCCCACCGCACCGCCATGTTCGCGAACATGTCGGCCAGCCTCATCAAGCACGAGCAGATCGTCACGACGCTGCCGAAGGCCAAGGAACTGCGTCCCGTCGTCGAGAAGCTGGTCACGCTCGCCAAGCGCGGCGACCTGCACGCTCGCCGTCAGGCGATCAGCCAGGTCCGCGACGTGGAGCAGGTCGGCAAGCTCTTCTCGGTCCTGGGTCCGCGCTACAAGGACCGCAACGGCGGCTACATCCGCGTCCTGAAGGCGGGCTTCCGCCACGGCGACAACGCGGCCATGGCCGTGATCGAATTCGTCGACCGCGATCCGGCCGAGAAGGGCAAGGACTCCGGCCCGACCGCCGAGCAGGGCTTCGGCGCCGAAGACTGAGCTTCGGCCCATAACCGATCGAGACGCCCCGGAAGCCCGCTTCCGGGGCGTCTTGCATTTTGGCCGATGCGGCCGCACACGGCGGCGATGACCGTGCCGCCCCTGAGCTCCGATGTTCGCGCCGACGCCGTGCGGCGGCTGGATGCGATTGCGCGCGAAGACGGCGTCCGCATCGTGGCCGCCGTCGAGTCGGGCAGCCGCGCCTGGGGCTTTCCGTCGCCCGACAGCGACTACGACGTGCGCTTCATCTACGTGCGGCCGATCGACGACTACCTGCGCCTGAGCCCCGTTCGGGACGTGATCGAGCGCCCCATCGAGGGGCTCTGGGACGTCAACGGCTGGGATATCCGCAAGGCGCTGCAGCTGCTCTGCCGCGGCAACGCCGTGGTCGTGGAGTGGCTACGCTCGCCGCTGGTCTATAGCGAGGTCGGCGAGACGGCCGAGCGGATGCGGGCGCTGGCGGCCCGCTATGGCGACGCCGACGCGGCGGTGCGCCACTACTATGGCCTGCTCCGCGGCGCCTGGCGGCGCGAGTTCGAGGGGCGCGAGGGCGTGCGCCTCAAGAAGTACTTCTATGTGATCCGCGCGGCCGCGGCGCTGGCGTGGGTGCGCAAGCACCGCGCGGTCCCGCCGATGGCGTTGCCGCAACTGCTGGACGGGGGCGTCGTGGATGGCCCGCTCCGCGGTCGGATCGACGAGTTGATGGTCGCCAAGGCGCGGACCAACGAGTTGGGCGAGGGGCCGCGGCTCGCCGACCTGGACGCCTTCATCACCGGCGAGTTGGCGTGGGCCGAGGCGACCGGGCTCATCCGCCGGCAGGCTGCGTCGCGCGAGATGCTGGCGGCCGCCGACACTGTCTTCCGCGAGGCGGTGCTGGCAGGGTAGACACGCGCGGGAGCGAGGGGAGCCGACGCTTGAGACGATTGCTCGCCTGTCTCGTCGCCGTGCTCATCGCCGCCGGGGCGCCCGCCTGGGCCGCGGAGCGTCCCGTCACGATCCTCATCTCCATCGACGGCTTCCGCGCGGACTATCTGGATCGTGGGATCACGCCGGTTCTGTCGCGCCTGGCGGAGGAGGGGGTGCGCGGCGCGATGCGGCCGTCGTTCCCGTCCAAGACGTTCCCGAACCACTACACGCTGGTCACCGGGCTGCGGCCCGACCGGAACGGCATCGTCGAGAACAACATGGAGGATCCCGCCATCCCGGGCGTGACCTTCAAGATGTCGAACCGCGATGCGGTGCGGGACCGCCGCTGGTGGGATCAGGCAGAGCCGATCTGGGTGACGGCCGAGACGGCCGGCATCCCGACCGCGCCCTACTTCTGGCCGGGCGTCGAGGCGCCGATCCGCGGCGTGCGGCCGCGATACTGGGTGAAGTTCGACATGGACACGCCCAACGCGGCGCGGGTGGATCAGGTGCTGAACTGGCTCGACCTGCCGCCGGCGAAGCGGCCGCGGTTCGTGACGCTCTACTTCGACACGGTGGATACAGCGGGCCACGACTACGGGCCGGAGTCGGCGGAGGTGAACGCCGCGGTCGCTGGGGTCGACGTCGAGATCGGGCGGCTGCTCGAGGGCCTGAAGGCGAGGGGGCGGGACGCCAACATCGTGGTGGTCGCGGATCACGGGATGGCGGCGCTGTCGGACGATCGCAAGGCCTACATGGACGACGTCCTGCCGAAGACGGCGTACCGGTCGCTGGCCGGCGGCGCGTTCATGACGATCTATCCGGCGGCCGGCCACGAGGCCGAGGTGGACGCGGCGCTGATCCGGCCGCACGACCACTACCAGTGCTGGCGCAAGGCGGAGATCCCCGGGCGCTTCCGCTATGGCCGCAACCCGCGCGTCGCGCCGTACTTCTGCCTGGCCGAGACGGGCTGGGCGCTGACCACCCGCGACTACAGGCCCTCGAAGCCCGAGCGTGGCGCGCACGGGTTCGATCCGGCGTCCGCCGAGATGGCGGCGATCTTCATCGCGCACGGTCCCGCCTTCCGGGCGGGCGTCCGCCTGCCGGACTTCAACAACGTCAGCGTCTACCCGCTGCTCGCGAAGCTGGTGCGCGTGTCGCCGCGGCCGAACGACGGGACGATCGCCGACATCGCGAAGGGGCTCGTCGCACCGTGAGGGCCATACGCTTGACCATATAGTTGCGATATGTGTTAAATATTGTCGTATAGAGCAAGGAGATCGCCGTGAGCGAGCGCCCCGCTGTCGTGCCGTGTGTCTTCTACAAGGACCCCATCGCCGCGCTGAAGTGGCTGGAGCAGGCGTTCGGGTTCGAGCTGACGGTGCTGCTCACCGATGCTCAGGGCAATGTCGGGCATTCCGAGATGAGCTTCCTGAACTCGGCGATCAGCGTGGGCGGCGAGTGGGCCGGGCCGCAACTGGGCGGTGCGCAGATGATGGCGCCGGCGAGCCTGGGCGGGGCGGGGACGCAGTTCCTGCGGATCGCCTTGCCCGAGGGCCTCGACGCGCACTGCGAGCGGGCCCGGGCGGCCGGCGCGCGGATCACCGCCGAGCCCGAGGACCAGTTCTACGGCGACCGCACCTACCGCGCGATGGACCCCGAGGGGCACATCTGGAACTTCAGCCAGGCGGTGCGCGTGGTCTCGGGCGAGGAGATGGAGCAGGCTTCGGGCCTGAAGATCAGCACCTCGCTGGAAGGCGCCTGAGCATGGCGGACTGGCGTGGCGCCCTGATGTCGGCGGTCGTCTATCGCGACCCGAAGGCGGCGCTGAAATTCCTGGAGGCCGCGTTCGGCTTCGAGCTCTTCATGCTGATCGAGGACGGCGAGGGGAACCTCGTCCACTCCGAGATGCGCTTCGGCAACGCCGCCATCATGGTCGGCTACGAGTGGAGCGACGACTACAGGAGCCCGGCCTCGATCGGGGGCAAGGTCACGCAGTCGGTGGCGATCGGCATCGACACCGACATCCGGGCCCACTGCGAGCGCGCCCGGGCGGCGGGGATGGAGATCCTGGCCGAGCCCGAATTGCAGTTCTACGGCGACAGCACCTATCGCTGCCGCGACCCCGAAGGCCACATCTGGACCGTCTCGCAGGCGGTGCAGGCCGTCAGCCGCGAGGAGGCCGAGGCGGCCACGGGGCTCAAGATCACGGGGTGGGTCTGATGGCCGGGGCCGCCTATGCCGTCGACCGGACGCTCGCCGCCCTGGCCGACCCGACCCGGCGGCGCGTCGTCGATCTGCTGGCGGAGAAGCCGCGCGCCGCGGGCGAACTGGCGCGGGAGACCGGCATCTCCGCGCCGGCCATGAGCCGCCACCTGAAGACCCTGCGCGCCAGCGGGCTCGTGGAGGAGTCGCACCCCGAGTTCGACGCGCGCGTGCGCATCTACGCCCTGAGGCCCGAACCGATGGTCCACCTGCTGCGCTGGCTGGAGGAGAGCGAGCGGCTCTGGAGCGCCCAGCTCCTGGCGTTCAAGGCCCACCTCGAGAAGGACGCCAAAGGCGCGCGCGCGGAATGACCTCCAAGGTCTACGTCGCGCTCCGCGTGAAGGCGACGCCCGAGCGGGCGTTCGCGGCCTTCACCGACGAGATCGGCGAATGGTGGCGGGCAAGCCCGCTGTTCGAGACGACGCCGCGGCCGGGGACGCTCTCGTTCGAGCCCGGGCCCGAGGGGCGCCTGATCGAGACGCGGGCCGGCGGCAAGGTGTTCGAGATCGGCCGCATCCGCGCCTGGGAGCCGCCAGGCCGGCTCGTTTTCTCTTGGCGGCAGGCCAACTTCCCGCTCGATCTTCACACCGAGGTCGAGGTGCGGTTCGAGGCGGTGGGCGAGGAGACCCGCGTCAGCATCGAGCATCGCGGCTTCGACCAGGTTCCGGCCGGGAGCGCCGCGCGGCACCGCTTCCCCGACGCGGTCCTGCTGGCGAGGCTGGCGGAGTACTGGCAGTCCCAGATCCGATCGCTCGGCGGTCGCGTGACCAGATAACGCAGTTGCGCCAGTTCTTGCTTTGTTTCATCCTGCGCGGCGAGGGGAGAAACGATGTCCGAAGGTCGTCCGGCAGGCGCGGGTGAGCGCGGCCTTCGCGCGTTCGCGGGCGGGCGCGCCGCCGTCGGCTTCGTGCTGGTCAGCGTGTGGCTCGACGTGCTGTCGCTGGGGGTGATCATCCCGGTCTACGCGCCGCTCGTGCAGCAGTTCCAGGGTGGCGACGCGGGCTCGGCCGCGCGCTGGAACGGCGTGCTGTCCACGCTCTGGGCGGCGTCGCAGTTCATCGCCGCGCCGGTGCTGGGGGCGCTGTCCGACCGATTCGGGCGCCGGCCGGTGCTCCTGATCTCGCTGTTCGGGCTGGCGCTGGACTACCTCGTCATGGTGGTCGCGCCGAACCTCTGGTGGCTGGTGGCCACCCGGATCGTCGCCGGGCTGACCGCCGGGGGAATGGGCGCCGCCAACGCCTACATCGCCGACGTCACGGCGCCCGAGAAACGCGCGCAGACCTTCGGGCTGATCGGCGCCGCCTGGGGCGTCGGCTTCATCGTCGGCCCCGCCATCGGCGGCTTCCTGGCGCACAACTGGGGTCTGCGCGCGCCGTTCGTCGGCGCCGGCGCGCTGACCTTGCTGGGGGTGGTCTACGGCTTCTTCGTGCTGCCCGAGTCGCTGAAGCCCGAGAACCGCGCGGCCTTCGACTGGAAGAAGGCCAACCCCGTCGGGTCGCTGAGGTTCCTCGCGCAACGCCGCGAGGTGCTGGCGCTTTCGACGATGAACCTGCTGCTCCAGACCGCGCACTATGTGCTGCCGACGATCTTCGTGCTCTACGCCTCGAACCGCTACGGCTGGACGCCGGACATGACCGGCTATGCCCTGGCGCTGACGGGGATCTGCAACATCGTCGTGCAGGGGGTTCTGGTGAAGCCGGTGGTGGCGAAGATCGGCGAGTGGGGCGCGGTGCTGGCGGGGCTCACCTTCGGCGGGCTGGGCTTCGCGATCTACGGCATGGCGCCGACCGGCTGGCTCTTCCTGGCCGGGACGCCGGTGTTCGGGCTGATCGGCCTCTTCGGCCCGGGCTTCCAGGGGCTCGTCACCCGGCGGGTGGCCGCTTCGGAACAGGGCCGCCTGCAAGGCGCCAACGCCAGCGCCGCGGGCCTGGCGGGGATCGTGGCGCCCGCGGTCTTCGGATTCACCTACGCCTGGTTCGTGACGCCCGGACATCCGCAGGTTCCCGGCTCGGCCTTCTTCCTCGCGGCGGGCCTGCACGCCGTCGCCGTCTGCATCGCGATCGCGGTCATGGCCCGTGCGCCCCGCGCCACCGGAGCCCCCGCATGACCGACGCCGTGACGACGCCCGCGACGCCTTCCGGGGGCCGGCAGGCCGGCTTCGGCTTCATCTTCGCGCTCGCGCTGATGAACGCGGTCTCGTTCGGGATCATGATCCCGATCCTGCCGCAACTGGTGCGCGAACTGGCGGGCGGCGACACGGCCGCGGCCTCGGAGTGGACGGTCGTGTTCGCCGTCACCTGGGGGATCATGCAGTTCTTCTGCGGCCCGCTCCTGGGCATGCTGTCGGACCGGATCGGCCGCCGTCCGGTGCTGCTCCTGTCGCTGTTCGGACTGGCGGCGGACTTCCTGTTCATGGCGTTCGCGCCGACGCTCTGGTGGCTCCTGCTGGGCCGCATCCTGAACGGCGCGACGGCGGCCAGCTTCTCGACCGCCAGCGCCTACCTCGCCGACGTCACCCCGCCCGAGCGGCGCGCCAAGGTGTTCGGCTGGATGGGCTCGGCCTTCTCGTTCGGCTTCATCATGGGCCCAACGATCGGCGGCTTCCTGGGCCAGGGCGACCTGCGCGTGCCGTTCCTGGCGGCGGCCGGCCTGACGGCGGTCAACTGGCTCTACGGCCTCTTCGTGCTGCCGGAATCGCTGCCGCCCGAGAAGCGCGCGACCAGGTTCGACTGGAGGCGGGCCAATCCGCTGGGCTCGCTGCGGCTGCTCGGGTCGCGGCTGGGCCTGTTGCCGCTGGCGGGCGTGGGCTTCCTCTTCCAGTTCGCCCATACGGTGCTGCCCACGGTCTTCGTGCTCTACACGACCTACCGCTATGGCTGGGACTCGCGCACGCTGGGGCTGACCTTCCTGCTGACCGGCGTGCTGGGGGTGATCGTCTCGATGTTCCTGGTCGGACCCACGGTGGCGCGGATCGGCGAGCGGCGGATGCTCCTGCTGGGGCTCGCCGCCGGCGCGTTCGGCTTCGCCTGGTACGGCTGGGCCGACGTCGGCTGGGTCTACCTGCTGGCGGCGCCGGTCTTCGCGCTCACGGGCTTCATCATGCCGGGGCTGCAGGGCCTGATGACCCGCCGCGTGCAGCCGCACGAGCAGGGGCAACTGCAGGGCGCGAACCAGAGCCTGATGGGCATCGGCTCCATCATGGGCCCGGCGCTGTTCGGCGAGGCCTTCGCCTGGGCCCTCAGGGGCGGCCATCCGCCGGGCCTGCCGATCTACCTGGCGTCCGGCCTGCTGGCGGCCGCGCTGTTCCTGGCCTTCGCCGCGGCCCGCGCGTCCGCGCCGGCCCCCCAGCCGGCGGAGTAGCGCCGTGGCCGCGTCGCGACGGGCGGCCTTCGGATTCATCCTGGCGACGATCTTCCTGGAGGCGCTCTCGTTCGGGCTGATCTTCCCAGTCCTGCCGCGCCTGGTGCTGCAGCTCGAGGGGGGCGACGACGCCGCTGCGGCGCGGGCGTTCGGGATCATCGCCGCCGCGTGGGCCGCGGCCAACTTCTTCGCCGCGCCGGTCCTGGGCGCGCTGTCGGACCGCTTCGGACGCCGCCCGGTGCTCGTCGCCTCCGCCTTCGGGTTCGCCGCGGACCTGGTGGTGATGGCGGTGGCGCCCAACCTGGTCTGGCTCTTCCTCGGGCGGCTGATCTCCGGCTTCACGGCGGGCAACTTCGCCACCGCCTCGGCCTACCTCGCCGACATCACCGCGCCCGGGCAGCGCGCCGCCCGCTTCGGCGTCTTCGCTGCGGTCTACGGCGCGGGGATGATCCTGGGGCCGGCCGCCGGCGGCGTGCTGGGCGAGATCAGCCCGCGCGCGCCGTTCTGGGTGGCGGCGGGCGTGGCCGGCCTCATGGCGCTCTACGGCTTCTTCGTGCTGCCGGAGTCGCTGCCGCCCGACAAGCGGGGCGAGGTGCGGACGATCAACCCGTTCGCCGCCTTCGGCATCCTGCGGACGCCCGGCCTCCCGAAGCTGGCGGTCATCATGACGCTGGTGGCGCTGGGCGGCACGTCGGCCAACACGCTGTTCGTGCTCTACGTCGACCACCGCTACGGCTGGGACGCGGCCGCGGCGGGCCTGCTGCTGACGGTCTTCGCGGCCGGCAACATCCTCGTCATGGGCGTGATCGCGCCGCTTGCGGCGAAGCGCGCCGGCGAGCAGGCGGCGCTGATCGCGGGCCTGGCGCTCTGCGCCGTCGGCTTTGCGGGGCTGGCCCTGGCGAGCACCGGCCTGCTGTTCGCCCTGGCCTGCATCCCGATGTGCCTCGGCAACCTGTGCGGCCCGCCGCTGCGCGCCCTTCAGACCAACCTGGTCGACGCGACGCAACAGGGCCGCCTGCAAGGCGCGCTGGGCGGCCTGCAGGCCCTGGCCGCGCTGGTCGGCCCGCTGGCCTTCACCCAGGTCTACGCCCAGACGCTCTCGCAGCCCGGCGGCTTCTCGGGCGGCGCGCTCCTGGTGGGCTCGCTGCTGATGGCCGTGGCCACCCTCATCGCCTTCACGATAGGCGACCGGCCGAAAGCCGCCTGACGAAGCGCGGCGGCTTCGCCATCATTGCGCCGGAAACGTCCTTAGCCTCAGCCGCCTTCGCCGGAGACTCCCTTGCCCGCGTCACGCCTGCTGATCCCCGTCCTCGCGCTCTCGCTGGCCGCTTCGGCCGTCCACGCCCAGCCGCTCGACGGCCGCGTCCCGCCGGAAAGCGCGGTGGCCATGAAGTCGTCGTTCGCCCCGATCGTGCGGCGCACCGCGCCGGCGGTGGTCAACATCTCGGCCAAGCGGATGGTGCGCCAGCAGACCGACCCGTTCTGGCAGCTCTTCGGCCTGGGCGTGCCGCAGAACCGGGTGGCCCAGTCGCTGGGCTCGGGCGTGATCGTGCGGCCCGACGGCATCGTCGTCACCAACAACCATGTGGTCGAGGGCGGGCAGGAGATCACCGTCGCGCTCAACGACCGGCGCGAGTTCCCCGCCCGCATCCTGCTGGCCGACCCGCGCACCGACCTCGCGATCCTGAAGATCGACGTGGGCGCCGAGCGCCTGCCGACCCTGCGGCTGGACGAGACGTCCGACACCCAGGTGGGCGACCTGGTGCTGGCCATCGGCGACCCCTTCGGCGTCGGCCAGACCGTGACCAACGGCATTGTCTCGGCGCTCAACCGCACGACCGATCCGTCCGGCGAGGCCGGCAGCGCCTACATCCAGACCGATGCGGCCATCAATCCCGGCAACTCGGGCGGCGCGCTGGTGGACATGGACGGCGAGCTGATCGGCGTGAACAGCTTCATCCTCTCGCGATCGGGCACGTCCTCGGGCGTGGGCTTCGCGATCCCCGCAGCCGTGGTGCGCCGTGTGGTCGACACCGCCGTCGGCGGCGGCCAGCGGGTGGTGCGGCCCTGGTTCGGCGCGCGCACGCAGAGCGTGACCTCCGAGATGGCCAGGAGCCTGGGGCTGGCCCTGCCGCAGGGCGCCATGGTGGCCGATCTCTGGCCCGGCGGCGCGGCGGCGCGCGCGGGCCTGCGCCAGGGCGACGTGGTGCTGCAGGCCGACGGCCAGCGGATCGTCGACGCGCCGGCGCTGAGCTACCTCGTCAACACCCACAAGCCGGGCGACACCATCCCGCTGCTGGTCCGCCGCGCCAACGGCAGGGACGAGGCCCTGACGCTGCGCGCCGAGCCGCCGCCGGCGACGCCGCCCCGCGACGAACGCACCCTGAGCGGCCGCAACCCGTTCGACAGCGCCACGGTGGTGAACCTGAGCCCCGCCGTCGCCACCGAGCTCGGCATCGACGCCTTCACCGGCCCGGGCGTGCTCGTCACCGGGATCGGCGGCGGGCTGGCGCGCGGGGCGGGACTGCGTCCCGGCGACATCGTGCGCGAGGTGAACGGCCAGAAGATCGGTGCGGTGCGCGACCTGGCCGCGGCGCTCTCGCAGGCCTCGCCCGTGTGGCGCATCACGCTGGAGCGGAACGGGCAGACGATCACGGGCACGTTCCGGAGCTGAGCGGCATCTGCTAAGCCGGCGCCATGGCCGACCTCTTCGAAGCTGCGGGTCTGACACCGGCGCAGCCGTCGCCGCTCGCCGACCGCCTGCGGCCGCAGAAGCTGGACGAGGTGGTGGGCCAGGATCATCTGCTGGGCCCCGAGGGGCCGATCCGGCGGATGGCCGAGGCCCGGCGGCTGTCGTCGATGATCCTCTGGGGCCCGCCCGGCACCGGCAAGACCACCATCGCGCGCCTGCTGGCGAAGGAGGCCGGCTACGAGTTCCAGCAGCTCTCGGCGGTCTTCTCCGGCGTGGCGGACCTGAAGAAGGCGTTCGAGCAGGCCCGCGTGCGGCGCTCGGCCGGCCAGGCGACGCTGCTGTTCGTCGACGAGATCCATCGCTTCAACCGCGCCCAGCAGGACGGCTTCCTGCCCTTCGTGGAGGAGGGGATCGTCACCCTCGTCGGGGCCACGACCGAGAACCCGTCGTTCGAGCTGAACGGGGCGCTGCTGTCGCGCTCGCAGGTGTTCGTGCTGAAGCGGCTGGACGACGAGGCGCTGGAACGGTTGCTGGCGAAGGCCGAGGCGCACGAGGGCCGCGCGCTGCCGCTGGAGCCCGAGGCCCGGGCGGCGCTGGCCGCGCTGGCCGACGGCGACGGGCGCTATCTGCTGACCCTCGCCGAGACGCTCTTCAACATCGGCACGGCCAGGCCGCTGACGACGCGGGAGCTGGGCACGATCCTGCAGAAGCGCAGCCCCGCCTACGACAAGGACCGAGAGGAGCACTACAACCTCATCTCGGCGCTGCACAAGTCGATCCGCGGGTCGGACCCGGACGCGGCGCTCTACTGGCTGGCGCGCATGCTGGCGGGCGGCGAGGACCCGCTGTTCGTGGCGCGCCGCCTGATCCGCGCGGCGGCGGAGGACATCGGCGAGGCCGACCCGACGGCGCTCATCCTCGCGAACGCCGCCAAGGACACCTACGACTTCCTGGGTTCGCCCGAGGGCGAGATCGCGCTGGCGCAGTTGACCGTCCACCTCGCCTGCGCGCCCAAGTCCAACGCCGTCTACCTGGCCTTCGGCGCCGCCATGAAGGCCGCGAAGGAGACCGGCTCGCTGATGCCGCCCAGGCACATCCTGAACGCGCCCACGCGGCTCATGAAGGATCTGGGGTACGGCAAGGGCTACGCCTACGACCACGACGCGCCCGAGGGCTTCTCGGGCCAGGACTACTTCCCCGACGAGATGGAACGCCGCCAGTTCTACAAGCCGCGTGGCGACGGGAACGAGGCGCGGATCAAGGAGCGGCTGGAGCGCTGGGCGGCCCTGCGCCGGGGCCGCGAGGGCTGATTTCGCAGCACATTGTTCGATGTGACGGCGCGGCCTAGGCTGCCCGCACAACATCCCCTGGGGAGGGACGACGATGACGACCGTGGATGCGCCCGGGGCCAGGACGCCGTGGTGGTTCTGGCTGGTGGCGGCGATCAGCCTGCTCTGGAACGGTTTCGGCGCGTTCGACTACACGATGAGCCACGTGGCGCCCGACAGCTACATGACCGCGGCGCAGAAGGCGCTGCTGGCGACCTATCCCGGCTGGATGCACGGGGTCTGGGCGGTCGGCGTGTGGGGTTCGGCGCTGGGGGCGGTGCTGCTGCTCCTGCGCTCGAAGTGGGCGTTCCACGCCTTTGCGGTCTCGATCCTGGGGGCGCTGGGAAGCTTCGCCTACAGCGCCGCGCGCGGGCTGGACCCGATCTTCCCCGCGGTCATCTGCGCGATCTGCGCCGGCTTCATCTGGTTCGCGCGGACGATGACGAAGCGGGGCGTGCTCCGCTAGAGGAGGGGGGTGAAGGCTCCCGTTCCGATAGACCTCAGCGTCGAGGAGGTCGCGTTCGTGCGCGGCCTGGTCCTCTACGAGGACGCCGAGGTGCTGGCGCTCGCCAAGCCGGCGGGGCTGTCCAGCCAGGGCGGGCGCGGGCAGGCGCATACGCTGGACGAACTGCTCTGGGCGTTCGCGAAGCCGGGGAAGGCGCGGCCGCGGCTGATCCACCGGCTGGACCGCGACACCTCGGGCGTGATCCTCACCGCCAAGACCAAGCCTGCCGCAGGTTTCCTCGGCAAGGCCTTGATGGCGCGAAAGTTCTCCAAGACCTACCACGCGATCGTCGCCCCCGGCGCGCCGGAGCCCCGGGGCGGGCGCATCGCGTTGCCGCTGCGGCGCGTGGAGGAGGGGCGCGAGGCCTACATGCGGGTCTGCGAACCCGACCACCCGGACGCCGAGACGGCGGCTTCGCGCTACCGGACGCTGGCCGTCGGCGCCGGCGCGGCGCTGGTCGAACTCGATCCCGAGACGGGGCGGATGCACCAGCTTCGCGTCCACATGGCCGCCATCGGACGGCCGATCGCGGGCGACCCGCGCTACGGCGGCGCGCTGGTGGTGGGCGGGTGCGCCGTGCCACGGCTGATGCTGCACGCGGCGGCGCTGACGTTCCCGCACCCGGCGGGCGGTCGCAAGCGCGTCGAGGCGCCGCGTCCGGCCGACATGGCGGCGCTGGCTGCGGCGCTTGGCCTCGGCTGAACGGAACGGCGCGGCCACGTCGTCCGTTTCGGCGTATAACCGTCGGAAGGGATTTGTCTTTCCGCTAGGACGCCAGACCATGAAGCGCCTCGTTCTGATCAGCCTCGCGGCCGCCGCCCTGGCGGCCTGCGAGACCATGCCGACCACCTACCGGCCGGCCGCGCCGGGGCGCGACGCGGTCGGCTACAGCGAGTACCGCATCGAGCCCGGCCGCTACCGGATCACCTTCCGCGGCGGCCCCGGGGCGCCGCCCGAGCAGGTCTCCGACTATGCGCTGCTGCGCGCCGCCGACCTGGCGCTGGCGGAGGGCTACGACTGGTTCCGCGTCTCGGACCGCTTCCTGAGGGGCCGGCCGGATGGCGGCCCGCAGGTCAGCTTCGGCATCGGCGGCGGCAGCTTCGGCCGCCGCAGCGGGGTCGGCGTCGGCGTCAGTTCGGGCGGCATGAGCCTGGGGGGCGGCCCGGCCGTCTCCAGCACCATCGAGGTGCTGATGGGCCGCGGCGAGCGGCCCCGTGGCGCCGACGTCTACGACGCCCGCGGCATCCGCCAGAGCCTCGGGCCGCGCACCTGACCTGCGCCCGCAGGCGCTCCCCGCTCCAGTCCTTTCACCGCGCGGAGAACGGGAGAGTTGACGGGCCCGCGCAAGTATGTTCTTCTTTTGTTCATGTCCACGACCGACGCCGCATGCGCCCAACTGTTCGAGCTCGCCGAGCTCGGCATGAGCGTCGTGCGCCGCATCGCCGTAGCCGTCGAGGCGGCCCCGGACACTCCGACCCTGCTCGCCCTGGTCGACGCCCACTGCGACGTCGGCCGCGGCGTGCGCCAGTCCATCGCGCTCAGGATGCGCATCGCCAGCGGCGGCTTCGCCGCCCCGCGCGCCGTGGCCGAAGCCGATCCGGACGCCGAGTCCGAGGAACGCGAAGAGCGCGGCGACCCTCCCGAACGCTGCGACTGGAACGAATACGAACGCCCCGACTGGGAAACCCCGCTGCGCCTCACCGGCGACCCGGACCACGACGCCGCCGCCATTCAGGCCGCGGTCGAGACCGCCGTGCGCAAGATCGGCAAGAGCTACGCCAGGGCCGAGGCCCTCCTCGACCCCGAACGCCGCCCCAAGGGCCGCGCCGCCCTCCTCGCCGGCTCGGCCCCCTTGCGCCTGACGGACACGTCCTGACC
>NZ_JAEUMO010000057.1 GCF_016793285.1 Phenylobacterium sp.
GCGGCGCGCACGCCGCCGGTAAGGTCAGCCGCCCTTCTTCATCGTCAGCGGCAGCGAGCCGCCCATCTGTTTCCACTGGCCGTCGAGGGTCTTGCCGTCGGGCGAGAGCTTGCCCTCGAAGCCGCCGACGCCCTTCAGCTCGACCTTCACCGCATCGCCCTCGTGGGTCAGGAAGGCCACCAGCTTCATCGGGCTCTGGTCGGGGCTCTCGAAGAGCGCCAGCGTGCCGTCGGCGCCGGTCTTCACATGCAGCAGCAGCCGCAGGTCCCCCTGCGGCGCAGCCAGGACGCCGGTCCACTCGCCGTCCAGCCCCGCCACCACCGGCCGCGGCGGCGCGACGCCCCGGGCCAGCGACAGCGGCATGTCGAAGCCGGCCTGCGTCAGGGTCCCCACCCAGGCCCTGGCGGCGGGGTCCCAGGCGCCCTTGTAGCTCCCCTTCACCATCGGCACGGCGAACGACAGCGTGTCCGCCGTGGCGGCGATGTCGGCCATGGGAAGCTGCGTCACCGTCTGGTCGGGGCTCTCGGCGTACCCGATCAGCTTGCCGGCGCCGTCCTTCTGGATATGCGCCACGATGGTGAGCTCGACGCCCGCCGGGACCTTCACCTTGCCGACCCAGTCGCCGGCGGCGTCCTCGGCGAAGGCGGCGGCCGGGAGGCCGGCGACCAGCGCGGCCAGGGTCATGGAAACGAACGTGCGCATCGGGGTCCTCCTCGCGCCGGTCAGGCGTCGCGCATGGCGGCCATCACGGCCGTCGGGTTCATGGCGTCCACCATGGACGTGGGCATCAGGATGGTGGTGCCCCGTTCCTTGGCGGTCTCGTAGATGATGTTCATCGCGCGCAACTGCAAAGCCGCCGGGCTCCTGGCGTAGGTCTCGGCGGCCTCGACGAACTTCGCCGCCACCTCCTGCTCGGCCTGGCCCAGCGCGATCCGCGCCAGCCGCTCGCGTTCGGCCTGGGCCTGGCGGCTCATGGCGTCCTGCAGCGCCGGCGGGACGCCGATGTCGCGGATTTCCACCGAGATGACCGAGACGCCCCAGTCGGCGATCTTGCGGCCGATTTCCTCGCGCAGGATCGCGTCGCCCTGCTTGCGTTCGGCCAGCAGGGTGGAGAGCAACGAGGCGCCGACCATCTCGCGCAGCGACGTCTGGGCCACCTGCTCGATCGCCTGGCGATAGTCGTGGATCTCGAGCGCGGCGCGCTCGGGGTCATGCACCTGCCAGAAGACCACGGCGTCGATGTTGACCGGCACCGTGTCCTTCGAGAGCGCCTGTTCGGCGCTGAACTCGGTGGTCTGGATGCGCTGGTCCAGCCACACGGCGGCCTCGTCCAGGAACGGGATGACCACGAAGAGCCCGGGGCCGCGCACGGCGTTCAGCCGACCCATGCGCAGCACCACCGCCCGCTCCCACTGGTTGGCCATCAGCAGCGAGAAGGGGATCAGCACGGCCGCCAGGATCAGGGCCGCGCCCACCCAGTTTCCGGCGGGTTGGCCCGCGGTCTTCGCCCACCAGAACACGGCTGTGGCGGCCAGGGCCGTCAGCACGCTCAACAGGGCGGCGGCAGGGTTGGCGCCCTTCATGGTGCTACCCATCGGAGGTCTCCTTCGTGAGGGCCGAGATGCGCCCGGCCAGGTCGATCGGGTCGAGGCCACGCGCCCGGGCGAGGCCGATGGCCTGGCGGGCCACGTCGTCGAGGTCGCGGTCGTGCTGGGCCGCGTCGGGCGGCGCGGGCGGCGCGTTGACGAAGCTGCCGCGGCCCCGCTCGAGCCGGATGGCGCCCATCGCCTCCAGCTCGTCGTAGGCATGGCGCACGGTGTTGAGGTCGATCTTCAGCGTCACCGCGACCTGCCGCAGCGTCGGCATCTGGTCGCCCGGCTTCAGCCGCCCCTCGCCCAGCGCCCCCAGGATCTGGTCCCGCAACTGCACGTAGATCGGCACCCCGCCTCCCGCGAGGCTCAGCCCATCCAGCAGCGATTGCGAGATTGTATGCATATACTCATACAATCATACACACGCGAGGCGGAGTCAAGCTGGCGCTTCCGTCCCTTGATGGGAGGCAAAGAAAAAGGGCGGGGCCTTGCGGCGCCCGCCCTCCGATCCTCGGCTCTGGCCGAGCCCCTTACGCCGGTTCGGCGCTGGGCTTGGGCGAGATCGGCACCGCCACGGACGGGCCGGTCGGCTTCCTGACGTCGGCCTCCTCGCGGTTGGGCATGACGCCCTTCAGCGCGCCCACGATCTCGTCGCCGGTCAGGGTCTCGTACTCGAGCAGCGTCCGGGCCAGCTTGTGCAGGTCCTCCAGCTTCTCGGTCAGGATGCGGCGGGCCTCGGTCTCGCCGCCGCTCACGAGGCGCTTCACTTCCTCGTCGATGATCTTCGAGGTCTCTTCCGAGACGTTCTGGTTGCGCGCGACGGAGTGGCCCAGGAACACCTCTTCCTGGTTCTCGCCGTACTCCACCGAGCCCAGGCGGTCCGAGAAGCCCCACTTGGTCACCATCGCCCGGGCGAGCTTGGTCGCCTGGCTGATGTCGGAGCTGGCGCCCGACGTGATCTTGTCCTTGCCGAAGATGATCTCCTCGGCCACGCGGCCGCCGAACAGGATCGCGAGCCGCGACGTCATCTGCTCGTAGCTCATCGAGAACTTGTCGCGCTCCGGCAACTGCATGACCATGCCCAGCGCGCGGCCGCGCGGGATGATCGTGGCCTTATGCACCGGGTCGGTGGCCGGCACGTTCAGCGCCACCAGGGCGTGGCCGCCCTCGTGGTAGGCCGTCAGCGTCTTCTCCTCGTCGGTCATGACCATGGACCGGCGCTCGGCGCCCATCATGACCTTGTCCTTGGCGTCCTCGAAGTCGCGCATGGTGACCATGCGGCGGTTCTTCCGCGCGGCCATCAGGGCGGCTTCGTTGACGAGGTTGGCGAGGTCCGCGCCCGAGAAGCCCGGCGTGCCGCGCGCGATGGTGCGCACCTCCACGTCGGCGGCCAGGGGCACGTTCTTCATGTGGACGCGCAGGATGCGCTCGCGGCCCACGATGTCCGGGTTCGGCACCACCACCTGGCGGTCGAAGCGGCCCGGACGCAGCAGCGCCGGGTCCAGCACGTCGGGACGGTTGGTGGCGGCGATCAGGATGATCCCCTCGTTCGCCTCGAAGCCGTCCATCTCGACCAGGAGCTGGTTCAGCGTCTGCTCGCGCTCGTCGTTGCCGCCGCCCAGGCCCGCGCCCCGGTGACGGCCGACGGCGTCGATTTCGTCGATGAAGATGATGCAGGGCGCGTTCTTCTTCGCCTGTTCGAACATGTCGCGCACGCGGCTGGCGCCGACGCCCACGAACATCTCGACGAAGTCCGAGCCCGAGATGGTGAAGAAGGGCACGCCGGCCTCGCCCGCGACGGCGCGGGCCAGCAGCGTCTTGCCGGTGCCGGGCGGGCCGACCAGCAGCGCGCCCTTGGGGATCTTGCCGCCCAGGCGCTGGAACTTCTGCGGGTCCTTCAGGAAGTCGACGATCTCCGTCAGCTCTTCCTTGGCCTCGTCCACGCCGGCGACGTCGTCGAAGGTCACGCGGTTCTTGTTCTCGGTCAGCAGGCGGGCCTTCGACTTGCCGAAGCCCATGGCGCCGCGGGCGCCGCCCTGCATCTGGCGCATGAAGAAGATCCACACGCCGATCAGCAGCAGGATCGGCAGCGAGTTCAGCAGCAGGCTCATCCAGCCGCTGCCGGCCGCCTTCACGGTGATGTTGGCGCCGCTCTTTTCCAGGCGCTGCACCAGGTCTTCCTGGTTGTTCGGTGTCGTCGCCGTGTAGCGCCGGTTCGACTGGTCGAGGATCTCGACCATCGGCCCGCGGATGATGGCGGTCTTCACCTCGCCCGCGTTCACCTTGGAGAGCATCTGCGAATAGGTGAGTTCGCCGGCGTTGGCGCCGCCGCGGGTCCCGCCCGTCATCATGCTGTAGAGCCCGACCAGGACGACGACGATGACGCCCCAGATGACGAGATTGCGGAGGTTCATGCGGGGACCATTCCTACGAAGGCAGACGCCAAGAGACCCAAAATAGGACGCGCACCGTTGATAGACCACTTAACGCGGCCCGGGCGCGACGAGACGTCTCGCCTGGACCATATACGCGAAAAGGGCCGCGCCGGTGGCGCAGCCCTTCACATAAGCATCAAGTGTGCCAGCTTTTAGAGCCGCGGCTCAGCGCGACGGCTTCTTCGGCGCCGCGATCAGGCCTTCGCGCTGGGCGCGCTTGCGGGCGAGCTTGCGGGCCCGGCGCACGGCTTCCGCCTTCTGGCGGGCGCGCTTCTCGGACGGCTTCTCGTAGTGGACGTGCCGCTTCATTTCGCGGAACGAGCCCTCGCGCTGCATCTTCTTCTTCAGCGCCTTCAGGGCCTGGTCGACGTTGTTGTCGCGGACGAAAATCTGAACCAGAGGACTTCTCCTGTTTGCACGCTTGCCGCCCACCTCAGCCGGCAAAAGGCGGCGAGCGAACAAAATATGGATCGCCCGAAGGTGTTACCCGTCGGGTTTAGAGCGCGGCGAAATAGCAGAAGGGGCCGAGCCTGTCCACGGCGCCCCTGCAATTGTGATCCACATCCTCATCCGGGGATGAGGTTCAGGAGGGGCAGAACAGGTGCGCGAACCCGCGCGCCGCGCTAAACCCCCGCCATGACCACCGCCGCGCAGGAATGGGCCACGGCCACGGAGCAACAGCTTCTCGACGAGGCGCTGAAGCTCGCGCCCACGCACGGCTGGTCGCGGCGCACGGTGGCGCTGGCGGCCCGGGCGCTCGCCATGAGCCCCGCCGAGGCCGAACTCCTGATCCCGCACGGGGCCGCCGACCTCGCGGCGCTGCTGTCGCGTCGTCATGACGACCGGGCGCTGGCGACGCTGGCCGACGTCCACGGCTCGAACCTGAAGATCCGCGAGAAGATCCGCCGCGCGGTCGAGGCCCGCCTCGACGCCGCCGCCCAGGACGAGCCGGCCACGCGGCGCTGGATGGGGTTCCTGGCGCTGCCGGCGAACCTGCCGCTCGCCGGCCGGCTGGCCTGGGAGAGCGCCGACGGCCTCTGGCGCTGGGCCGGCGACGTCGCCACCGACGAGAACCACTACACCAAGCGCGCCATCCTGGCCGGCATCCTGTCGTCGGCGATGGCCATCCGCATGACCCAGGGCCGCAAGGTGGCGCTGGAGTTCGTCGACCGCCGCATCGACGACGTCATGCGCTTCGAGAAGTGGAAGGCGACCACGAAGCTGCGCCCCGAGCAGTGGCTCAGCGAGGCCGCCGGCGCCCTGGGCCGGGCCCGCTACGGCCGCGGTTAGCCCGCGTCCGCCTCCTCGGCGACGTCGCCGAGGCCCCAGACGCCGTCCCAGTCGGCCGGCGGCGGCCGCCGCGCCATGACGCGGGCGCGCTCCAGCAGCAGGGCCGACGGCCGGTCGGCGGGATCGGCGGCCACCGCCGCCTCGAACGCCGCCACCGCCTCCTTCCAGCGCCGCCGCGCCAGGAGTTCCCGGCCCCGCCGGAAGTCGGCCAGCGCCGGCGTCCACGTCGCGGGCTCGCCGGTCAGCACCTGGAAGACCCGCTCCGCCCGCTGGCGCCCGCGCACGCGCAGGGTGTCGAGTTCGCGCAGCGCCGCCGCCCCGTCCAGCGCCGCGGCGGTGTCCTCGCAGATCACCACGCCCACCTGGTAGACCTTGGTGAGCTGCTGCAGGCGGGCCGCCAGGTTCACGCTGTCGCCGATGACCGTGTAGTCCATCCGCTTGAGCGACCCGATGGTGCCGGCCACCACGTCGCCGGTGGCGATGCCGACGCCGAGACGCAGTTCCTCCCGCCCGCGGCGGCGGCGGCGTTCGTTGAGCGCCGCGACCATGGCCATCATGCTGACCGCGCTCTCGACGGCGTTCTGCGGATCGCGCGGCGCCGAGAGCGGCGCGCCGTAGACCGCCATCACCGCGTCGCCCAGGAACTTGTCCAGCACCCCGTCGCTGGCCGAGACCGCCTCGACGAGGTCGGCGAAGACCTCGTTCAGCATGTCCACCGTCTCGCGCGGCTGCAGGGTCTCGGCGAGGCTGGTGAAGTTGCGGATGTCGGCGAAGAGGACGCTGGCGCGGCACGAGACCCCGAACAGCAGGTCGTCGCCGTCGTGCTCCATGATCTGGTCCACGACCTGCTGGCTCATGAAGCGGCGCATGGCCGACTCCATGCGTTTCTCCTCGCTGATGTCCTCCACCAGGATCACCAGCCCGCCCTGTTCGCCCACCAGCGGCACGATCGACAGGTTGGCCGAGATGGTCGCGCCGCCCGCCGTCCGCACGTCGGCGTCCAGCAACGAGCGTGGCCGCCCGCTCGCGGCCACCGCGTCGATCTCGGCCAGGATCTGCGGGTTGGACCCCTGCAGCCAGGCGCGCACGTCGGCGCCCTCGAGCCGCTCGAGCGGGACCGCCAGGATGTCGGCCGCCGCCGGGTTCAGCTTGGCGCTGCGGATGTCGCGGTCCAGCGTCACCACGCCCGTCGACATCGAGCGCAGGATGCTCTCGTTGTAGGTCCGCTCCGCGGCCACGTCGGAGAACAGCCGCGCGTTGTCGATCGCGACCGCGGCCTGGGCGGCGAAGGCGTTCATCCGCTCCTCGTCGGCGTCGTCGAAGCCGGGATGCTCCTGGCTGTTCATGGTCTGCATGACGCCGAGCCGCCGCCCGTCGCGGGTCACCACGGGCACGGTGAGCAGGCTGGTGGTGCGATAGCCGGTGTCCTCGTCGACGGCCTTGTTGAACCGCGGGTCGGCGTAGGCGTCGGGCAGGTTCACCAGCTCGCCGTGCGTGAAGACCCAGCCGGCCAGCCCCTGGTCGCAGGGGAAGCGGATCGGCCGCTCCTCGAGCCCCTCGGCCACCACGCTCCAGAGTTCGCCGGTCTTCTCGTCGAACAGGAACAGCGAGCTGCGGTCGGCCTGGGTCACCGTCGAGGCCACCTGCACCATCTTGGCCAGCAGCGCCTCCAGCCGCATCTCGCTGGTGATGGCGATGTTCACGTCCAGCAGGCGGCGCAGGTCGTCGTTGGTGCGCGCTTCCGAGCCGATCGCCAGGCTCCAGCGCTCGGCCAGCAGCACGAGCTGGGTGAACAGCAGCATCAGCATGCCGGCCGGCAGCAGGTTCAGGCTGAGGAACCGCGGCACGCCCGCGTTGATGGTCAGGTCCGAGTAGACGATGCTGGCCAGCATCGCGCCCAGGCCGATCAGGAACAGCACGGCGCCGTCGCGCTTGCGCATCGTGGCCCAGATCACCACGCCCATGATGTAGGCCAGCGTGACGATGCGGAAGAGGTAGACCGCCGCCGAGACCTCCGACAGCAGGATGACGTGGCCGGTCACCGCGAGGCCGGCGAACACCAGCAAGCGGGCGCCGTTCAGCCCCTGGAGGATGCGATAGGGCCACTTCGGGCTCTCCTTGGGGAAGAGCTCGTTGGCGTAGGCCAGCGCGGCCGACAGCGCCGCGGTCGTGGCCAGGATCTGCATCGAGATCATGACGCCGAACGGGACGCCGGGCATGGCGATGGCGAGCAGGTTGTCGTGGCTGAGCGTCGCCGCCAGCGGCAGGAGGCTCATCGAGCCCAGGGCCAGGTACATCGCCACCCGGTCGTCCGGCCGGAACACGAAGATCACCGAGGCGAGGCAGGCCAGCAGCAGCAGCGAGCCGATCAGCAGCAGGCTGCGGATCCAGTCCAGCAGGATCCAGTAGCTCATCGGCTCGCTCAGCCCGAACACGGGAGGCTCGGGCATGCCGTTCTCGCGGTGGTGGAAGGCGGCCACGTCGAGCCGGAGGTCCAGATCGCGGCCGGTGACGTCGATCACCACCTCCTGCGCGCGGCCCAGATAGCTGGTCGTCTCCGGCGTCAGGCCGAACACCCCGCTCCGCGACAGCAGCCGCCCGTCGGCGAAGACGCGCTGGGCGGCGTAGATCTTGGGCACGAACAGCGTGTAGCGCCCCGGTTCCAGCCCGCTCACGCGCAGGCGGTAGCTGACGGCGGCGCCCAGCGGGACCGGCCCGGCCGGGGTCTGCACCCCCCGCCACTCGCCGGGCGCGTCGATCCTGAAGTCGACCGGCGTCCCGCCCGGCGCGGTCAGCCACGTCGCCCGCCACTGTCCCTTGAGGGCCACCGGCTTCGTCAGCGGGCCGTAGGCCGCGTAGCTCACCGCCCCGTCGCGCACGACGGGCGCGCCGTGGTCCAGGGCGTCGACGAAGAAGGGGCCGCAGATCAGGCTGAGCACGGCCAGCACGACCATCGCCAGGCCGAGCTTTCGCCCGCCCTGACCGCCTGCCGACCTCCGCTTCACCGCACTCTGCGGGTCGCCCGACGCCATGCGATTCCCCCTCGGACGGCGAACTATCGCATGCGGATTCCGCGGGTGTCAGCGCCTTAAGCGTGGGGGTTCTCGAAGATGGCCTCCACGGGTTCGCCGAACAGGGCGGCGATCCGGTAGGCGAGGTCCAGCGACGGATCGTGCTTGTCGCTCTCCAGCGCGATGACCGCCTGGCGCGAGACGCCCAGCCGCTCGCCCAGGTCGGCCTGCGTCCAGCCGCGCGCGGCGCGCAGTTCCTTCAGCCGGTTCCTCATCGCGTGGTGCGCACGAACGGCGAGATCGCCCCGAAGCAGGCCCAGAACAGCGGATAGATCATCCAGCCGGGGATGTGGGTGGCGCCGGCGTAGCTCTCCAGGAACCCCCACGCCGAGAACAGCGCCATCGCCACGCCCGACGCCAGGATGAACCGCTTGGCCGTCAGCAGCCGCACGAACTCGTCGGAGTCCCGCATCGGCGCCAGGGTCGCCCAGAGCTGCCCCGCGATCGGCGCCGCCACCGCCAGGCCCAACAGATACGACCCCGGCGCCTGCCGGTCGTCGAACGCGCCGGCGATCGCCGCGGCGTTGATCGCCACATACCCGGCCATGAAGGCCATCGTGCGGATGACGTAGCGCCGATGCGCGGGATCCATCGACATGTCGCTGCCTCCAATGTCAGGTAAACCTGACATGGAAGTGATGTAAGGTCAACCTGACATTCCTGCCTCTCCCGTCGGAGACGGGAAAGCCAGGTCAGAGCGCCTTGACCTTGTTGACGTGGCCCATCTTGCGACCGGGCTTGGCGTCGCGCTTGCCGTAGAGGTGGATGCGGCTGTCGGGTTCGCCCGCCAGCTTGCGCCAGGTGTCGGCCTCGTCGCCCAGCAGGTTCAGCATCTCCACCCGCGCGTGCGGCTGCGTGGGCCCCAGCGGCCAGCCGGCCACCGCGCGGATCTGCTGCTCGAACTGGTCGACCGCGCAGCCGTCCTGCGTCCAGTGTCCGCTGTTGTGGACCCTGGGCGCGAACTCGTTCACCAGCAGCCGGCCGTCGCGCATCTCGAAGAACTCGATGCCGATCACGCCGACGTAGTTCAGTCCCTTCAGCACGCGCGCGGCGATCTTCTCGGCCTCGAAGGCCACGTTCGGCGTCACGTTCGCCGGCGCCAGGGTGCGCCGCAGGATTCCGTGCTCGTGGTGGTTCTCGGCCAGGGGATAGATCGCGGTCGAGCCGTCGCGGCCGCGCGCGGCGATCACCGACAGTTCGCGCATGAAGTCGGCCGGCGCCTCCAGAATCACCGGCACGCCGCCCAGTTCCGCGAAGGCCGCCGCGGCGTCGGTCGCGTGCTCGACCCAGCGCTGGCCCTTGCCGTCGTAGCCCTCGCGCCGCGTCTTCATCAGCAGGGGCGCGCCCATGGCCGCGGCGGCGGCAGCGGCCTCCCCGGCGCTGTCGGCGGAGGCGAAGGCGACGGTCGCCACGCCGCTCGCGTTCAGGAACTGCTTCTCGGCCACCCGGTCCTGGGCCACGGCCAGCGCTTCCGGCCCCGGCGCGCATTCGACGCCCAGCGCCTGGAGCCGCGTCACCGCCTCGGCCGGGACGTTCTCGAACTCGTAGGTCACCACGCCGGCCAGCGCGGCGAGTTCGCCCAGCGCCGCCGGGTCGCCGTAGGCGCCGACGATGCAGTGCGTCGCCACCCGGCCCGCCGGACTGTCGGCGTCGCGTTCCAGCACCGCCACGTCGAAGCCGAGCCGCGTCGCGGCCTGCGCCAGCATCCGGCCGAGCTGGCCCCCGCCGAGGATGCCGATGGTCGAGCCGGGCGCGAGGGGGAACTCGGCCACTATTCCACCGCCTCGGAGACGCTCTCGGTCTGTCTGGCGGCGAACTCGGCCACCCGCGCCGCCAGGGCGTCGTCCGACAGGGCGAGAATCCGCGCCGCCATCAGGCCCGCGTTCTTGGCTCCGGCCTCGCCGATGGCCAGGGTGCCCACCGGGATGCCGCCCGGCATCTGGACGATCGAGAGCAGGCTGTCCATGCCCTTCAGCGCCTTGGACTCGATCGGCACGCCCAGCACCGGCAGGTCGGTCAGCGAGGCGGTCATGCCCGGCAGGTGCGCCGCGCCGCCGGCCCCGGCGATGATCACCTTCACCCCGGCCGCCTTGGCCTCGGTGGCGAAGTCGTACATCCGCTTGGGGGTCCGGTGCGCCGAGACCACCTTGGCCTCGTAGGCGACGCTCAAGGCCTCCAGCATCTCGGCGGCATGGCGCAGCACCGGCCAGTCCGACCGGCTTCCCATGATGATGGCGACGGGCGGGCTCATGGCGGTTCTAGGATTCCCCTGCTCCCGGAAGCGGGCGAAGTATCGCACCGGCTATGCGCGCACAACCGCGACCGTTAGATTTGATTAACCGCGGCGGTTTGGAATAGCCGTTAACCATCTGACGGGACACGCATGAAGGTCGGCGGCGCGCGCAACGAACCCCTTTCGCCCCTGCGGCGGCGCTCCGCTGCGCCCGGCGCAGCGACGGCCGCCGCCACGGCGCGGGCGGCGGACACCATCCAGGTGCTGGGCATACCCGAGCCGGAGATGACCCCGGCCGTGCAGGCGGCCATCCGCCAGTTGCTCGGCGAACTCGACGACCTGCGCCAGGAGGTCGGCCGCCTGAAGGCCCGGCTCACCCAGGCCGAGGACCTCGCCGACCGCGACGCCCTGACCCCGCTGCTGAACCGCCGCGCCTTCGTGCGCGAACTCGCCCGCGTCCGCACCTTCGCCGAGCGCTACGGCGCGGCGGCCAGCCTGGTCTACTTCGACCTCGACGGCTTCAAGGCCGTCAACGACCGCCTGGGCCACGCGGCCGGCGACACCGTCCTGAAGGCGGTCGCCGAGCGGCTGGTGGCCAGCGTCCGCGAGAGCGACGTCGTGGGCCGCATGGGCGGAGACGAGTTCGCGGTGATCCTGGTCCAGGCCGACCAGGCGGTGGCCGAGGCCAAGGCCGCCTCGCTGGCGGACGCGCTGGAACGCGACCCGATCACGGTCGCGGGGCAGGCCGCCCGCATCCGCCTCAGCTACGGCGTGCGCGAGATCGCCGCCGACGCCGACACCGAAGCCCTGGTCGCCGAAGCCGACGCCGCCATGTTCGCCGCCAAGCGCCTCCGCCGGAGCGCGTAGGCCTCCGCGCCAGCGGAGGCGATCGATAGAAACCGCGTATTCCGCGGTTCATTGAATCGCGCCGCCGCGCGGCGCTACGCGATGATGTCGGGGTTGAGGACGTCCTCGATCCTGGCGATCTCGTCCTTGAGCGCGAGCTTCTTGCGCTTCAGCCGCCCGATCACGATCAGGTCCGGCACGGCCGTCGCCGCCAGCGCCTGGATGGCGGCGTCGAGGTCGGCGTGGTCCTGGCGCAGGTCCTTCAGTCGCGTTTCCAGCGCTTCGTCGGTGAACGTCGAATAGTCCATCATCGCGCCGCCTACCCCAGCGCCGCGGCGAGCTCGGCGAGCGCCGCGGTCGGCGCCGGCCTCTCCCACGCCGCGGTCGCGGCCTCAAGGGCTTCCAGCGCCGCCGCGCCGCCGCGGTCGCCGGAAAGCCCGGCCAGCGTCTCCATGAGCAGCCGCTCGGCCTCCAGTTCCAGCCGGTTGACGTCCTTGCGGAACGCCAGCCGCGCGTCGTCGTCGAACGGCGCCAGCGCCGGCTTCAGGTCGCGCCGCACCTGGCGCAGCGGCCGGAGCGCGGCGGCGTCCCACGCCTTCGCCGCCGCCGCTGCGCGCTTCAGCAGGGCGGGATCCCTCGCCTCGGCGTAGACCGCCCACAGGAGGAACGAGGTGTTCTGCCCGTGCTCGTCCTGCAGCTTCAGCGTCGCCTCCGGCACGCCCGGCCGGCCATACGCCTCCAGCACCCACTCCCAGATCGCCACGCTCAGCCCTCGCCCTTGATCGGTGAGATGTCCTCGCCCCAGCGCCTCACCGGCGCCCACGCGAGCCCGAAGAGATCGAGCGCGCGGCCCACCGACTGGTCGACCATCTCCGCGATCGACTGCGGCCGGGCGTAGAAGGCCGGCAGCGGCGGCGCGATCGCCGCGCCCATCTCGCTGAGCCGCACCATCGTCCGCAGGTGCCCCAGATGCAGCGGCGTCTCGCGCACCATCAGCACCAGGGGCCGCCGCTCCTTCAGCGTCACGTCCGCGGCCCGCGTCAGCAGCGACGAGGTCACCCCGGTGGCGATCTCGCTCATCGTGCGCACCGAGCAGGGCGCCACGATCATCCCCAGCGTCTGGAACGAGCCGGAGGCGATCGACGCGCCGATGTCGGCGACCTTGTGGACCACATCGGCCCTGGCCTGCGCCTCGGCGACGGTGAGGCCCGTCTCCTGCGCCAGCGTCAGCGCTGCCGAGCGGCTCATCACCAGGTGGCTCTCGACGCCGAGTTCGGCGCAGGCGTCCAGCGCGCGCAGGCCGTATACGATCCCCGACGCGCCCGACACGCCCACGATCAGCCGCGGCTTTTCCGGCTTGGCCATGCGTGCGCGTCCCCGACTCCGGGCTTGGTTCCGGCCCCTGCGTGCAACCATATGTGATCTGACAGCGGGCGGAAGCGGGTGTTCACTCGCTCGTCGCATGAACTGAGAGGAGGCTCTTCGCCATGGCGCTAGATGCCCGGATCCGTGAGCTCGGATCCCGCCACCAGTCCCTGGAACAAGCGATCCAGGACGAGATGCGCAGGCCCTACGCCGACGACGTCAGACTCAAGGAACTCAAGCGACAGAAACTCAGGCTCAAGGAAGAGATCGAGACCCTGAGGGGTCACATTCACTGAGCCTTTCTCCTCCCCGCGGGGAGGGGAAGCATCCGCCTCAGTCCTCGTCGCCGTCGTCGTGATCGTGATCGTGATCGTGATCGTCGGCGAAGAGCGATTCTGCGGTGTGTTCGATCTCGGCCTCGTGTTCGGGCTCTTCCTCGACCACGCCGGTTTCCGCCGCCGGGCGCAGCGTCGCGCCCTCGGGCTCCACGATGCCGCGGCGGGCGTCGTCCTTGGCCTTCTTGTCGGCCGCCTTCCGCACCACCGCGTCCAGCTCGAGCTGGGTCGCGAGGCCCAGCGTGACCGGGTCGACCGGCTTGATGTTGGCCGAGTTCCAGTGCTGGCGGTTGCGCACCTGGTCGATGGTGGCCTTGGTCGTGCCGAGCAGGCGCGCGACCTGGCTGTCCGGTACTTCCGGGTGGTTGCGCACGAACCAGGCGATGGCGTCCGGGCGGTCCTGGCGGCGCGACACGGGCGTGTAGCGCGGAGCCTTCTTCACCGGCTTCAGCAGTTCCGCGTGCCGGCTCTTCTGGGCCTTCATGCGGTACTTCTCGTTCTTCTCGGCCGCGTCCAGTTCGTCGCGGCTGAGCTGGCCGTTGGCGATCGGGTCGGCGCCGCGGATGTCGCGCGCCAC
>NZ_JAEUMO010000125.1 GCF_016793285.1 Phenylobacterium sp.
CGGCGCGGGCGTCGCGGCCCCGGCCGGCGCGCAGGTGGTCGACGCCAAGGGCGGCGTGGTCACCCCGGGCTTCGTCGCCGCCAACAGCCACCTCGGCGCCCTGGAGATCAGCGCGCTCGGCAACGACGTCTCGGTGCGAACCCGCGATATCGGCGCGGCGTTCGACGTCCAGTACGCGCTGAACCCGGACTCGGTGCTGATCCCGGTGGCTCGCCTGGGCGGCGTGACCTCGGCGATCGTGACCCCCGTGCCGCGCGGCGGCGGCGGGGGCGGTCACGCCGACGACTCCGGCGAGGAACAGGACACGTCGGGCGGTCCCGCCTCCGAGAACTCGCCCGGCCTGTTCGCGGGCCGCGCGGCGGTGATCCAGCTCGGCCGCGGCCAGGAGCCGCTGGTGCGGGCGCGTGTCGCCATGGTCAGCCCGTTCGGCCGCGCCGGCGCCGTCGCCGCCGGCGGCGCGCGCGGGGCCCAGATCGTGCTGATCAAGGAGACGCTGGCGGACGTCCGGGCCTACATGGCCAACCGCGCCGCCTACGATCGGGCCGCCTATCGCGACCTCGCGGTGTCACGCGCCGACCTCGAGGCCCTGATCCCGGTCGTCACCGGCGAGATGCCGCTGATGGCGGTGGCCAACAAGGCGACCGACATCCGCGCGATCCTGCTGCTGGCGAAGGAGGAGAAGATCCGCGTGATCATCTCGGGCGGCGCCGAGGCCTGGCGCATGGCCCCGCAGCTCGCGGCGGCCAGCGTGCCCGTCCTCATCAGCTCGACCACCGACCGGCCCAGCGACATGGAATCCCTCGCGGCCACGCTGGAGAACGCCGCCCGGCTCGAGAAGGCCGGCGTGACGGTCATCATCCAGAGCGGCGGCGGCGACCACCGCACCCACGAGATGCGCTACGACGCCGGCACCGCGGTGGCCTACGGCATGAGCCCGGCGGGCGCCCTGGCCGCCATCACCATCAATCCGGCCCGCGTGTTCGGCGTGGGCGGCCGCGTGGGCTCGCTGGAGGCCGGCAAGGACGCCGACCTGGTCCTGTGGTCGGGCGACCCCTTCGAGCCGCTGTCGCGGCCGCAACTGGTGATGATCCGCGGCGAGGCCCAGCCGCTGACCTCACGCCAGATCGAGCTGCGCGACCGCTACAAGGACCTGAACCGGCCCTACCCGCCGGCCTACACGCATTAGGGCGCAATCTACATTCAGGGCCGAGGAAAGAGCCCCTTCTGAGTCGATGAGGCTGGCGTTCATGGGCTCGGGGCCTCAAGCGGCTCCGCGTCAGATGTGCTGCGCACACCACCATCCCCGACCCTTCCTCCATCGAGGAGGAAGGGAGGTGAACGTGGATGCATCCTAAGCCGGTGCGGCGGCGTGCCTGGCGACTGCGCGAAGCAGCCCGATCCCGAGCCACGCGCCGAGGATCGGGCTGACGCCCATGCCGACGAGCGGTGTCGGGAACGCGCCCAGCAGCGGCCCGATGGCCGCGACGACGAAGTAGGCGCTGAGCGCCAGCGCGGCCGGCCGGGCGGCGGGTACGGCGCGGCCCACGATCATCGGCGACAACGAGGCGACCGCCAGCGCTGCGGCCGATACAGCGAGCGCGGCCGGTGAGATCGCGCCGGCCAGCCGGAAGATCTCCTCGACCTCCGGGACGGGAGCCAGCGGGTCCGGGCGCGTCCAGGCCACGGCCGCCGCGCCCGCCGTCGCCACGACGCCGAGGACCTTCGTCGCGAGCGCCATGTTCGACAGGCAGATGGCGACGACGACGGCCGCGGCGAGCGCCGTCGCCTGGGAGGCGTCGGGTTGCGCGGCGAAGAGCGCGAGCGCCGCGCCCGCGGCGATCCACGGCCAGAGACCTTGCGCCGCAGCGGCGACGGCGACGGCCAGCGCGGGGGCCAGGAGCTCAGCCGCGTTCAGCCGGACCGGCCCCAACTGCAGCCAGCGATGCACGCCCTGGAGGTCCGGGGACGCCAGCGTGAGGCCGATCCCGGCCACCGCCGCCAGGGCGAAGACGGCCAGCGAACGCGGCCCTGCGAACCGCGCGGCGGCCGCGAAGATCGCCAGCCCCACTCCCCACGCCGCGAGGTTCAGTCCCCACGAGCGCGCGCCGACCCCACTCTCGGCCGCGACGAACGCCCCGGACGCGACGGCCACGAGGGACGCCGCGCCGAAGGCGATCGCGAAGGTCCGCAGGGTCCGGGGCGGGACCACCTACTTCTCGGGATGCAGGAGCGCCTGGTAGGTGAGCGTCCGCGCCATGGTCCCGAGATCGTCGCCGCCGGTGCCGCCGAGGCGCTGAATCATGCCCACGAAGAACATGTCGTTGGTCGGATCCACCCAGAACCAGGTGCCGGCCGCGCCGCCCCAGCTCATCGAGCCCTTCCCTTCCAGCGTGCCCGCGGCGCGCGGATCGTTCACGACCATGAAATCGAGGCCGAAGCCCACCGCTTCGTTGAAGCGGGCGCCGGAGGTGCCGTTGGAGTTCACCAGCACGTTCTTCGGGATCACGTTCGTGCCCATCAGCTCGACCGAGGCCGGCGACAGGATGCGCGCGCCTTCCAGTTCGCCGCCGTTCAGCAGCATCTGGGAGAAGCGGGCGTAGTCCATCGTCGTCGAGACCAGGCCGCCGCCGCCCGACTCGTTGGCCGGCGGCGTGAGGTAGGTGGGGAGCGGGTTGCCGAAGATGATGTCGGCCTCCTCGATCTTCCCCTTCTCCTTGTCGAAGGCGTAGACGGCCGCGAGGCGCGAGGCCTTGGCGGCCGGCACCATGAAGGCGGTGTCGTTCATCTTCAGCGGCTTGAAGATCCGCTGCTCCATGAACTGGCCAAGGGTCTGGCCGCTGATGCGCTCGATGATCGCGCCCTGGATGTCCACGACCGACGAGTACCGCCAGCTCGTGCCCGGCTGGTAGATCAACGGGATCGTCGCGGTCTTGTCGATCATCTCCTTCAGGCCGTTCGAACCCAGCACCCGCTTCTCGCGGTACATCTTGTCGACGGGGTGCTCGTCCTGCAGGCCGTATCCGAAGCCCGCCGTGTGGCTCATGATCTCGCGCATCGTCGGCGGGCGCTTCATGTCCTCGAGGATCGGCACGCCGTTGCCGTCCGTGCCGGTCATCACCTTGAGGGTCTTGAACTCGGGAACGTAGCGCGTGACCGGGTCGTCCAGCCGCCACTTCCCCTCCTCGAAGAGGATCATCATGGCCACGCCGGTGATCGGCTTGGTCATCGAGTAGATGCGGACGATCGTGTCCTGCTTCATCGGCGCACCGGTCTTCTGGCTCGCCTGGCCGTAGGTCTTGAACTCGACGATCTTGCCGTGCCGCGCGAGCAGCGTGGTCATGCCGGCCACCCGCCCCGACTTCACCGCGCCCTCCATGTAGGCGTCGAGCCTGGCGAGGCGGGCGCTGTCGAAGCCGACCGCCTCCGGACTCGCGGCGGGCGTGAGCGCGGCGGCCGGCGCCTTCGCCGCGGCCGCAGCCGGCTTCCTGGCCTGGGCGTAGCCGACATTGGCCGGCGCGATCGCCAGCGAGGCGGCGGTCAGCGCCGTGGCCAGGCGCAAGCTGGTGCGAAGCATGAGTGGGTCCCCTCCCGAACACTTGTTGGGTCGAGCTTACGGGCCGGGCGGGCCTGCGCAAGCGTGGTTGAGTTTCAGCGCGGCAATCCGGCGCGGGCAGGCTAGCCTCGCGGCCATGAAGCGGCTGCTGATCGTATGGCATTCAAGGACCGGGGCGGCGCGCGCGATGGCCGAGGCCGCCGCCGCGGGCGCCGTCGCCGAGCCCGACGTTGAGGTCCGGATGCTGGGGGCCGACGACGCCCACCCCGACGACCTGCTGGCCGCGGACGGCTACGTCTTCGCCTGCCCGGAGAACCTGGCCGCCATGTCCGGGGCGATGAAGGAGTTCTTCGACCGCAACTACTACCCCGCGCTGGAGCGGCTGAACGGGCGGCCCTACGCCATGCTGATTGCGGCCGGCGGCGACGGGACCGGCGCCGCGCGCCAGATGGCGCGGATCCTCACCGGCTGGCGGCTGAAGCCCATCGCCGAACCGCTCATCCTATGCACCGAGGCGCAGACGCCCGAGCGGATCGCAGCGCCCAAGACGCCCGGGAAGACGGCGCTGGGGCCGTGCCGGGAGCTGGGCGCCGCCATGGCGGCGGGCCTGGCGATGGGGGTGTTTTAGCCGGTCACGCGCACCGCCCGACGGCCGCTCAATGGCGCATCCAAATCGGGCGATGAAAATTTTCGCGAGCGCGTGGCCCGCGGCGGCGTCGGTTCGCGCCTTACGCTCTGAGAGCTGAGGCCATCGAAGGACACGGCGATGCGCAGGCTACCCACGGGAGGTCCACGGACCTCCGCCCGGCCGTCTGGCCGGGGTGATGCCGAATACGGCGTCGTCGCCGAACACGACGATGCTGGGCAGCCCCTTGGGCGGCGCCGCCATGAGCGCGTCGATCTGCCTGGCGATCTCGTCAGCGTCCATCTCGCTGTCCATCTCGCTCCGCCCTTCCCGTTCGCGCCCCGTCATCGCGTCGTCCGACATCGGGCCTCCTCGCCCGCAAAAGTGGAAGTCACGCCGTTTGGTTCCCGAAATGCACGCACCGCGGGCATTTCGGGAATTAACCGTCAACCTATGGAAATCGAGGGGTTTCCACACGCGCCAAAGGGTGCATTGTCACGCGCGGACGCGGGGCATATCGGCAACAAACTCAATGGCTTCTCGGTCGTTGAGGTTGGGGGGGTGAGTGCGTGCCCGATCTGGTGAACGGCCTCGGCGGAGCCGCCGGGTTTGGTGAAAACGTCATCCCGCGAAACGACGACGGTTCGTCGGCGGCGATCAACATCACCTCGATCTTCGGCAATGCGGGCCTGAACTTCTTCGGCTCGCAGTACACGACGCTCTACGTCAACAACAACGGCAACATCACCTTCGGCGGCGCGCTCAGCCAGTACATCGGCGCGCCGATCGGCGCCGGCGGCCTGACCCGCCCCATCATCGCGGCCTACTGGTTCGACGTGGACACCCGGGGCGGCGTCGACACCCCCTCCCCCGGCGGCACATCGACGGGCTCGAACCTCGTCTACTACGACCTCGACACGACCGGCCGCATCTTCACGGCGACCTGGGACGACACCGGCTACTACGCCAGCCATATCGGCGCGCCGAACGCCTTCCAGATCCGCCTGACCGACGTCGGCAACGGCGACTTCGACATCGAGTTCATCTACGAGACGATCAACCGCTCGTACTCCGACACCAACCAGGATCCGGGCGAAGCGCCGCGTGCCGGCTATGCGCGCGGCAACGGCACGCCCGGCGTCGAGCTGGCGCTGTCCGGCGACTACAACACGTCGCTGCTGCTCGACACCGAACCCGGCAACACCGGCGTGGCGGGCTACTACTACTTCCAGGTCCGCGGCGGCGTGGTCATGGGCGGCGTCGGGAACGGCCCGGGCGGCGGCGGCGACCCTACACCTCCGTCGCGCCCCGTGGTGTTCGGCGTCGAGCCGATCGGCCTCATGCCCGAAGGCAACGAGGGCCAGACCACGCGGTTCAACGTGGTCATCACCCGCGACGGCCCCGACCTCGACGCCGGTTCGTCGGCGGAGTGGCGCATCGCCGTCGACGATCTGAACGACCTGGCGCCGAACCAGCCGCTCAGCGGCACCGTGTTCTTCGAGCCGTTCCAGACGCGGGCCACGGTCGTCGTCGAGGTGCAGGGCGACAACCGTTTCGAAGACGACGAGTGGTTCCACTTCCACATCAACGAGGTGCGGTTCAACGACCTGGTCTGGGACCCGGGCATCGACACGGTCGGCGTGATCCTCAACGACGACCCGGCGGCACGCTTCGAGTTCGCCGGCCCGGCGATGCGGCCGGAGGGGCTGATCGGCGACTCGCCGATCGAGTTCGTGGTGCTGCGGACCGGCGACCTCACGCGCGAGTCGGCGGTGCGGTGGAACCTGGAGAACGGCACGACCGACAGCCTCGACTTCGCCGCCGATCAGGCGACGTCCGGGGTCGTCGTCTTCGCGGCGGGCCAGGCTCAGGCGGTGATCCGGGTCAATCTGATGGGCGATGTCCGGGTCGAGCCGGACGAAACCTTCACCCTGCGCCTCGTCTCCGCCACCACGGGCACGACGACGACAGTGCTCGACGTCTCGACGACGGGCACGATTCTCGATGACGACGCCCGGCAGACCCTGCTGGTTGCGAGCCCGTCCGCGCTCGTCCTCGCCGAGGGAAATTCCGGGACGACGGCCTTCAACATCGCGGTCATGCGGGTCGGCGACGTCTCCGCGGCGGCCAATATCTCCTACGCGATAAGCCTGCCCGCCTCGGGCGGCCTCTCGGCCGGCGAAATCCAGACGGCGCTGCAGGGGACGGTGAGCTTCGCCGCGGGATCGAGCGAAGCCACGCTCAGCGTGCTGGTCGCGGGCGACACGATCGCCGAGGACAACGAGAGCTTCGTGGTCACCCTGGGCGGCGGCGTCTTCAACACGCTCACCGTCACCGGCGTGGTCATGAACGACGACAAGGTCGCCACGGCGGCCGCCGGACCCACGGAGCCGTCGGGGGCTCTGCCGGCGGAGGCCTCGGCCTTCATGCTTCAGCTAATGGGAGGTGGGCTGTGGTCGGACGGGGCGATGTTCTAGCGCCGGGACCGCAGCCAAGGCGTGCGGGCTTGCGCAACCGGCTCCTCGCCGGGTGCGCGCTGGCGGCGGCGGCGATGGCTCCCGCGGCCGCGCAGGCGCAACTGGCGCTGGACGGCCCGGCGACGGTGAGTGCGGGCGGTCGTGGGCCGACGGTGACGCAGACGGCGCGGGTCACAGACATCACCCTGGGCGCGCCGCGCACCGTGCTGAACTGGTCCACCTTCAACCTCACCTCGGACTCCGCGGTCGTCTACCGGTTCGAGGACCGTAGCTGGATCGTCCTGAACCGCGTCGGCGGCCAGGCGGTGATCGACGGCCAGGTCGAGGCCCTCGCCGCCAACGGCCGGGGCGGCAACGTCTGGTTCTATGCCCCCGGCGGCGTCATCTTCGGCGGCAATGCGCGGGTGAACGTCGGCGGACTCCTCGCCACCAGCGCCGCGGTCGCCCAGTCCGCGTTCCTGGATCCCGGCAACTTCAGCTTCGCCTTCACAGGCGCCGGCGCCTCGCGGGTCGAGGTGCGCGCGGGCGCCGACATCAAGGCCGGCGGCGGTCCGATCGCCCTGATCGCGAGCTCGGTGACGACCGCGCCGGGCGCTTCGGTGACGGGGGGCGCGACGTCGAGCGTGCTCTACGGCGCCGCCAACGACTTCACGGTGCGCTTCGCGCCCCAGCCGGGCGACCTCGACCTCCTGGACTTCGTCGTGCCGGCCGGCGGTGGAACCGCGTCGACGACGCCGCTGGCGCTGCAGGGCGCCACCGCCGCCGGCAGCGTCTTCCTGGCCGTCGTCAACCGCGCCGACATCGCCAGCGCCGTCATCAGCGCCCCGGGACTGATCGCCGCGCAGTCGGCCAGCGCCGATCGCGGCGACGTCGTGCTGAGCGCAGGCAACGGCATCGCCAACCGCCAGCCCGGTGCGACGCGGGTCAACACCACCACGGAGACCACCGCCAACTTCGGCGTCGTCACCGCGACGCGCGACCTCCTGGGCGGCTTCTCCTCGCCCACCTCGGTCAACGCGACGCAACTCGCCGCAGGACGCGACCTCGGCCTCGCGGTCGCGGCCCTGGACACCGGAAGCCTCGGCGCGGGGCGCTCGCTGGCGGTCGACTCGAGCCGCGGCCTGAGCGTGCGCGGCAACGCCTCGGCCGGGGGGACGGCCGTGCTGCGCAGCACCGGCGCGATCGGCGTCGCCGGCGCCGTGAACGCCGTGGGGCGGCTGCAGATCGATGCAGGGTCGCTCACTGCCGGCCAGTTGAACTCGGGCCGCAGCATCGTCGTCAACGCCGGTGGAGCCGGCGCCAACGGCGGTCCGGCGGTCAGCATCGCCTCGGCGCTGGCGGAAGACGATATCCAGGTCACGACCACCGGCGCCGCCGGCTCGATCGTCCTGGGTCAGGCGACGTTCACGGGCGCGCACGCCGACGAGGCGCCGGCCGGCCGCAACCTGATCCTCACGGCGCGCGGCGCATCGGCGGACATCACGTACGGCGCGGCGACGGGCTCGCCGCTCACAGGAGCCACCAGCGTCACGCTCGCGGGCGGGCGCGACGTGACGGTGAACGTCAGCGGGCTCCTCACGCTCGGCCCGAGTTCGGCGGGCCGGACCTTCACGATCCGCGCGATGGACCTCGACCTCGTGGCGCCGGTCACGGCCGCGAGCTTCCGCGTGGAGTCGCTCCAGGGCGCGATGACCCTGGGCGGAACGCTCGGCGCGTCGTCCGGGCAATCGGGGCCCGCGGCGGGCGAGGTCGGCCTGCGCGTCACCGACGCCGAGTTCCAGATGATCACGGTGACCCAGGAAGCCAGCTTCTACGCGGGCTCCACGGTGAACCAGATCCGTGGCGACCTGACGGTGCAGAACCTCAACGTGAACCCGGCCCGCATCCCGCGGCTGCTGCTGGCGGCGGGCAACGACAGCGACGTGCTGGTGCCCGGCATCGTGGCGCCCGGCGTCACCGGCGGCGTGGTCACCATCGGCGAGGCCGACCCCGACTCGCCCTGGCGGCCGGCCCGGATCCTGGTCACCGGCTCGGTCGGCGCCTCGCAGGGCTCCCAGGAGACCGGCTACAGCGACGTGCGCGCCTTCAACGAGGTGAACCTGAACGCCCGCAACGACGTCCTGATCGGCGCCCAGAGGTTCATCGCCCTGGTCGCCAACGCGCCGCCGAACGCAATCGACGTCATGCGCGACCTGCCGACCGGCGTGGCCCCGACCGCCGACGAACGCAACCGGGTCTTCATCACGGCCGCGGAGCTGACGCTGCGCGGCAGCCAGCGGATCGTCCAGCAGAACACCGGCAGCAACCAGCGCCCGAACGGCATCCTGCTCACCAGCCAGCAGCCGGGCGCGCTCACCGCCAGTCCGGCCGGCGTCGTCGACCTCTGGGGCGCGTTCCGCGACGCTGCCGGCAACATCCGCGGCGGCATCCTCGTGCTCGAAAGCGGCTTCGGCGGCTCCGCGCGGTTCAACGGCTGCGACGCGAGCGCCGGAGGATGCGGGCCGCTGGCGATCGCGGCAGCGACGCAGCGCACCCTCGACAACGCCACGCTCGACCAGATCAAGAGCCCGCGCGGCTCGGATGGCGATGTCGACGACGCCATCGCCGGCCTCGGCGGCGTGCCGCCCGATCCGCCCGTGCTGACCTTCGCCGACCCGAACGCGGAGGCCGACGTCATCGTGACCGACCCGGTGATGCTGGGGTCCGGCAGCGACGAGGTCTGGAGACAGAAGCGAAAGGCCGGCTCGAAATAGCGCCCCGACGCATGCTACGCTTTCGGGGGTCGTGACGGCGCTCGCTGGGAGACGACGCGCGCAGGGAGACGGGGCGTGCTGGGGATAGACATTTCAGCACTGAGCATGTCGGAACTCCGGCAGCTCCTGGCGGTCGCCCGCGCGCGCGAACAGCACGCGCTCGTCGAGCAGATCGGCGCCGAACTCCGCGCGCGGCCGGCCCGCTCGACGCAATGGGGCGCGACGGCGCCGCGCATGGACATCGACTGGATCGAGGACGAGCCGCCGCCGCGGCCTGTGCGGCGGCGCAGCCTCGCGGTGCTGCTGAGCGCCGGCGCGGCCGGCGTGGTCTGCGCCGCGCTGGTCTGGGGCGTGAGCGTGCCGCAGAGCCAGGCGATCGCGCCGATCAAGGCGTCGGCGCCGCGCGCGGCGATGGCGCTGACCAGCGTGCCGATGGCGGCCGACGATCAGCTCTCCGATCCGGCGCCAGCCGGCGATCCGCAGCCCGAGGCAGGCTCGCCGGCGGCCGCGCCCGGCGCGCACAACCCCTGCTACGATCTCGCGACGGCGGCCGAGCGGCTGATCTGCGGCTATCCCAGCCTGGCGCAGAAGGACCAGCGGCTGAAGGCGGCGTATCGGGCGGCGATCGCAGGCGGCGCCGACGCCGCCGAACTGGAGCAGGCACAGGCCGCCTGGAAGGCGGGCGCGGCGGAGGTGTCCGACCGGCTCGTCCTGGCCGACCTCTACGACAAGCGGATCCAGGAACTCTCCGGGAGTGCGCCGTGACCTATGGCCAGATCCTCTACGAGGTCAGCGACCGCATCGCCACGATCACACTGAACCGCCCCGACCGTCTGAACGCGTGGACCGGCGTCATGGCGGCCGAGGTCAATGCGGCGCTGGCGACGGCGGACAAGGACCCCGAGGTCCGGGCGATCATCCTGACCGGCGCCGGCCGCGGGTTCTGTTCGGGCGCCGACATGAACGACCTCGCCGACATCAGCGCGGCCGGCGGCATCGCCGGCGGGGGGCGGCCGGCGCTGCAGACCAACCCGGATTATCCCGCCGATTACCGCCATCCGCAGACCTACTTCGCCGGCATCGGCAAGCCGATCATCGCCGCGGTCAATGGACCCTGCGCCGGCATGGGCCTCTGCATCTCGCTCTTCTGCGACCTGCGGTTCGTGGCGGAGGGCGCGATCTTCACCAGCGCGTTCGCCCGGCGCGGCCTGATCGCCGAGCACGGGACCAGTTGGATGCTCTCGCGGCTCGTCGGGCACTCCCGGGCGCTCGACATCATGCTGTCGGCCCGGCGCGTCGGCGCGGACGAGGCCTACCGCATGGGTCTGGCCGACCGGGTGTTCCCGGCCGACGGGCTGATGGCCGAGACCCGCGCCTATGCCCGCGAAATCGCCGAGCTGGTCTCGCCGCGCTCGACGCGGGTGATCAAGCGCCAGCTCTGGAGCGGCCTCGTCCAGAACCTCGAGGAGGCCATGAAGCTGGCCGACCACGAGATGGCCGAAAGCCTGAAGGGCGACGACTTCAAGGAAGGCGTCGCACACTTCGTCGAGAAGCGGCCGCCACGGTTCACGGGGACCTGACAGGATGCGTCATCTGGGCCTGAGCGCCAAACTCGCCGCACTCGCGGTCGCCCTGCCCGCGCCGGCCCTGGCGGCGGACGCGGCGCTGCCCGCGATCACCGCCTTCCGGTGCGAGGACGGCGGGAACCTCACCGCCCAGTTCTCGAGCCAGGGCGCGGCCTTCGTGGCCATCGTCAACGCCGGCGACGGGCCGCATGCGCTGACCTACGTGCCCTTCGTCGGCGGCGGGCCGGTGAAGCTGACCTGGACCGACGGGGCCCGCACGCTGACCTGGAGCCCGGGCGTACAGATCATGTTCCAGGACGCGCGCGGCCACCGCATGTGCGGCCGCGGCCACAAGCACGAGGCGCCGTCAGCCGATACCCGCCGGTCCTAGGCGCCGAAGATCGAGCCGGGCGGCAGCGAGCTCATCTGCACGCCGACGAGGATCACCTGGCCGCCGCTCATCTGGATCACGGTGTCGCCGCCGATCTGCATCACCTGGAAGGTCGTGCCGGGGTCGAGCAGCACGCGGTCGCCCTGCCCGGCGTTGAAGTCCAGCACCCGGTCGATCCCGGCGTCGGCGGACGAGTGGAAGAGGTCGGCGCCGGCGCCGCCGATCATGGTGTCGTCGCCGCGGTCGCCCGAGACGAAGTCGTTGCCGGCCCCGCCCGAGAGCGTGTCGTTCCCCTGCCCGCCCCGGACGGTGTCGGCGCCGTCCTCGCCGCTGCAGGTGTCGTCGCCGAGGTTGCCGTAGGTGTAGTCGTCGCCGCCGCCGCCGAAGAGCAGGTCGTTGTCCTTGCCGCCGACGCAGAAATCCATGCCACCGCCGGTCATGACGGTGTCGGCGCCCATGTTGCCGTTGATGTCGTCGAAGTCGTCGCCCCCGACCAGGCTGTCGTCGCCGTCGTCGCCACGCAGGTAGTTGCCGCCCGCGCCGGCGCCGCCGCCGGTGATCGTGTCGGCGCCCGCGCCGCCGGCCACCGAGTCCGAGCCCGCGTTGCCGGCGATCGAGTTGTTGGCGGCGTTGCCGAGGATGGTGTCCGAACCCGAGCCGGCCAGCACGTTCTCGATCACCGTCTGCGGCGTCGTCGCGAGGTTGTCGGTCCAGGTGTAGGTGTCGGGCCTGTTCAGGTAGTCGGCGATGAAGCTGGGCGAGAAGTTCGGGAAGGCCGCCTGCCAGTAGGCGATCTGGCTCGCGATCGGGTTCAGCGCGATCGAGGAATAGGTCCCGGGCGTCAGGTCGATCCGCGAGGCGCGGGTGTGGCTGCGCAGGTCGAAGGTGTCGATGCCGCCGTTGTCGACCAGGGTGGCCATGAAGGCGTCGTCCTGGCCGATGGCGTAGGTGTCGTTACCGGTCGCCTCGCTGGTCGACGCGCCGTAGATGCCCTGGATGGCGATGACGTCCAGCAGCATCGGCGTCGAGGGCTGCAGGGTGAAGGTGCTGGCGAACAGCGTGCCGCCGTCCAGCTCGAACCAGCGCAGGCTCGAGTCGGCGAAGTCGGTGTAGGACATCACCGTGTAGCGGGTGGTGTCGAACTCGGCCGGCAGCCGCGCGCCGTCGAACGGGTGCTTCAGGCCCAGCGCGTGACCGAGCTCGTGCAGGAAGGTGGCGTAGAGGAAGTCGCCGAAGTCGGCGGTGTCGTCCTTGTAGTCGTCGTCGACCCAGATGTCGCCATGGAAGGCCGCCCTGAAGCCGCCGGCGTCCGGCGGGCGGTAGGCGTAGGCGGCGGGATCGCCATCGGAGTAGTCGGACGTGTTGGTGAAGGCGATGCGGATGTCGCCCTGGCTTGCCTGGGTGTCGGAGACCTGGACGATGTCGAGGTCGATCAGGCGTTCCCACGCGCCGATGGCATTGACGAACGCGATGGCCTGGACGTTCGACAGGACGCCGTAGGCCGCGTTCGAGGGCTCGTCGCCGGCCGGATAAGACGAGGCCGACCAGAAGGTCATGCCGTTGTTCGAGGGGATCGAGAAGGTGACGGTCGAGCCCGGCCACCGCTCGTGGTCGGTGTACTGCAGACCCGCGAAGATCTGCGCCGTCGTTATCGGCATCAGAGCACCCCACCCCAAACACCCGAACAGCCCCGAACGGGACTATGGGCTATACGGACAGGGGGCGCTCCATTCTTCATCCCTGGGGCGAATCCGACCTCGGGATGCCCCTCTCCCCGAGGGGAAGCGTTCGCGAGCCGGGAGGGGGCGCGGGGGACGGACCCCGCGCCCCGCGCCTGGCGTGGACTGCCCGGTCGCTACCAGCCCCAGCCACCGCGGCGGTTGTCGTAGCGGTCGTACTGGTCGGGGCGGCCGTCGCGGTCGCGGTCGCGGTTCCATTCGCGGACGTCCGGGATGCCGTCGCGGTCGGAGTCGCGGTTGCCGTAGTGGCGGCGGTTGTCGTGATGACGCCGATCGTGATGGCGCCAGTCGCGGCGGTCGTCGTAGCGGTCGTAGCGATCGGGACGGCCGTCACGGTCGCGGTCGTAGGAATAGCCGTAGCCCTGACCGTAGTAGGTCTGGCCGTAGTAGCTCTGGGCCGAGGCGGCGCCGGCGGCGGCCATGGCGGCCACGGCGACTGCGGCGGTCAGCAGGGTCTTCTTCAGGGTCTTCATGGGGGAAGTCCTCCTTCGTTGTCCCCACCATAGGAAGGCGCGCCTGAACGGGGTCCGGGGCGGTCGTTTAGGCCGGGTTCAGGCTGATGAACTGCGCTGTAGCGGCGGCCGTCCGGCGATCCCCAGCCGCCACCAGCCCAGCCCCAGCACCAGGCCGCCGGCCAGCGCGAACGCGAACGGCAGCGCCGCCTGCCCGGCGTGGAAGCCGCCGGTGGCGTCCTTCGCCAGCCCCCAGGCGAAGGGCGACAGGAACGAGCCGATCTGGCCGATGGTGTTGATGGCCGCGAAGCTGACGGCCGAGGCGCGGGGCGGCACGACGGCGTGGGTCAGCGCCCACACGGTGGGGCTGTAGGCGTAGGCCGCGCCCAGGGCCGCGGCGTAGGCGATCACCACCACGGCGGGCGTCGAGCTGTTGGCCATCACCGCGAAGGCCGCCGCGGTGGCGAACATCGGGACGGCCGAGTGCAGCACGCGCTCGCCGCGGCGGTCGGAATGCCAACTGTTGGCGATCAGGCAGGCCGCGCCGATCAGGCCCGCGCCGGCGATCAGCCAGCCGACCTGGCCCGCGTCCCTCCCCGTCGCCTCGCCCAGCAGCATCGGGGCCGAGAAGTTGAAGGCGTAGTAGCCGCCCAGCAGCAGGAACTGCGCCGCCCCGATGACCAGCACCGGCGGGTTGGCGAGCGCGCGCCACACCCCCGCCAAGGGCCCATGGGACGTCTCCTCGCCCCGCGACAGGGCGTCGGCCGCGAGCCGCGTCTCGACCCAGGCCTTCTCGGCGTCGGTGAGCCAGCCCGCCGCAGCGGGCCGCTCGGGCAGGAAGAGGAGGAAGACGAAGGCCAGGACCACCGCCGGCGTCCCCTCCACCAGGAACAGCCACTGCCAGCCGGAGAGGCCCGCGCGCCCGTCGAGCCCCAGCAGCCCGCCCGCCACCGCGCCCATCACCACCGTCGACAGCGGCACCGCCACGTAGAAGCGCCCGATGGCGCGGCCGGTATGGGCGGCGGGGAACCACTGGGACAGGTAGTAGACCACGCCCGGGAAGAACCCCGCCTCGGCCGCCCCCAGCGCGAACCGCGCCAGGTAGAACTGGGCCGGCGTGGTCACGAACATCATGGCGACCGACAGCAGGCCCCAGGTGAACATGATGCGCGCGATCCAGCGCCGGGCGCCGACCCGGGCCAGGATCATGTTGGAGGGCACTTCCAGCAGGGCGTAGCTGAGGAAGAACAGCCCGGCGCCCAGGCCGTAGACGGCGGCCGAGAACCCCAGGTCCTCGTTCATGCTGGCCGCCGCGAAGCTGATGTTCACCCGGTCGATGAACGAGATCGCATAGCCCGCCGCCACCAGCGGCAGGATCCGCCACGACATCTTGCGGATCGCCGAGCGCTCCAGCGCGGCGTCGTCGGTATCGGCCATCGTGTCCCCCCGCGGCGAAGCCGCGGTATTGGAACCACAGAAAACACGGAAGACACAGACGGGCGG
>NZ_JAEUMO010000132.1 GCF_016793285.1 Phenylobacterium sp.
CCTCCATCTCGTCCTTGGTCAGCGGCCTGAAGTCGGCGCGACGGTACTCGCGGCCGCGCTTCACGGTCAGCTCCAGGCTCTTCAGGTTGGCGATGTCGGCGCCGGGGTCGCGCGCGAAGACCGCCAGGTTGGCCAGCTTCCCGGCCTGCACCACGCCCATGTCCGCGTCCTGGCCCGCCGCCCGCGCGCCGTTCAGGGTCGCGGCCCGGATCACCTGCGCCGGCGTCATGCCCAGTTTCACCAGCGCCGCCATCTCCTGGAACAGCGTTGGCCAGGGCTCGTCCCATGGCGCGACCCAGTCGGTGCCGGCCGAGATCTCGACGCCGGCCTTCCACGCCTGCCGAACCAGGGCGTCCGAGAGTTCGCCGCTGCACAGCGGTTTGCGCGCGCCCGGATGCTTCGCCGCCTCCGCCGACAGGTTGCCGTAGATGCTGGTGGTCGCGTCCAGCATGATCCCGTCGGCCGCCATCCGGCGCACCACCTTCTCCACGGCCGGGTTGTCGCCGGCCAGGAAGGGCGCCGCCTCGATCGGCGTGCGGGTCTGATAGCTCGCCGGCGTGCCCGCCGCCTCGTGCGCCAGCGAGCAGGCGTGGCTCATCACGTCGGGCTTCGCCGCCGCCACCTCTCCGGGCGTGGCCGGATAGACCGCCGTGTGCGCCCACACCCGGATCCCCTGCCGGTGCGCCTCGGCGGCGATCTTCCTCACCAGGCCGGCGGGCAGGTTCGCGTAGATCTTGATCGCCGTGGCCGAGGTCCCGCGCGCCAGGGTCACCGCCTCGCGCAGGTCGGTCTTCCCGTCGATAGACTGCATCCACGGCGTCTTGCCGGGCGTGTAGCCGTAGCTCACCGCGATCGTCCGCGGGTCGGCGAAGAACGACGGCCCCGCCATCAGCGCCGCATAGTAGATGTCGGGCGCGGCGATCTCGCCCCTGCGGCTGGCGCGCGTGAGTTCGGCGACGCTGCGCAGGTCGTCGGCCATGTCGCGCACCGCCGTCACGCCGCCATAGAGGTCTCGCCGCAGGCTCGCCTCGGCCTGCCGCCGGTTCGGCGGCGTCGCCAGGTGCTCGTGGCTGTCGATCAGGCCGGGCGTCAGGAACTTGCCGGAGAGGTCCACGACGCGCGCGCCTGCCGGCGCCGCCAGCCGCCCGTCCGGCAGGACCTCCCTGATCCGCTCGCCGTCCACCAGCACCGACATGCCGGGCCGTCCCGGCGTCCCCGCGCCGTCGATCAGCGTGGCGTTGCGATAGAGCACCACGTCGGCCGCGGCAGGCCCCGCGATCAGCAGCCCCGCGGCCACGCCCAGCAGTCTTCGGTTCACGCCCACACCCCGCCCGTCACGACGCGGCGATGCGAGCCTCGCCCGCACCGCCTGTCAAGCCGCGGGCGGCTGCGGCGGCTCGCCCTCGGGGCCGCGGACCGCATCGGGCGGCGGCGCTGCGCCCGGCGGTTCCTCCGGCCGCGCCAGCCGGCGCAGCGCGTCGCGCAACGGGACCGGCACGCTCGCGCCCCAGACCAGCCCGATGCCGTACAGCAGCCGCCGGTTCGCCGCCGCCTCCAGCGCCACGGTGTCCCACAGCGTCGGGTCCGCCGCCGTCACGTCCTCGACCACGCCCACGACCACGTCGGCGACCATGGCGGGATGCTCGGCGGTGCGCGCGACGATGAACGCCACCTCCAGCGCCCGCATCGGCTCGTTCGCCACGAGGTCCATCACCGCGAAGTGCAACTGCTCGATCTCGCGCCGCATCTGGCGCGGCACCCTGTCGGTCTCGACGTGGCTGCGGCCGTCCAGCCACCACGCCTCCATCCACGCCGCGGCGATCTCGGCGTTGCTCTGCGCGAGCCACTCCTGCCAGGGCTGTTTACGTTTCATAAACCCCAGGCTGCCCGGGGAGTCCTAACGGGAGATTGCGAAGAAGCGTTAACTTCCGCTGCCTGTCGCGCAGGCGGGAAGGGGAGGACTCAGTCCTCCGTCAGTTGCCGCCATCCGATCGCCCGCACCTTCTGCGGCCCCAGCGCCCCGGCCAGGGGCGGGCGCACGAACATGCCGGCGAAGGCGGCGTCGCGCACGTTCAGGCCGCCGGCGTAGGCCCCGAACGCCGGCAGGATCGCCCGCTCGCCGTCGGTGACGAAGCAGCGGCGCCGGATGGTCCCGCGCGGGGCCTTCACCTTGGCCGCCGGGTGCAGGTGGCCCGCCAGCTCGCCGGCTTGCGGGCCCGCCTGCGGCTCGTGGCGCAGGACAAGCCCTGCCAGCGACAGCTCGTCCGCCGTCTCGCCCGGCAGCGCCTGCGGCCCGTCGGCGTCGTGGTTGCCGACCACCCACACCAGCGTGCGGCCTTCGGCCAGCGTGCGAAGCCGCGCCGCGTCGTCCGCCGCCAGCCGGCCCTCGGCCTTGCGGTCGTGGAAGGTGTCGCCCAGCAGCACGACCACGCGCGGCGTCGTCGCCGCCACCTCGGCCGCCAGCCGCCGCAGCGTCTCGCGCGTGTCGTAGGGCGGCAGCATCTGGCCGCGCGCGGCGTAGCTCGAGCCCTTCTCCAGGTGGAGGTCCGCCACCACCAGCGCCTGCTCGCTCTCGACCCACAGCGCGCCGGACGCCCGCATCGTCACGTCGACGCCCCGCACGGTCGTCCGCAGCCCTCCGCACGCCGCGGCGGCGAAGGCATAGGCGAAGGCGGACACGCTCACGTCGTTCACTGGGTGGCCTCGGCGATGAGATCGGCTTCCGCCTCGGCCAGGATCATCTCTCCGGCCTGGCCGGGCGAGCGTTCCTTGCCGATCTCCAACAGGATCGGCACCGAGAACGGCGAAAGGTGGTCCAGCGGCGCGTGGCGGATGCGACCCTAGATGCGCGCCAGCATGTCACCCAGCCGCGCCACGTCGATGAGGCCGCTCGCCGCATCCGCCCGCGCACAGCGCAGCAGGAGGTGGTCGGGCTCGTGCTTGCGCAGCACGTCGTAGATGAGGTCGGTGGAGAAGGTGATCTGCCGCCCCGTCTTCTGCTGCTCGCCGGGGAAGCGCTTCTCGATCAGG
>NZ_JAEUMO010000182.1 GCF_016793285.1 Phenylobacterium sp.
AGGCGGCCTGGGCGGCGGCGCGCGAGGCCATCGGGCCGCACTCCGCCGCGCTCTCCGCCTTCCTCGACCACGAGCCGCAGACCAACGAGGTGCGGCGCTCGGCGGTGCTGCTGGCGGGCTTCCTGACGCTGGCGGCGGAGACGGGCCTGCCGATCCGCGCCTTCGAGGTGGGCGCGAGCGCGGGGCTGAACGCGTCGTGGGACCGCTTCCACTATCGGTTGGGCGACGCCGAGTGGGGCGACCCGGCCTCACCCGTCGATGTTCCGGTCGAGTGGAGCGGAGCCCTGCCGCCGCTGGACGCGCGCATCGAGGTGGCGGAGCGCGCCGCCTGCGACCGGCGGCCGACCGACCTGACCGATCCGGCGCAGCGCCGGCGCCTGCTCGCCAACATCTGGCCCGACCAGTTCCACCGCATCGACCGCAGCGAGCGGGCCATCGAGGTCGCGCTCCGCGAAGGCGTGAGGGTCGAGACGGCGGACGCGGTCGACTGGGTGCGTGGGCGGGTGCGGCCGCGGGCCGGCGCCGTCACCGTGCTCTACCACTCGATCTTCTGGCAGTACCTCGATCCCGCGACGCTGCAGGGCCTGAAGGACGCCATCGCGGCGCTGGCGGAGCAGGCCACGGCGGAGGCGCCGTTCGCGTGGCTGCGGATGGAGCCGCCGCTGGACAACCTGGCGCTGACGGAACTGCGGCTGACGGCCTGGCCCGGCGGCGAGGAGCGCCGGCTGGCCGAGGTCAGCCCGCACGGCGCCTGGGTGCGCTGGTCGCCCGGGGCGGGTTAACCTTCGGTACACCACGGCCGTAAACCCGGCCTTCACCATGTCGGCCCGAGATTCTACGGTGTTCTCCGTACCTAGAGGGTTGGGCCGATGGGGCTGCCGCTTGACGCCATCTTGAATGGCGACTGCCTGGAGGAGCTGGCGAAGCTCCCGGACCGCTCGGTCGACCTCGTGTTCGCCGACCCGCCGTACAACCTCCAGCTCGGCGGCGACCTGCTGCGCCCGGACAACTCCAAGGTCGACGCCGTCGACGACCACTGGGACCAGTTCGAGAGCTTCGAGGCCTACGACCGCTTCACGCGTGCGTGGCTGAAGGAATGCCGTCGCGTGCTGAAGGACGACGGCGGCCTGTGGGTCATCGGCAGCTACCACAACATCTTCCGCGTCGGCGTGGCGGTGCAGGACCTGGGCTTCTGGATCCTGAACGACATCGTCTGGCGCAAGTCGAACCCGATGCCGAACTTCAAGGGCACGCGGTTCACCAACGCGCACGAGACCCTGATCTGGGCGGCCAAGAGCCGGGGCGGGCGGCGCTACACCTTCAACTACGACGCCATGAAGATGGCCAACGACGAGCTGCAGATGCGCTCGGACTGGACGCTGCCGCTCTGCACGGGCGAGGAGCGGCTGAAGGACGAGACCGGCGCCAAGGCGCACCCGACCCAGAAACCCGAGGCGCTGCTGCACCGGGTGATCATGGCTTCGACCAGACCGGGCGACGTGATCCTGGACCCGTTCTTCGGCACCGGGACGACGGGCGCGGTGGCGCGCCGGCTGGGACGCAGGTTCATCGGCATCGAGCGCGAGACCGACTACGTGCAGGTGGCCGAGGCGCGGATCGCGCGCGTGATCCCGGCGACACCCGGCGAGATGGTCGTCACCGGCTCGAAGAAGTCCGAACCGCGGGTCCCGTTCGGCACGCTGGTCGAGGCGGGCCTGCTGCGGGCCGGCGACGTGCTCTACTGCCCGCAGGGACGCTATTCCGCCAAGGTGCGGCCCGACGGCAGCCTGGTGACGGGCGAGCTCTCCGGCTCGATCCACAAGGTGGGCGCGATGGTGCAGTCGGCGCCGGCCTGCAACGGGTGGACCTACTGGCACTTCAAGACCGACGCGGGCCTCGCCCCCATCGACGTGCTGCGGGCGAAGGTGCGGGCGCAGACGATCGCCTAGGTCGCTTCCTTCCCGTCGCGGAGGGGAAAGCAGTTGGCGCCATACCGCCTGTTCGGCCACGTTGGCCGGATGAGCGTCGGGGAAGCTGCACAGGAAAGCCGGGCGGGGGCGATCAGCCCGCGGATCTTCGTGCTGACGATGTGTACCTTCGCCTTCGGGTCGGCGGGGTTCATCTTCGCGGGCCTGCTGGAGCCGATGGCCGCGGACCTGGGGGTCTCGACCGCCGTCGCGGGGCAGTTGCAGACCGCCTATGTGCTGACCTCCGCGGTGCTGGGTCCGGTGGCGGCCTGGATGCTCGGGCGGCTGGACCGCAAGCTGGTCATCCTGCTCGGCCTGAGCCTGGCGGTCCTCATGCACATCGCCTGCGCCATCGCGCCCGACTTCCGGAGCCTGATGGTCGTCCGCGCCATCGCCGGGGTGGCGGGGGCGCTGTCCGGATCGTCGGCCAGTGTCGCGGCGGCCTCGCTGGCGCCGCCCGAACGCCGCGGCTCGGCGCTCGCCATGGTCACCGGCGGCATGACGCTGGCCTTCGTGGTCGGCATCCCGATCGGCAGCGTGGTGGGTTCGATCTTCGACTGGCGGGCGACCTTCGTCGTGGCCGCGGCGCTGGCGGGCCTGGCGCTGGCGGGCGTGCTGTTCTTCCTGCCGCGGGTGCCGGCGCCGCCGAAGCGTGAGGGCGGCCGGCTGGAGCTGAAGGGGATCTGGCCGCTCTACGCGACGAGTTTCCTGACCTTCGCGGCCAACATGACGCTGAACCTCTACATCGGCCCGATCGTGCGGGTGGGCGCCGACGTGACGGGGGCCGGCGTCGCGGTCTTCCAGTCGATGATCGGGTTCGGCGCGGCGATGGGCCTGTGGCTGGGCGGCCGCGCGGCGGACCGCGGCGCGGGCAAGGCGTGGATCCTGCAGAGCATCGCGCTCCAGTCGCTGGCCATGAGCATGCACTGGTCGGCGACGCACCACCTGCTGCCGCCGGGCCTCGCCAGCCAGGTGCTGGTCGCGGCGGCGATCTTCGTGGCGGCGACGGCGCTCTTCTCCATCTCGCCGGTGACGCAGTCGCGCCTCGTGCAGATGACCGGCGGGGCGCCGGTGGCGCTGGCGCTGAACGGCTCGGTGTTCTCGATGGGGCAGGCGCTGGGCTCGACGCTGGGGGGCGTGGCGCTGGCCAGCTTCGGCGTGCCGGCGATCCCGGCGGCGGCGCTGCTGATGTCGTTCGTGGCGTTCGCGGTGCTGAGCGTGGCGTTCCCGCGCACGGAGAAGGCGCCGGCTTAGAGCAAACTCGTCAGGCCCGCGCGGGCCGCCTTGAGGAAGACGCTCGGCAGGGCGTCCAGATCGCGCCTGGGGCTCCAGATGACCCCGTCGGCATCGCCCTCGGCGCGGAGCAAGCGCAGCGTCAGCGTGAAGTGGGTGAAGCCGTGTTCGACCTCGCCGACGCCGCGCCAGGGCGCATCGGCCGGCGCGGCGGCGTGCGCTTCGGCGTCGCTCCAGCGCGCGGCGCGCCACTCGCTGGTGGGCAACGCCAGCATGCCGCCGAGCAGGCCCCTGGGCGGGCGGCGGATCAGCGCCACTTGGTCGCCGCGGGTGAGCACGTAGGCCACGCCGTAGCGGTGTGCGCGCTCGGCTTTGGCGGTCTTCTTCGGGTAGGTCTCGGGGGCGCCGGTGGCGAGGCCGGCGCAGCGCCCGGCGATCGGGCAGCGGTCGCAGAGCGGCGCCTTGGGCCGGCAGACGGTGGCGCCGAGGTCCATCAGCGCCTGGGCCCAGTCGCCAGGGCGGTCCGCGCCGACGAGGGCCGCGGCGAGGCGCTTCAGCTCGGGCTTGGCGTCGGGCAAGGGTTGTTCGACCGCGTAGAGCCGCGCCATCACGCGCTCGACGTTGCCGTCGACGACGTTGGTGGGCAGGTCGAAGGCGATCGCGCCCACGGCGGCGGCGGTGTAGGGGCCGAGGCCGGGCAGGGTGCGCAGGCCCTCCTCGGTGTCGGGGAACACGCCGCCGTGCTCGCCTGCGACGGCGCGGGCGCAGGCCAGGAGGTTGCGGGCGCGGGCGTAGTAGCCGAGGCCGGCCCAGGCGGCCATGACCTCGCCGTCGTCCTCGCGGGCGAGGTCGGTGACGGTGGGCCAGCGCGCGGTGAACTTCAGGAAGTAGGGCGAAGCGTGCGGCACGGTGGTCTGCTGCAGCATCACCTCGGAGAGCCAGACGCGGTACGGGTCGGCGCGGACGCCGGCGGCCCGGTCGTGCGGCCCGACGCGCCAGGGCAGGGCGCGGGCGTTCTCGTCGTACCAGGCGAGGAGCTGGGCGCGGAGCGGCGTCACCGGACCCGCCTACCATCGGCCGGGGCTGCGCGGTAGGGTGGCGTCGTGTCCCGCCGGCTGCCCACCCTCGAAGAAGCGCGCGCGATCCTGAGCGCCAAGCGCACACGGCCGCAGCGGCGTCCGCCGCCGCCCGCGGGCCGGGCGCTGAACAGATATGTCCGGGAGCTGGACGGAAAGTTCGGGCAGGGCGCGGGTGCGCTGTCCGCGCGCTGGCGCGAGATCGTGGGGCCAGAGATCGCGCGGCGGACCGAACCCGTGAAGCTGGTGAAGGGCCGCAACGGCGGGCCCTCGTCGCTGGAGATCCGCGTCGCGGGGCCGGCGGCGGCGATCATCCAGCACCAGGCGCACGAGGTGCTGGCGCGGGTGAACGTGTTCCTGGGGCCCGAGGCGGTCCAGAAGCTCAGGATCGTGCAGGGGCCGCTGCACCGGACCGAGCCCGCGCCCAAGCGCCGGCCTGCGCCGCTGGACGCGGCCAGGGAGGCGGAGCTCGCCAAATCGCTGGCCGACGCGCCGGACGGCAAGCTCAAGGACGCGCTGATGAAGCTTGGCCGCGGCGTCCTGAAGCGGTCCCGCTAGCCGCCGCAGGCGCGCATTCATTTTCACCACCAAGGTCACCGAGATCACGAAGAAGCCCGGAAGCGTCTCGACGTCCTGGCGACCTTCGGGGCCTTGGCGGGGAATGAACGGCGCTGGCGCGCCACCGAGGCGGGAAGGCTCGCGCGGCCGGCCAATTCGCCGCAGCGGCGCGCCCTGGCGAGTTGACTTAAAAGCGCCGCGGTTCCATCGGCAGCTTGCCCCTGAGGGCGCG
>NZ_JAEUMO010000185.1 GCF_016793285.1 Phenylobacterium sp.
CGACAGCGCGCGCATCGCCTTCACCTCGGACCGCGCCGGCTCGCCGCAAATCTACGTGATGGGCGCCGACGGCTCGGGCGCGCGGCGGATCTCCGGCGGAGGCGGGTCCTACACCACGCCGGTCTGGAGCCCGACCGGCGACTACATTGCCTTCACAAAGCAAACCGGCGGCGAATTCCACATCGGGGTGATGCGGCCGGACGGCTCGGACGAACGCCTCTTGACCACGAGCTACCTGGACGAAGGACCGACCTGGGCGCCCAACGGCCGGGTGCTGATGTTCTCGCGTGAAACCCCGGGCGGTCCGCCCAAGTTATGGAGTGTGGATGTCACTGGGCGAATCCTTCAGCCGATGCCTTACCCCGGCGCCGGATCGGATCCGGCCTGGTCGCCTTTGCTTAACTAGTCTTCGCCTCAATCCAGCCCGATAGACCGCGATAGTGATTCGCAACCTCGACCGTAGGAGACGCTGATGGTTCGTAGCTTGAACAGCCGCACGATTGTCCGGCTTGCTCTCGTGGGCGTCGCCGCCGCGTCCCTGGGGGCGTGCGCCAAGAAGGCCCAGCCGGCGTTCCCCACCACGACGCCGCCCCCGCAGACGCAGGCGCCGCAGACGCAGATGCCGCCGTCCGCCCCTGGCCCGGTCGCCTCGACCCAGACCGGCGCGCTGCCCGGCTCGGCGCAGGACTTCGTCGTCAACGTGGGCGACCGCGTCTACTTCGACACCGACAGCCACGACGTGCGCGACGACGCGCGGCCGATCCTGGACGCCCAGTCGGCGTGGCTGCGCCGCTATCCGTCGGTGAACGTGCGCATCGAAGGCAACGCCGACGAACGCGGCACCCGCGAGTACAACCTGGCCCTCGGCGCCCGCCGCGCCAACGCCGTGCGCGACTACCTCGTCGGCCAGGGCGTCGAGGCGGCCCGCATCGCCACCATCTCGTTCGGCAAGGAACAGCCGCTCGACGCCGGCAGCGGCGAGGAGTCCTGGCAGAAGAACCGCAACGGCCACACCGCCATCGTCTCGGGCGCCCGCTAGGCCCCGATGCGCAACGGTCGCCGGTTCTCGCTCAAGAGAGGCCTCACCACCGCCGCGCTGGCCGTCCTCGTGGCGGCCGGTCCGGCCGTCGCGCAGACGCCGTTGCCGGTCCCCGACCCGCTCGACGCGCGCGACGCCAAGCGGCTCGACCGCATGGAGAAGGTGCTGCGCGAGCTGCGCTCGATCGTCTTCCAGCTTCGCGACACGGGGAAGCCCGTGGTCGTGCAGCCGGCCGACACCGACGCCCGCATCGCCGAGATGAGCGAGAAGCTCGGCGACCTCGAGAGCACGCTGCGCAGCGTGAACGGGAACTTCGAGACAGTCACCCGCGAGCTCGACCAGTCGAAGCGCGAGAACGCCCAGCTCAAGCGCGACCTCGCGACCCTGGCCGAGCGGCTGACCGCGGCCGAGGGCAAGATCGCCGCCGGCCTCGCGCCCCCGCCGGAAGACCCTGCCGCCGCGCCCGTCGCCGCCGCGGGCGACCCGGCCAAGGACTTCACCGCCGCGCGCCAGCTCATGCTCGCTGGCGACTACGACGGTGCCGAGGCCGCGTTCTCGGCCTACGTCGCCAACTACCCCGACGCGCCGCGTGCGAACGAGGCCAGCTACTGGTGGGGCAAGACGCTCAGCGTCCGCGGCGCGCATTCCGACGCCGCACGCGCCTACATCTCCGCGATCCGCGGCTGGCCGCAGACCGCCTGGGCGCCCGACGCCGTGGTCGAACTCTCCCGCGCGCTGGTGGCGCTGAAGAAGCCCGCCGACGCCTGCCAGACGCTGGGCGAACTCGGCCGCCGCTATCCCAAGGCGCCCGCCGCCGTCGCCAGCCGCGCCGCCGCCGTCCGCACCCAGGCCAAGTGCGCGGCCTAGAGGCCAGCGCGACGGACGCTCTAGACCGCCGCCTCCTGCGCGACAGCCCGCGCCCGATCGCCGTCGCGCTGTCGGGCGGCGGGGACTCGCTGGCGCTGACGCTGATCGCCGACGCCTGGGCGCGCGCGTGCGGCCGCGAGCTGCTGATCCTGACCGTTGACCACCGGCTACAGGCCGAGGGCGCCGCGTGGACCGAAGCCTGCGCCGCGATCGCCGAGCGGCTGGGCCGCCCGTTCCGCGCCCTGGCGTGGGAGGGTGACAAGCCGGCCACGGGCGTACCCGCCGCCGCCCGTCGCGCGCGGCACGGGCTGCTGGCGGAGGCGGCCCGCGAGGCCAGCGCGCGCATCATCCTGATGGGCCACACCCGCGACGACCTGATCGAGACAGCGGCCATGCGCGCCGCGGGCTCGACGACGCCGGACCCGCGCGAGTGGTCGCCGTCGCCGGTCTGGCCGCAGGGCCGCGGCGCCTTTCTGCTGCGCCCCCTGCTGGCAGCCGGGCGCACCGAGCTGCGCGACTGGCTGACGGCGCTCGGCGAGACTTGGATCGACGACCCCGCCAACACCGACCTCCGCTACGCCCGCAGCCGCGCACGCGTTTCGCCCGCAGCCCTCACGCCCGCCGGGGGCGCGCCGGAGCCCCATCCCTCGCTGGACGTCGTCTCGACCGGCGGCGACCTGGTTCTCGACCGTGCGGCGGTTCGGCGTGCATCGGCCGGCGAGCTTCGCCGCGTCATCGCCATGGCCTGCGTCTGCGCCGGCGGCGGCGAGCGATTGCCGTCCGGTTCGCGGGTCACCCGCGCCGCCGATGCCATCGTCGGGACCGGGCGGTTCGTCTCGACACTGGCCGGCGCCCGCATCGAGGCCGACGGCGACCGCCTCCGCATCGCGCGCGAACCCGGCGAGGCGGCTCGCGGCGGCTTGCAGCAGCTCGATCTTCCGGCCGGGCAGGAGCGCGTCTGGGACGGCCGCTTCGCGATCACGGCGCATGAGCCCGGCCTGGTCGTTCGAGCGGCCCGGAACGGTGACCCCGTTATCGAACCGGCCGGCGCCGCGACAGTCTTCCCGCTCGTCGGGGACCGGTTCCGCGCCGCGGTCGGCCTGATCCCGCGCGAGCCGGCCTAACGCCCGGCCTTCAGAACGTGCTCGAGCCCGCGAACGATCGCGTCGGCGTGGCGCGGACCCAGCACGTTGGCGTGGGTCGAGCCGGTCACATGCTCCACGAACCCATGCTTCGAGGCCCTGGCCGGCGCGTACTGCGCCTCGCGGATCGGCGGCGGCAGCCTGCCGTCGGCCGTGACCACCGCCACCGGCAGATCGGGCGGCAGCTCGACCGCCCCCGCCAGCTTCGACGTCGCCGGCCACTGCTGGACCTCGGCCGAGGCGCCGCGCGCGTGCGGGGCGGCGCCGTGGATGCGGCGCTTCTCGGCCGCTGCCTCGCCCGGCAGGCCGATCAGGTTGGCGCTGACCAGCGAGACCGGGACCATCAGGCCGAACCGCGCCCCGTGGCTGACGGCCTGCAAGAGCCGCCCGAAGCCGTGGACCATCTCGGGCCCGCCCGGCAGCGACAGCACCGCCGGCGTCACCGCGTCCACCAGCACCAGCCCCACCACGGGCCGCCGGTCGCGCTCCAGCGCGAAGAGCCGCACCATCAGCCCGCCCATCGAGTGCCCGGCCAGGACGATCGGCCCGGTGTCGCCAAGCCTGTCGAGCAGCGCCTCGAGGTCGTCGTTGATCGCCCGGCCGTCCCGCGGCTCCGGCCCCGGGTCGGAGTAGCCCAGGCCCGCCCGGTCGTAGGCGAGGCTGCGCAGGCCCTTCGCCGAGAGCCGCTCCTGCACCACCGTCCAGTCGGACGCGCAGCCGAACGCGCCGTGCTCGCACACGATCAGCGGCGCGGCGGTCGCCGCCGGCCCGGCGCGCACGACCCGCAGGCTCCGGCCGCCGATGTCGATCCGCTCGCCGCGATGGGCGCCTTTCGGCAGGCTCATGCGGGCTTCTTGAACGGCGCCGGCACCCGGCCACCGCCCTGCCGCCCGAACATCCAGCCGGGATACTCCGCCGGCAGCTCGCTCACCGCGTCGAGGCGCTTCATCTCGTCCTCGGACAGCGTCAGATCGACGGCCGCCAGGTTGTCGTCCAGTTGCTCGACGGTCTTCGCGCCGATGATCACGCTCATCACGTGCGGCTTCTGCAGCAGCCAGGCCAGCGCCACCCGGGCCACCGACACGTCGTGCGCCTGGCCGACCTCGCGCATCGCCTCGACGCAGGCCCAGGCGCGGTCCTTCTCCACCGGCGGGAAGTCGAAGCTGGTGCGCCGCGCGTCCTCGGGGTTGTTCGAGCCGGGCCCGAACTTGCCCGAGAGCAGCCCGCCGGCCAGCGGCGACCAGACCATCAGGCCCAGTTGTTCGCTGGTCAGCATCGGGACCAGCTCACGCTCCAGGTCGCGCCCGGCGATCGTGTAGTAGGCCTGAAGGGTCTCGAACCGCGCGTAGCCCTTCGCGTCCGACAGCCCCAGCGCCTTGGCGATCTTCCACGCCGCCCAGTTGGAGACGCCGACGTAGCGGACCATGCCCTGGCGCACGAGGTCGTCCAGCGCCCGCAGCGTCTCGTCGATGGGCGTGACGCTGTCGTTGCCGTGGATCTGGTAGAGGTCGATGTGGTCGGTCTGCAGCCGCTCCAGCGAACGGGCCACCGAGTCCATGATGTGTCCGCGCGAGGCGCCGCGGTCGTTGGGGCCCGGGCCCATCTGGCCGAAGACCTTGGTGGCCAGCACCACGTCGCTGCGCTTCACGCCCAGGTTCTTCAGCGCCTGGCCCAGCCGCGCCTCCGAGGCGCCGAACGAGTAGACGTCGGCCGTGTCGAAGAAGTTCACCCCGCTGTCGATCGAGCGCCTGACGATCGCATCGACGTCGCCCTGCGGCAGCGACCCGATGGCCTTCCAGATCCCGGCGTCGGTGTTGCCGCCGAAGGTCATGGTCCCGAGGCAGATCTCGGACACGTAGAGGCCCGTACGGCCCAGTTGCTTGTACTTCATCGGAAAGGCTCCTCGTCCCCAGCAGGATATGGGAGCCGGGGTCGCCTTCGCTACATCGAAAGCTGGGCGCGGGGGCGGCCGTCGGGCCCGATGGAAAGGCCCCTCAGGCCCTCCATCTTCTCCTGGCGCTGCGCCTCCCTGGCGAGGCTGCCTTCCAGGTTGCGGGTGGCGGCCGCCTCGTCCTGCGCGTCGGTGGTGGCCCGCTTGAAGACCAGGACCGGCGGCCCGTTCCTGGCGTCCATCAGCGCCCGCTTGCTCTCGGGGATGAACGAGACGTAGGCCATCCGCACGCGGCCCGAGTAGCGCTTGGCCTTGTCGAGCGGCAGGTCGCCGGCCTCGGCGAACGCCTTGCCCAGGAACATCGCCGGATCGAGCGGCTTGTCCTTCGGGTCGCGGATCTCGAAGTGCAGGTGCGGGCCGGTCGAGGCGCCCGTCGAGCCCACCTTGCCCAGCGGCTGGCCGGCCTTGACGGCCAGTCCGGGCTTCACGCCCGCGCCGATGGCGCCCAGGTGCGCGTAGTAGGTCGTCAGGCCGGCGGCGTGCTTCACCGCCACATAGCGGCCGTAGCCGCCGTTGGTCCCGGCCTCGGTCACGATCCCGTCGGCCACGGCGATCACCGGCACGCCGGAATCCGCCGAGATGTCGACGCCTTCGTGCAGCCGGCCATTGCCCTCCCAGGGGAGCTGGCGCAGGCCGAACGGCGAGACGATCGCGCGGCCGGGGACGGGTTCTTCGAAGGCGATCAGGACCTCGTCCTCGGCCGGCGCCGTCGCCGGCGCCACCTTCGCGACCGCTGCGGCCGGAGCCGAGATCGGGCGGGCCTTGTCGGGGACGAGCAGCGAGGCGTGCGCCACGGCGAACGCCGACAGGCCGGCGACGACCACGATCCCGGCCTCCGCCACCCGGCGCTTCGCGCGCGCGCTCATCTCGCCATCGGCCAAGGACGAAACTCCCACCGCGCCGCAAGCTGCGGCTCGCACCCATCCGGGACCCGAGCCCAGATTGCGCGGCGTTCTAGGCAAAAAGCGGGCCGCGGGCGAGTCCTTAGCGCCCGCTAGAACTGGAACCGGACCCCGGCGCGGACATCGTACTCCTGATAGTCGCCGTCGACCGTGGCGCCGCCGTTCACCGAATACAGCACCCGCGAGGCCCCGCCGCGGAAGCCCGCGCGGACCACATAGCCGCCCCGGAACACGTCCTCCGGGTCCAGCGTGAAATCGGCGCCGCCGTCGAAGTGGGCGGTCGTCCTCGGCGGCCCGCCCGCCAGCCTGGCGCGGTAGCCGGCCTTGATCTCGGGCGCGAAGAAGACCTCGTCGCCCATCTTCCAGCCGACCGCCAGCAGCGCCTCGCCGGTCAGCAGGTCGCCGGTGCGCTTGTCGACGGTCAGGTTGAAGCCACTCCCGCCGCCCTTCTCCGCGTAGCCGCCCTCGGCCAGGCGCAGGTAGGCGGCCGACAGCTCGGGCCGGGCGTAGAAGCTGCCCGCCGTGAACTCGTATGAGACGCCGGCGTAGGCATCGGCCATCCAGGCGTTCCAGTCGGCCCGGGCGCGCAGGTTGAGGGTCTGGCTGGTCAGCCGGCGGTCGCCGTTGAACATGGCGTAGCCCAGGCCGCCGCGCACCGCCGCCTGCAGCGGCCCGCCGTCGTAGCGCCAGTAGAGGCCGGCGCCGAAGAGGTTCATCGTCAGCTCTTCGCCCGCCGCGACGCCGCGGTCCCTCACGTCGGTGGTCACGAAGCTGACGTTGGCGCCCAGGGCGTTCCTGATGCCCTGCATGTCGGCGCCGGCCGCGAAGCCGAAGCCCTGGCTCTTGAAGCCCTGCGCGTCCTGCCGGTCGCGGCGGATGTTGAACACGATCTCCTGCGCCCAGGTCCCGGTCGCGGAATCCCTGTCGATGGCCATGGGCATGGCCACGGCCTGCGACACCGCCGCCGAGACCGCCGCCGCCGACATCAGCACCCCGCCCGAATGGTCAGGCAGCATCTGGTCGTAGAGGGCGTCGAAGCCGGCGTCGGTCTTCTGGCTCAGGAACGCCTGTTCGATGGCGTCGTCCTTGTCGAGCGACTCGAAGACCGCCGCGAAGGCCTGCGCGCCGGAGCGGTTGAGGCCCAGTTCGCTCGCCGTCTTGGGCCGCACGTCGACGAACAGCGCGCCGCCGGCCGTGTCGGCCCGCAGGGTCGCCTGGAACAGGAAGGGCGAGCCGACCAGCGTCGCGGTGGTCTGGCCCACCGACAGCGCCGCCGCCTGCAGAACCTGGAACGCCCGCTGCCCGCGCGAGAGGGACGTCAGCGTCACGTCGATCTGCGCGCCCGTGGCGAGGGTCGCGGCGCCCGCCACGTCGAAGCGGCTGCCGGTCTGGGTGGGGTCGATGTTCACCGCCAGCACACCGGTCGCGCCGACGTTCAGCGTCGAGAGGCTGACCGTCCCGGTGTTCGAGACCGCCAGGCGGCCATCGCGGACCTCGACCGCCAGCGTGCCCTCGGTGTCCGAGATCATCGCGCTCGCCGTCGCGCCGCCGTCGACCAGCAGCGAGTCGGCGCCGGCGCCGAAACTGAGCGTTCCCGCGTAGGTTCCGGCCGACAGTTCGAGCCGGTCGGCGCCCGATCCGAACAGGATGTCGCCGCCGATGTTCGGGGTATCGGCCGAGTTCACCTTGAACTGCCGCACCAGCACGCCCGAGGTGTTGGCCGAGACGTCGATGGCGATGGCCCTGCCGGTCTGGGTCACGCCGGTCGCCGGCGTCACCACCGACTGGATCGTCCCGGAGTTGTCGATCTTGGTCAGGGCGCCCGACAGGTCGACGATGCCGCGCGCGTCGTGCAGGCCGCCGTTCTGCTCGGCCCCGATGACGCCGGCGTTGACCAGCGCCGGGACGATGGCGTTGGCGTTCAGCAGGATCGCCGTCGACTGCGCGGAGTACGATCGGCCGACGATGGTGGCGCCCGCCTGGTTGTGGATGCCGCCCACGAGCGTCACCGGGCCGCCGCCGGCCTGGCCGATGCGCAGCGCCGTGCCGGCGATCCCGTCGTTCACGCCGTTGCCGGTGACCGAACCGCGGTTGACGAAGCCGTAGGCGTCGCCCTGTGTCCCCACGGCGCCCAGGGTGATGGCGCCGGTCCCGCCGATGTCGATGGCCGGCGCGACGCCGAACGAGGAGATCGTGGCCGTGCCCTCGGCCGTGTCGGCGACGCCGTCGTCGTCCTCGTCGGTGTCGTCGGTGGAGTTGTCCGCCGGCGGCCGGTCCAGCAGCACGCCCCTGCCGACGCTGCCGGTGATCTTCACGGCGCCGCCGCCCTGCTTCAGGTCGTCCGCATCGAGCTTGGCCCGCACCGCGTCGGTCAGCCGGTCGGTCGAGCGATAGCCGCTCGAGGTGATCGCGCCCTGCAGGACCACCGCACCATCCACCGAACCCAGTTGCACCGCGACCGAGCCTTCGCCCTGCACCGAGACGGCGCCCTGGATCAGCGCGTCGCCTGAGATCGAGTCGGCGCGGATACCGACGCCGCGGTCGCCCAGCACGGTGACGCCGCCGCGATGAGTCAGCGTGCCGTTCAGGCGCGTCTCCAGCGAGATGCCGGCCGAGTCGTTGCCCTCGATGCCGATCGTGCCGGTGTTCGTGATCGCGCCCGTCACGCCCTGAACGCCCTGGGCGCGGATGCCGTACCGGGCCGAGCCCTGTGCGAAGGGCCCGTCGATGTCGCCATCCGAGTCGGTGTCGGTGGCCGTGTAGTCCTCGACGACGCTGATCGCGCCGGCGTTGGCGACCGTGGTGGCGACGCCGTCGGCGATCTGGACGGCGGTGGCGCCGTTCACGCCGGTGAAGGTGATCGCGCCGTTCACCGTCACCGTGTTCGACGAGTCGACCGTCACGGCCGCGCCCGCCGCGGTGGGCGCGATCGAGCCGGCGGTCTCGATGTTGATGTCGTCGGATTGGCCGCCGGCGACGGTGGACGTGCGCACGGGCGCCGTCGTCGCCGTCGAGATCTTCGTTTCGGCGCGCGCCTGCGCGGCGAGGAGCAGCGGCAGGACGGCCGCCGACACAAACAGTCGCTTCATTGCTTCCCTGAGACAGCTTGGCGTGATAGCTCGGAACGAGCGGCTATGCGTCGCGTAGTTATTTGTTGCGTAATTACTGTATTATTCGGCTGAGGAAGCGCCTGCAAGCGTATTTCGAAGCTGCCGGAGCCCCCGATGCCGAGACCCGCGACCGATCCTGCCAAGGCCGCCCACATCAAGGTCCTGCGCCAGCAGGCCGGGCGGTGGCTGAAGACGGCGCGCGAGGAGGCCGGCCTGACGCAGGCCGAACTGGCCGAAAAGGTGGGCCTGCGCTACTACACCTTCGTCTCGCAGGTGGAGAGCGGGTTGGGCCGGCTCCCGATCGAGACGCAGGGCGCCTGGGCCGGGGCGCTGGGTCTGGAGCCCGGCGATTTCGCCAAGACCCTGCTGCGCTACTACGAACCGGAACTGTATCGGCTGCTGTTCGGCGGCGAGGCCGTCGCGGCGCGCGCGACCGGCTAGGTCGCCTGGAGATGCTTTCCTAGCACGATGGGCCAGGTCGTTCCCTTCATCTCGCGTGTGCGCGACAGCGGCGACTGGTCGCCGGCCGAACGCGCACGCCTCGAGGCGCTGGCCGACCAGCTCTCGTCGCACGGGATCGACGTCGAGGTGATCTTCGGCGCCACCGACGAGGGCGATCCCTGGTGTGTCGTCACCGACGGGAACGGCGACGTCCTGATCCATGTCGCCCGCATCGACGGCAAGTTCGTCGTCCACTCCGCCGTCGACGACACGGTCGGCGAGGACGACGACCTGCACGCCGCCCTGCGCCAGCGCCTCGACGTCACCGAGGAGATGGCGGCGCCGAAGTCGGCGACCATCCTGCCCTTCACCGCGCGCCAAGGTCAGACCTTCCTGGCCCTGGTGGTCGCCACGGCCTTCTTCTACGAGACCGGCGGCGTCTTCGAGGAGGCCCAGGCGGCCGAACTGCCCAAGGCGCCGTCCGCGCCCGCTGAAGAACCGCTTCCGCCGGCCATCCACGACGCGCCGTCACAGGATCGCGAGATCGTCGCCCAGGGCGTCGTCTCCAAGGCCGCCGGGGCCGCGACGGCCGCCGTCGCCACGGAGCCCGCGAGCGCCGCCGAGCCGGCCGCCACGACCGACGCGGTCGAGGAACGCGCGCTGCCGACGCCGGTCGAGACGGCGCCGGCCCAGGCTCACGCCGAGCCGCAGGTCGCCGCCGCCGCGCCGGCCGAAGCCGCGCCGGTCGTGATCCGCGGCACGGATCACGACGACCTGCTCGTGGGCACAACCGCGGCCGAACGCATCGAGGGCGGCGCGGGCGACGACACCATCAAGGGCGGCGGCGGACACGACACCCTGCTGGGCGGCGCCGGCGACGACTGCATCGAGTTCACCGACGGCGCGCAGGTCGAAGGCGGTTCGGGCGCCGACACCTTCGTGGTCGCCGCCGCCACGCGCGGCGGCGGGCCGAACGTGATGCTCGGCTACATCCGCGACTTCTCGCTGGAGGACGGGGACCGGATCTTCACGATGACCGGCCGCACCATCCACCTGAACTGGGGGCCCGGCACAGGTCCGGGCGACCGGACCTCACCCCCGACGGCCAGCGACGGCCGTGACGGCGGCGGTCCGCCCACGCCCACCGATGGCGACAGCTTCGACTTCGGCGCGACCACCCTCACCGCCGGTCCGACGCCGGTCGGGCCGAATCCCCCCGTCCGCGTGGAGATCGACGTCGATGGCGACGGCGTCGCCGACGGCTACATCCTGGTCGGCCATCGCGGCGGCTCGATGCCCCCGCCGCCGTCCGGCGACGCGGACTGGGACCCGCCGATCAACGCCGGCGTCGGCCACACGCTCACGCCGCCCGACCCGTTCGGCTAGCGGGGCGGCTAAAGCCCCTTCACGATCCCTTCGACCATCTTCTTGGCGTCGGCGAACAGCATCATGGTGTTGTCGCGGAAGAAGAGTTCGTTCTCGACGCCGGCGTAGCCGGCCGCCATGCCGCGCTTCACGAAGAGCACCGTGCGCGCCTTCTCCACGTCCAGGATCGGCATGCCGTAGATGGCCGACTGCGGGTCGGTCTTGGCGGCCGGGTTGGTGACGTCGTTGGCTCCGATCACGAAGGCCACGTCGGCGGTCGGGAACTCGGAGTTGATGTCCTCCAGTTCGAACACCTCGTCGTAAGGCACGTTGGCCTCGGCCAGCAGCACGTTCATGTGCCCGGGCATCCGGCCGGCCACGGGGTGGATGGCGTACTTCACCTCCACGCCCTCTTCCTTCAGCTTGTCGGCCATTTCGCGCAGCGCATGCTGGGCCTGGGCCACCGCCATGCCGTAGCCGGGGACGATGATGACCTTGGACGCGTTCTTCATGATGAAGGCCGCGTCGTCGGCGGAGCCCTGCTTCACCGGCCGCGTCTCGACCTTGCCGCCCGCCGCCGCGCTGTCCTCGGCGCCGAAGCCCCCCAGGATCACCGAGACGAAGCTGCGGTTCATGGCCTTGCACATGATGTAGCTGAGGATCGCGCCCGAGCTGCCGACCAGGGCGCCCGTGATGATCAGGGTCACGTTCTCCAGCGTGAAGCCCAGCGCTGCGGCGGCCCAGCCCGAGTAGCTGTTCAGCATCGAGACCACGACCGGCATGTCGGCGCCGCCGATGGGGATGATCAGCGTCACGCCGATCAGGAGCGCCAGCGCGAAGATGCCCCAGAAGGCCCAGAGCGCAGACCCGCCGCTCATCACCAGCACCACGATCAGCGCCACGATGCCGAGGCCGATGGCGATGTTCAGCAGGTGGCGTGCGGGCAGCAGGATCGGCGCGCCCGACATGTTGCCGTTCAGCTTCGCGAAGGCGATCACCGAGCCGGTGAAGGTCACCGCGCCGATGGCCAGGCCCAGCGAGAGTTCGATCAGCGAGTTGACGTGGATCGCGCCCGAGCTGCCGATGCCGTAGGCCTCGGGCGTGTGGATCGCCGCCACCGCCACCAGGCAGGCAGCCATGCCGACGAGGCTGTGGAAGGCCGCCACGAGCTGCGGCATCGAGGTCATCGCCACGCGCCGGGCGATCAGCGCGCCGACCCCGCCGCCGACCGCCACGCCGCCCAGGATCAGGCCGGCGGTCAGGGCGTCCAGCGCGCCTTGCGTGTAGAGCGTGACCAGCGCCGTGCCCACGGCGATGGCCATGCCGATCATGCCGTTGCGGTTGCCCGCCTGGCTGGTCTCAGGGCTCGACAGCCCCCTGAGCGCCAGGATGAACAGCACCCCGGAGACGAGGTAGAGGATCGCCGCGATATTCGCGTCCATGTGGTTAAGTCCCCCGCCCCGGCCGGCTACTTCTGCTTCTTCTTGTACATGGCCAGCATCCTCTGGGTGACGAGGAAGCCGCCGAAGATGTTCACCGCCGCGAAGCCCGCGGCGACCGCGCCGGCGCCCTTCGAGATCAGCACGTTGGCGGTCAGTTCGCCGCCCGAGCCGCTCGCCGCGGCGGCCAGCAGGGCGCCCACGATGATCACCGAGGAGATGGCGTTGGTGACGGCCATCAGCGGCGTGTGCAACGCCGGCGTCACGCTCCAGACCACGTAGTAGCCGACGAAGATCGCCAGCACGAAGATGGCGAGGCGGAAGACCGTCGGATCGACGTCCATGGCTTGCTCCGTAGGCTCAGGCGAGTTGCGGGTTCACCACGGCGCCGCCGTGGGTGACGAGGGCGGCCTTCAGGATCTCTTCTTCGAGGTCCGGGGCGAAGGCGCCCTCCTTGGTCTTGAAGAGCTCGGCGAAGGCCACGAGGTTGCGAGCGTAGAGCGAAGAGCTGTCGGCCGAGATGCGCGCCGGCAGGTTGGGCACGCCCATGATCTTCGCGCCGTTCCTGGTGGTGACCACCTCGCCCAGCTTGGCGCCCTCGACGTTGCCGCCCTGCTCGACGGCCAGGTCCACCAGCACCGAGCCCGACTTCATCGAGGCCACCTGGGCGGCGGTCACCAGCTTCGGCGCCGGACGGCCCGGGATCAGGGCGGTGGTGATGACGATGTCCTGCTTGGCGATGTGGCCGGTGATCAGCTCGGCCTGCTTGGCCTGGTACTCGGCGCTCATCTCCTTGGCGTAGCCGCCGGACGTCTCGGCCTGCTTGAACTCCTCGTCCTCGACGGCGACGAACTTGGCGCCCAGGCTCTCGACCTGCTCCTTGGTCGCGGGCCTGACGTCCGTGGCGGTGACCACCGCGCCCAGCCGCCGTGCCGTGGCGATGGCCTGCAGCCCGGCCACGCCCACCCCCATGATGAACACCTTGGCCGGGGCGATCGTGCCCGCCGGCGTCATCATCATCGGCAGCGCCCGGCCGTAGGCCTCGGCCGCCTCGATCACCGCGCGGTAACCGGCGAGGTTGGCCTGCGACGACAGGGCGTCCATCACCTGCGCGCGGGTGATCCGCGGGATGAACTCCATGGCGAACGCCGAGACGCCGGCCTTGGCGAGCGCCTGTACGGTGGGCTTTTCGTTGTAGGGGTTGAGCAGGGCCGCGACGAACGCGCCATTCTTCAGCGCCGCGATCTCGTCGGCCTCGGGGCTGCGCACCTTGAACAGGACGTCGGCCTTGCCGGCGGCGTCCTTGGCGGTCTTGGCGATCTTGGCGCCCGCGGCTTCGTAGTCGGCGTCGGCCATCGACGCGCCGGCCCCGGCGCCGGTCTCGACGACCACCTCGAACCCCGCGCCGACCAGCTTCTTCACCGTCTCGGGAGTGGCCGCCACGCGGGTCTCACCGGCGCGGCGTTCCTTGGTCACAGCGATGACGGCCATGGTCCGCGTTCATCCCCCGAAGCGTAGTAGGCCGCGGGACCATAGGAGCGCCCGGCAAGGCTTGTCCAGCCGCCGCCCCGTCAGGTTTCCTGGCGCCTGCGCCAGTTTCTCCCGCATCGCAGCATCAGCTAGTAGCCGTATTCCTTCAGGTAGGGGTATAGCGCGTAGTCCGTCGGCCAGCTCTGGTCCTCGGGCCGCGCGGGCGGAAGCGCCCAGGCCGGCGCCACGCCCGGCGGGACGCAGACGAAGTTGGCGTCGCCCACGGTGTCGTCCTCGGCCCTCACCCCCGACAGCGGCGCGCGCGTGACCCAGGGCGCGTAGAACCAGTAAACGGCGTAGCCCGCCCGCAGGAACGTCTCCATCACGCCGGCCCGGTGCGCCTGGTAGAACGCCTCCACGAACCACGTCGGGCGGACCTCGTTGATCAGCCGGGTCGCGCCAGCCAGCACTTCCGGCTCCAGCCCCTCGACGTCGACCTTCACGAGCCGGGTGTCCGGCGGCGCGATCTGGTCCAGTGGCAGCATCAGCACCGGCAGCCGCGGCGTCTCGCGATCGTAGAAGCTGCTGGTGCCGACGTTCACCCGGGCGTCCAGCGGCAGGGTCGGGAACTCGGCGATCCGCCGGTCCGGACCGGCGGCGGCGTGGATCACCTCGACGCGGTCGCAGCCGTTGCTTAGCGCATTGGCCGACAGGATCGACGCCAAGCCCCGATGCGCCTCGATGGCGAGGACGCGCCAATCGGGCCGTCGCCTCGCGAACGGCACGCTGATGGTTCCGATATTGGCGCCGGCGTCCACGAAGACGCCGGCCTCGCCGCTGGCCTGGTTCACCAAGAAGTCGAGCTGCGGCCGGGCGAACTCACCATGCCGCGTGAGGCACGGCCCCACGGCGGTGTCGTGCTCGGGATAGAGGAACGTGAGGCCATAGGCCTGCGCGCGCTTCAGCATCTTCGCCCACTACCACACCGCGCCGGACGCGCCAGTCGTGGGCGCGCCAGTCGGGGGTGCGGCGCATACGAACAGGGCCCCTGCTTGCGCGAAGGCCCCGTCGGATCAGGTCGAAGCGCCGCGCGTCAGTGCGCGCCTGCGGCGTCCGGCTTCGAGCGCAGGAAGAAGATGCCCAGCGTCGCCAGCACCGCCGCCGAGATCGCCGAGCCCAGAAAACCCGTGTGGGTGCAGAACAGAAGCGTGAAGAACAGGATGCCCGTGGCCGTCACGAGCGAGCCCCACTTGGTCAGGCTC
>NZ_JAEUMO010000205.1 GCF_016793285.1 Phenylobacterium sp.
GCGGGCGGGAGCGCGGTATGCCGAAGTGGCAGTCGGTGATCATCAACCTGATGGCGGTCGCCATGGTGATCGGCGCCTTCACGTCGATTCCCTGGTTCATCGGGCCGCAGTTGCCGATGCTGAACCGGCTGGTCGTGCAGGGCTGGGCGACGGTGTTCGTGCTGGGCTGGATCGCGATGCTGTTCCGGCCCGTGCCGCCCTCGGGCGTCGGCTTCAACGCCTGGCCGTTCTCCAGCCCCTTCGTCGTCTGGGGCGGCATCGTGCTCCTGTCGGGCGGCTTCTGGCTGTGGATGCCCCACGCGAGCGAGAGCGTGGTCCTGGCCTGCATCGTCTGCCAAGTCTGCACCGTCACGGTCTACATCATGACCACCATCCAGCCGCCGCCGAGCCGGGGCCGGCTGCCGCTGGCGCCGCTCGCGTTGCCGGTCTCGATCGGCCTCTACCTGATGGTCCATCCGACCCGGTACTCGGCGGCGCTGGTGATCTTCGACGTGTCGTATGCCGTGACCATCATGATGCTGCAGCGGTTCGTGCAGAACGCGGTGGACGAGGCCTGGGCCGCGCGGCGGGCGGCCGAGACGGCGCTCGTGCAGGTGGCGGCCGAGCGCGACGCCAAGACCCGCTTCCTGGAGTCGGCCAGCCACGACCTCGGCCAGCCGCTGCAGGCGGCGCGTCTCTTCTTCGACCAGGTGCTGCGCAGTCCGACGACGGCGGCCCGGCAGACGGCGGCCCGCCGTGTGACCTGGGCCTTCGACGCCACCGAACAGCTCCTGCGCCGGATGCTGGAGCACCTGCGGCTGGAGTCGGGAGCGGTGGAGGCAAGGGTGGAGCGCGTGGCGGTCGGCCCGCTGATCGCGCGCGTCGTGGAGATGAACGAGCCCGCGGCCCGCCTCGCCCGCGTGGAGATCACCCCGATGACGAGCCGGCTCGAGGCGCTGGCCGATCCCGGGCTCCTGGAGCGCACGCTGGGCAACCTGATCGTGAACGCGCTGCGCCACGCCAAGGCCGGGCGCGTTCTGGTCGGCGCGCGGCGATGCGACGGGCGGATCCGCCTGTGGGTGCTCGACGACGGGGTCGGCATCCCCGCCGCCGACGCGCCGCGGCTGTTCGACGACTATGTGCAGGGCTCCAACCACGGGGACGAGGTGCGCGGCGGGTTCGGCCTGGGCCTGGCCTCGGCCCGGCGCATGACGCGGCTGATGGGCGGAGAAGTCGCCTACGAGGCGAGCTGGCGCAACGGCAGCGCGTTCTGGATTGAACTTCCGGCCGCCCCGGACAAAGCTGGCTGACGCGTTCCGCCTCGCGCGGTCGAGCAACTCCGCAGGAGCTGCGCGCGATCTGAGGGGGCCGCAGCGTCGATGCAATCCTGCCTCATCTGCGACGATCACGAGATGATGCGCGAGGCCCTGACCGGCGCGGTGGCGATCGGCTGGCCCGAGGCCGAGGTGGTGCAGGCGGCCGACTATCCGTCGGCGTGGGCGGCGGCGGCAAACGGGCCCGACCTGATCCTCAGCGACCTCGTCATGCCCGGCGCCACGCCGGTCGAGGGGATACGCCGGCTTTGCGAGGCGTCGCCGGGCACGCCGATCCTGGTGATCACCGGCAACGAGGACGACGCGGTCCTGCTGGACCTCATCAGGCTGGGCGTCGCCGGTTTCGCGCCGAAGACGTCGAAGAGCGCGGTGATCGAGGCGGCGATCCGGCTGGTCCTGGCGGGCGGGCGCTACCTGCCGCCGCGGCTGGCGGAACTCGCCACGCGCGGCGCCGCGCCGCCTTCCGCGCCGGCGGCGAGGCTCACGCCCGAGGGGTTCGCCGCGCGCCTCACCGACCGCCAGCTCGACGTCCTGCGCCTGATCGCTGGCGGCGGGTCCAACAAGGAGATCGCGCGCGACCTCGACCTGTCGCCGGCGACGATCAAGGCCCACACCGCCGCCGCCATAGCCGCGCTGGGCGCCGCCAACCGCACCGAAGCGGCGATGCGCGCCCGCGAGCTGGGGCTGATCTAGACCCTCGAAGCCCGGGTAGGTCCGGGTCCGGGAAGGCGAAGGTCTTAGGCGTCGGCGTCGCGCGCGCGCCGGGACGCGCTGATCCGCAGCAGGATCGCGCCCAGAAGCACCGACGCCAGCGAGCCCGCGACCACGCCCGCCCGCACCTGGGTCTGATGCGCGGCGTCGGCGTTGGGGAAGGCGAGCGCTCCGATGAACAGGCTCATGGTGAAGCCGACGCCGCACAGGGCCGAGACGCCGTAGAGTTCCAGCCACTTCGCGCCGGTGGGCCGCCGCGCCCACTTCAGCCCGATCGCCAGCGCCGCCGCGCCGAAGATGCCGATCTGCTTGCCGAAGAAGAGGCCCGCGGCGACCCCCAGGCTGACCGGTCCCAGCACCTCGCCGCCCTCGCCGCCCAGGGTGAAGCCCGCCGCCGTGAAGGCGAAGAGCGGCAGGATCAGGAAGGCGACGTAGGGGTGCAGCGCCTCCATCGTCTCGGCCAGCGCGCCCTGGCCGCCGGGCCGCTTCGGCTCCAGCGGGAAGCAGAAGGCGGCCGCGATGCCCGCCAGCGACGTGTTCACCCCGGACTCCAGCGTAAAGCCCCAGAGGAGCAGGCCGCCGACCGCCCAGAAGGCGTAGGGCGCGGCGCGCCAGCGGCCCATGGCGGCCAGCACCGCCGTCGTCACCGCCGCGCCCGCCAGCATCGGGAACCGCAACTCCGTCGTGTAGAGCGCCGCGATCAGCACCACGGCCACAAGGTCGTCGGCGATGGCCAGCGTCAGCAGGAACACCCTGAGCGTCGCCGGCAGCTTCGGCCCGGCCATGGCCAGCGCCGCGAGCGCGAAGGCGATGTCGGTGGCGGTCGGGATCGGCCAGCCTTCCATCCGCCCGCCGCCTGCGCTGTTGATCGCCAGGTAGATCAGGGCCGGCGCGAGGACGCCCCCCGCCGCCGCCAGGATCGGAAGCGCCAGCCGCCGCGGGTTCGAGAGCTCGCCGCGAAGGATCTCGTGCTTGATCTCCAGCCCGACGACGAAGAAGAAGATCGGCATCAGGGCCGTCTTGACCCAGCCCGAGAGGCTCATCTCCTGGACGAACGGACCCACCTGCACCGGCACCGCGGTGTGGGTCAGGGCGTCGTATGACCCGGCCCACGGCGAGTTGGCCCAGAGGATCGCTGCGAAGGCGGAAGCCGCGAGCAGGAGCCCGGAGCCCGTTTCCGTCTTCAGGAATTCGAGGGTGGATCGGGACGCCATCTACCCTGCCTACCAACTGGTCCCGGCCCGCTCTAGCGAAATCGGGCGGCGGCTCTAAGGTGCCCGGAACGACCCGGACATTCGAGGAAGCGCCATGAGATTGACCAAGCCGCGGATCGCGCCGCTCGCCGACCACGAGCTGACGCCCGACCAGGAAGAGGCGCTGAAGCCGGTCCGCAACGGGACCATGGGCGTGCTGAACATCTTCCGCACGCTGGCGCATTCGCCGAAGGCGCTCAGCCGGTTCAACGACTGGGGCGGCTACGTGCTGTCGCGCCGCAACGACCTGCCGGCCCGCGAGCGCGAGATCGTGATCCTGCGCATCGGCTATCTCTGCAAGAGCGGCTACGAGTTCACCCAGCACACGCGGATCGGCCTGCAGAGCGGCCTCACCGACGCCGAGATCGAGGCCATCAAGCGCGGCGCCGACGCGGGCTGGAAGCCGGCCGACGCGGTGCTCATCCGGGCCTCCGACGAACTCCACGCCGACCACTTCGTCACCGACGCGACGTGGGCCGAACTGCGGAAGCACTACACCGAGAAGCAGTGCATGGACCTGGTCTTCACCGTGGGCCAGTACACCCAGGTCTCGATGATCCTGAACACCTTCGGCGTGCAGCTCGACGAAGGCCAGACGCTCGATCCCGAGCTGAAGGGCTACTGACGTGACAGGCCGCCTCGAGGGCAAGGTCGCGGTGATCGTCGGCGCCGGCCAGACGCCGGGCGAGACGGTCGGCAACGGCCGCGCCATGGCGCTGCTGTTCGCCCGCGAGGGGGCGCAGGTCCTGTGCGTCGACCGCGTCGCCGAACGCGCCGAGGAGACCGCCGCCATGGTGGTCGAGGAGGGCGGCGCGGCCCAGGCCATCGGCGCCGACATCGCCAGGGCCGCCGACTGCAACCGCGTGGTCGAGGAGGCCAGGGCGCGGTTCGGCCGGCTGGACGTGCTGGTCAACAACGTCGGCATCGGCGGCGGCGACGGCCCCGCCCACCGGCTGGAGGAGGCGGCGTTCGACCGCATCCTCGCGGTCAACCTGAAGGGCATGTGGCTGACCATCAAGGCGGCGCTGCCGGTGATGCGCGAGCAGGGCGCGGGCTCGATCGTCAACATCTCGTCGCTGGCGGCCCGGGCGGGCGGCATCCAGCTCGCCTACGAGGTGTCCAAGGCCGGGGTGAACCGCCTGACCACCAGCGTCGCGCAGTCGAACGCCCGCTACGGCGTGCGCTGCAACGCCATCATGATGGGCTACATGGACACGCCCATGGCGGTGTCCGGCATCGCCCGGGCCAGCGGCCGCTCCACCGCCGAGGTCCGCGCCGAACGCGACGCCCGCGTGCCGCTGGGCGGCAAGATGGGCACGGGCTGGGACACCGCCTACGCAGCCCTCTTCCTCGCGTCCGACGAGGCCGGCTTCATCTCGGGCGCGATCCTGCCCGTGGACGGCGCCATGGGGGTGCGCATCGGATAGCGCCGGAACGGCCCTGCCGCTCTCCGCGTTCTCGGCGCCTGAGGGACGCGAGGAGAGAGCTGCGCCATGAATGGGATCATCTACCTGGTCGGCCTGGTGGTCGTCGTGCTGGCCGTTCTGGGCTTCCTGGGCATCCGCTAGTTGCCCCGGTGCGCGCCCCGCGGCTAGGTGCGGGGCATGCCGCCGTCCGCCGCCTACCGACCCGATCCGCAGTTCCCGGCGCTGGGGCCCGAGTTCTCGGATCCGGTGCGGGCCGCCGATTTCCCGCAGACGATCCTGCGGTTCCGCAACGACCGCGCCGCGGCGAGCGTGGGCCTCGACGGGCTGACCGACGAGGAATGGATCGCCCACTTCGGCCGCTTCCGGCCGCTGCCGGGCAACGTCGACCCGCCGGTGGCGCAGCGCTATCACGGCCACCAGTTCCGCACCTACAACCCCGATCTCGGCGACGGCCGCGGCTTCCTGTTCGCCCAGTTGCGGGAGGTGGGCACGGACCGGCTGCTCGATCTCGGGACCAAGGGCTCGGGGCCGACGCCATGGTCCCGGCAGGGCGATGGCCGCCTGACGCTGAAGGGCGGCGTGCGCGAGGTGCTGGCCACCGCCATGCTGGAGGCGCTGGGCGTGCCGACGTCGCGGTCGTTCTCGCTGATCGAGACCGGCGAGGCGCTGGTCCGTGGCGACGAGCCCAGTCCGACGCGCTCGGCGGTGCTGGTGCGGCTCAGCCACAGCCACGTCCGCTTCGGAACCTTCCAGCGCCACGCCTTCTTCGAGGCCAGGGACCGGGTGGCGGCCCTCGTCGACCATGTGATCGGCCTCTACTATCCGGACCTGGAAGGCCAGAACGACCGGCCGGCGGCGCTCCTCCAGGCAGTGGTCGGCAAGGCGGCGCGGCTCACGGCCCGCTGGATGAGCGCCGGCTTCGTCCATGGGGTGCTCAACACCGACAATATGAACATCACCGGCGAGAGCTTCGACTACGGGCCCTATCGGTTCCTGCCGCACTCGGACCCGAACTTCGTCGCGGCGTACTTCGACTCGGCCGGCCTCTACAGCTTCGGCCGCCAGCCCGAGGCGGTGTTCTGGAACCTCCAGCAGTTGGCCGGCTGCCTCAGTCTCGTCACCGACAGCGACCCGCTGGTCGATGCCCTGAACGGCTTCGGCCCCGCCTATCGCGCCGAGCTGATGGCGGCGATGCTCGCCCGCCTCGGCGTGCAGCCGAAGAGCGCCGAGGCGGACGCTGAGCTCGTCCAGGCGAGCTTCCAGGGCATGGCCGAGGGCGGCGAGCGGCTGCGCTGGGAGCCGTTCTTCTTCGACTGGTTCTGCGGCTCGGCGGATCGCGCGATGGCCGGCCCCCGCGCCGACCTCTATGCCGAGGAAGCGTTCGCCGCCTTCCGCGAGCGGATCGCCGCCTACACGCCCGACCGCCCCGAACGCCTGGCGCACGCCTACTTCGCCGGGGCCGAGCCCGAAGAACTGCTCTACGACCAGATCGAAGCGCTCTGGGCCTTCATCTCGGAGGCCGACGACTGGAGCGTCTTCCACGAGAAGCTCGCCCGCATCGAGACCGCGCGGGTCGCATACGCCCTCTGATCGCCATGGCCCGGCCTGTCGGGGCCACCCATTGGGCTGTGTCAGCGTTTCCGCGACGCCCACTGCGCCAGCACGATGCCGCCCAGCGTGATCGCGGCGCCCAGGCCCTGGAGGGGGCCGATGGCTTCGGCGAACAGGATCCAGCCCAGGATGGCCGCCACGACCGGCTGGATCAGCACCACGACCGACGCCGTGGACGTCGGCAGCCGGCCCATCGCCCAGGCGATGGAGCCCTGGCCGGTCACGTGCATCAGGCCCAGGCCCACGCAGGCGCCCCAGCCGATGGCGTCGGCGGGCAGCATCGGCTCGCGCAGCACGAGCGCGGCCAGCAACAGCAGCGGCGCGCCGACGAGGCCCACCCACAGCATCAGCGTGCTGGCGCCCTCGGTCTTGCGGCCCTCGGCCATGGCCAGGAAGTAGAGCGCGTACCAGAAGGCCGTGATCAGCGACAGCAGGTCGCCCAGCGGCTGGTTCTTCAGGCCGCCGCCGCCCTTCTCGATGGCCATCAGCCAGGCCCCGCCCACGGCCGCGAGGACCGCGGCCAGGAACAGCATCCGCGGGCGCTGCTTCAGGAAGATCCAGGCGAAGGCGGTGACGACGACCGGCGTCAGGTTCGACAGCACCGTGGCGTTGGTCACCGAGGTGTAGCGGATGCCGTAGTGCCAGAAGACGAGGTCGAAGAAGAAGAACACGCCGGCCAGCAGCGCCATCTTCGGCGGCGGCCCGAACCCGCCCGCGGACCGCAGCGTCATCAGCGCCAGCAGCGGCATGGCGAAGGCCAGCCGCCAGAACCCCGCGGCCGCCGGCCCCACGTGCGACAGCCGCACCAGGATCGCCGAGAGCCCGATGATGCATGCGCCCATCACCAGCACGGCCACCGCCTGCCAGCGCTCGTTCGGGGTCAGCTCCGGGGCGGCGGCGGCCTCAGCCAAAGCCCAGCTCCTTGCGAAGGTCGGCGGCGGTCATACCCTGTTCGCGCAGGGACCGCAGCGTCTCGGCCTTGTCGCGCTTGGCGAACCGCCTGCCGTCGGGGCCGACGAGCAGGGGGTGGTGGCGGTAGGCGGGCGTCGGCAGGCCGAGCAGCGCCTGCAGCAGCCGTTGCACATGGGTCGCCTCGAAGAGGTCGCGCCCGCGGATGACGTGGGTGATCCCCTGCAGGGCGTCGTCGACCGTGACCGCCAGGTGATAGGCCACGCCCACGTCCTTGCGCGCCAGGACCACGTCGCCGCCGAGCTCGGGCTGCGCGGCGACGCGGCCCTCGCCCTCGTCCAGGAAGTCGAGCCCGGCGAACCCGCCTAGCCTTCGCGAGGCCGCGTCGAGCGAGAGCCGCCAGGCGAACGCCTCCCCGGCCGCGAGCCTGCGCGCCTCCTCGTCCGGCGCGAGCGGCCCCCCGCGGAACACCTCCATCGGGCCGTGCGGCGCCGAGGCCATCGCCTCGGCCATCTCCCTCCGGGTCCTGAAGCAGCGGTAGAGGAGGCCGTCGGCCTCCAGGCGGGCCAGCGCGGCCAGGTAGTCGTCGGTGTGCTCGGACTGGCGGCGGACCGGCGTTTCCCAGTCCAGGCCCAGCCACGCCAGGTCCTCGTGGATCGCCGCCTCGAACTCGGGACGGCAGCGCGTGGCGTCGATGTCCTCGATGCGCAGCACGAAGCGGCCGCCGGCCGCGCGCGCCGCCTCGAACGCGGTCAGCGCCGAATAGGCGTGGCCCCTGTGCAGGTATCCGGTCGGGGAGGGCGCGAAGCGGGTGGCGAACACCCGCCGTGGCTTAGCAGTCGTGCGCCTGGGTGGGGAACAGGCCCATGTGCCTGAAGACGGCGTCGAGGAAGGCGCGTTCCCCGCCCAGCTCGTCCTTCAGGTGCTGGAACTGCTTGAAGCCGGCCATCTCGGCCAGGCCGTGCGCGCCGCACCAGGCCGCGACGGTGGCGAGTTCCAGGTGGGTCTCGGCGCTCGGGTCCGCGCCGTGCTCGATCATGGTGTCGCGCACCATGCAGTAGGCGTTGCCGTTTTCGGGATTGGCGTCCTCCACGTCCATCGGGAGGGCCTCCTTGTCGCGGGCCGCGTCGTACATCACGCGGTAGAGCGCCGGATAGTCGCGGGCGAAGCAGACGTAGGCGATGCCGAGCGCGGTGAGATGCTGGCTGCGGTCGGTGCGCGCCTTGGCCTCGATCATCGCGAGCTGGAGCATCTCCCACCCCTCGTGGGCGACGGCGTCGAGCAGCTCGGCCTTGTCCTTGAAGTGGTGGTAGGGCGCCGCGGGGCTCACGCCCGCCTCGCGCGCCACGGCGCGGAGCGAGAGCGCGCTCGGACCTTCCGCCTCCAGCACGCGTCGCGCGGCCTCCACGAGGGCGCGCCTCAGGTCACCATGATGGTACGGGCGGGATTCGACGCTTTTAGCTTCGCTCATGGCATTACCATAAATTCACATCTGAGCGCTGTACAGATGCCATTGACGGTCCTGGTCGCCGCTCCTATCTGAGCGCTGTTCAAATAAGAAACGGCCCCGCTCCCCCGGGGTTCCAACTGAAAGGTGTGTGTCATGTCTCTCGCAAACTTCGAACGGCTCTTCGACCGTCTGGCGCCTTCGTTCCTGCTGTTCCTCGGCGCCGTCGCGGCCGTGGCCACCGCGGGGCTCGGCGCCTGAGGACTCCCCTCCTCGAGGTCGAAAACGACAGGAGGGGCCCGACGAGGGCCCCTTTTTCGTCGGCCTCCGTCAGGACCCCGGCGCATGTGCGGTTCTGCATAGCCGTCCGGCGAAATCGCTGATCTGTGCAGTGTTCAGATAGTGTTATCCATTGCTCGTCCAGAAGGACATCCCCGCTCCCCCGGGGACCCACAGACGAAACAAACTGAAGGTGTGTGTCATGTCTCTCGCGAAGTTCGACCGGTTCGTTCCGACCTTCCTGCTCTTCCTCGGCTTCGTGGCCGCGGGCGGCACGGTCGGCCTGGGCATCTGAGCCCCCATCCCGGCAGGAACCGAGGAGGGGCCCTTCGGGGCCTCTTTTCGTTTGGGCGGTCGCCTGCCCAGCATTACGAAAATGTATAGCGAAGTGGCGATATCAACCATCTAGACACTGCTCAGATATGTGCTATCTGAACATCGTCCGGATGGACGAGGGGGCCCGGATCGGCCGGGCCCATGGAGAGAAAGGAAAGTACGATGTCGCATCTCATGAACAGGATGCTCGACATGGTCGTGACCTACGCGGTGCTGGGCCTGACCCTGACCGTCGCCGGCGCCACCGTCGTTCTCGGCGCCTGACATATGCGCCGCGCATAGAGCCTCGCCCGTCCTCGCGATCGGGCGAGGCCATCCGCAAGCTCTGTCAAACCGCCCAAGGGCCCCGTCGTCGTAGAGTTGTCTCCGAATCGGGCCTATAGATTCCTCAGTCACGTCGATTTCCGTCACTGGGGTGCTGTCTTCAGTCAAACGTCGATCGCCATAACCGCCATCAGGCGCGCCCGGAGGCCCTGCCATGCAGGTGCTTAAGGCTCCGCCCTCGGGATGGCCCTGTCTCGTGCTCAACGCCGACTTCCGGCCGCTGTCGTACTATCCGCTGTCGCTGTGGCCGTGGCAGGAAGTGATCAAGGCGGTCTTCCTCGACCGCGTGGACGTCGTCTCGACCTACGATCAGGAAGTCCACTCGCCGTCGTTCGCGATGAAGCTGCCCAGCGTGGTGTCGCTGAAGAGCTACGTCGCCCAGGACCGGCCGCCGGCCTTCACCCGCTTCAACCTCTTCCTGCGCGACAGCTTCTCCTGCCAGTACTGCCGCGCGGGCGAGGACCTGACGTTCGACCATGTGATCCCCCGCTCCCGCGGCGGGCGCACGACCTGGGAGAACATCGTCACCGCCTGCGCGCGCTGCAACCTGCAGAAGGGCGGCCGCACGCCGCACGAGGCGCACATGCACCCGCGCCTGAAGCCCCGGCGGCCCAGCGCCTACGAGCTGCAGGAGCGGGGGCGGAAGTTCCCGCCGCACCACCTGCACGAAAGCTGGCTCGACTACCTCTATTGGGACATCGAGCTGGAGGCATAAGGTCGGCCCCATGCGCCTGATCGACGAGGCCGAGGTCCGCGCCCGGCTCACCTACGATGTTGCCATCCCGATCGTCCGCAAGGCGATGATCGCGTTCTCGGCCGGCGAGACGCGGCAACTGCTGCGCTCGATCATCCCGCTGGCCGAGGGCCGGCTGTTCGGGATCATGCCGGGCGCCCTGGGCGAACGCGCGGTGTTCGGCGCCAAGCTGATCAGCGTCTATCCCGACAACTTCGCGCGGGGGCGGCCGTCGCACCAGGGCGTGGTGGCGCTGTTCGACTACGAGAGCGGCGCGCCCGTCTGCGTGGCGCATGCGGGCGCGATCACGGCGATCCGCACGGCGGCGGCCAGCGCCGCGGCCACCGACGCCCTGGCGCGGCCCGAGGCGTCGCGCCTGGCCCTCCTGGGGTACGGCGAGCAGGCCGTGACCCACGTCCGGGCCATCTCCAAGGTGAGGAAGCTCTCGGCGATCACGGTCTGGGGCCGCTCGGCCGAAGGCGCCGCGAAGTTCGCCGCCCACGTCGGGCCCGAGGCCGGCGTGCCGGTGACCGTTGCGGAAACGGCCGAGGCCGCGGTGGGGGAGGCCGATATCGTCTGCACGCTCACCCCGTCGCGCGAGCCGATCCTGGCGGGCGACTGGATCCGGCCAGGCACGCACGTGAACCTCGTGGGCGCGGGGGTGGCGAGCCAGCTCGAGGCCGACGCCATCCTCGTGGCCAGGTCCCGCTTCATCGCCGACAGCCGCGAGGGCGTGCTGGCGCAGGGCGGCGAGTTCCTGCGCGCCAGGGCCGCCGGCGTCGTCGACGACGACCACATCGCGGGCGAGATCGGGCAGGTGCTGGCCGGGACCCTGCCGGGCCGCCAGAGCCCCGAGCAGGTCACGGTCTACAAGTCCCTGGGCCATGTGGTGCAGGACCTCGCCGCCGCCGAGGCCCTCTTCGCCGCGGACTAGTGTGCTGGATCTGAAGTTCGCCTGCTTCCGGGTCGGAGCGCCGAGCGAACTTCAGATCCAAAAAGCACACTAGAGCATGATCTGGCGAGATTGAATCTGGGATTCCGGTGTTGGACGGATCATGATTCAAGATCTGGGCTGGGCGGGAGGCCAGCCTGGATGGTTCGAGCCTATTCGAGCGATCTTCGGGATCGGGTGGTTTCGGCGG